>DDBL01000013.1:0-5427 GCA_002333425.1 Leptospiraceae bacterium UBA2033
TTTGAGTTGTTCTAGTTTTATTTATATGCGTCATGCTAAAGAGAGTTATTCGCAATTGAACCTCTTTGAATTTCTCTGTGTCTCTGTGGCAAAATATTTATGAGTAGTGTAGATACAAAAAGAGCTTGGTAAAGTATAACAATACCAAGCTCTTTTCTTGATAAAAAGAATTATTTTTTCTTTTTAGCTTTAGTGGTGGTTGGTGTTTTGAGTTGTTTTCTTTTTTGGAGAGCTAAGTCGTGGTGGAAATCACAATATTTGTATGGTTCACCAGTTTTTGGATTTGTACGTTTAACTTTTGTTCCACAAGCAACGCAAAGACCTTGTTCTCTTCTTCTTTTTGCAAAAGCGCGAATTCTTTCTGTCGCACTTTGGTTGTATTTACTTACTTGAATACGATATCCATTGAAAAGGTAATTTCCAATAGAATCATCCGATTTATTTTTAAGATTTTTTTCTAATGTTGTTAAGTCATTAGCGGTTACTTTTACAGGTTTAGGTGTCAATTTATATTATCCTCACGAATATATTAGAGTTAGTCGCAAAAAATAACTCTATGGATAATAGTATTATAACGCTTATAATAAGCAAGAAATAATTTAATTTCAAACGAATTATTCTAGGGGTTACTCTCTATAATTCGGATTAGGGGTAAAATGAACTTATTCTCAGAAGCTGACTAAAGAAAACCGTAGACGATAAATTTTAAAAAGTTACAGAAAGCTATTTCGATTAGCCACATAAAATCCCTTTTTTACCTTTAGCCGCAACTTGGTTAACTATTTTTTATATAAATTGAGCTTGTTATTCTAATTTCAGAAAACTATAACCGAGTTTTTCTGATGAACCTAAATTTTTAGTAGCAGTTTTAGAGTGAATATCGTAATTGTAAGTTAAATACTGAGTATTAAGAGGATTTCTTTATGAAATGGATACATTTTATTTTTTTGATAGGCTTATCTGTGTTGCCCGTTCTAGCGGATGAAGGCAAATGCGAAAGTGGCGATTGTGAGAATGGAAAGGGAAATTTTACTTTTTCTGATGGAAGAAAGTATGAAGGTGATTTTAAAAACAAAGAAATGCATGGAAATGGAATCCTTTATTTTAAAAATGAAAATATTTATGAAGGTGAGTTTAAAAATAACCAAATAGAAGGAAAGGGACGTTATACGTTCTTGAATGGAGATGTATACAAAGGAGATTTTAAAAAAGGCGAATTTCATGGTCGAGGTATTTTTTATTCCAATGATGGATACCGTTATGCGGGAGAGTTCCTTGATCATAAATTTCAGGGAATCGGATTTTATCAATATCCCGATGGACAAATTTACTTAGGTAGTTTTAAAGTAGGCAAACCTTTTGGATTAGGTATATACAAAGAAAGCGAAGATTTAAGATTAGCCGGTGACTTTCAAGATAATAAGACAATCTACAATGGCTTTTCATTGAATTTAGGAAAAACAAAAGATTACCAAATCATCGAAAAAGCAAAACACCAAGACAAAAAAAAGTTATTTAGAAAAAATAAGAAGTATTATGCAGGAGAATTAAAAAATGGAAACCTAGATGGTTTAGGTTATTTGGTTTCCGAGACAGGTAATGAATACTTTGGAAATTTTAGAGATGGAAATTTAGAAGGTTTTGGGTTTTTGGTGACGGCGAAAGGCAATTATTACGTAGGAAGTTTTAAAGATACTAAGTTTCACGGGAAAGGAGAGTTTTATAATTCTACCGGAGAATTGAAAGTAGCCGGTGATTGGGATAATGGCAAACCAATAAAGTTAGAACGATACTAAACGAAAAGTCTATGTTTAAGATTTTTGTATCCACTTATCCTTTTGGAGTGAATGATGTTTATCCTAGAACTATTTTAGCCGAGACTGGTTGGGACATTACTTACAATCCACATAAAAGAAAACTGAAACCAGAGGAGCTTGCAGAGTTTGCGAAAGATTCTGACGGAATTATCGCTGGGACTGAGAATATAAATGCGTTACTCGCCATAAACCCTAAACTCGAATTTGTTTCTAGGGTTGGAATTGGACTAGATTCTGTACCACTTCATTTATGTCGTGAAAAAGGAATTCGAGTGTCCTACACACCGGATGCAGTTACTCCTGCGGTGGCGGAGTTAACGTTAGGTCTAATGGTATCGCTTACACGTTTCGTAAACCAATCAGATAGAGAAATAAGAAACAACCAATGGACAAGAGCAGTAGGAAAGAGAATTGAACATTCTCGTATTGGATTGATTGGATTTGGAAGAGTAGGGAAAATGGTTGTTAGACTTTTGTCTGGATTTAAACCATTAGAGATTTTGATCAATGATAACAAAGACCAATCAAACGAGATACAAAGTATTCGAGAAAATCTGAATCTAAATATCAAACAGACTTCCAAAGAAGAAATTTATACAAGTGCTGATTTGGTTTCTCTTCATTTGCCGCTCTACTCAAAAACCAAACATATGATCAATAAAGATAGTTTAAAATTATTTNNAGTCGTTAGTCGCAAACGAAATTGCGGGAGCTGCCTTAGATGTATTTGAGAAAGAGCCTTACTCTGGAAAATTTAAAAATTTAGAGAATGTGGTTTTAACTCAGCATATTGGTTCTTGTTCTTTTGATTGTAGGTATGCGATGGAGCTTCAGTCTGCCGAAGAGTTGATTCGCTTTTTTAAAAAACAACCTTTGCAAAGAGAAGTTCCTGAAGAGGAATATCAGTATCAATTATAGTTTGACTGGTTTTAGAATTTGTTTAGTTTGGGTTTATGATTCGACTTCTATCCTTAATTTTTACCATACTAACGTTTAACAATGCATTTGCGCAAACCTCTGATTTAAGTTTTCTTTCCTACGGGACACTTCCTACTTGGTCTGGAGTTGCAGTAGATTGGAGTAGCTCTCCTAAGATACATATTTATGATACGAAGATATACCAAGGACATTCCGAATTTGTAGCACGTGGACTTGGGCGCAAAATTCGATTTGCAGAATTTAAAAAATTATCTAAAGAGTCGAAGAAAAGAGAATTTTTTCCTTTTTTTATATATGATTTAAAAGACAAACCATACAAAAATAAACAAGGGAGTTTTAGTTGGGCACTTCGATTAGAAAATTATAATTACGACGATAAACCAGAGCACCTAGCAGAAGAAATTATTAAACTAAGAAAAATGATTTCTACATTTGATAAAAATTTTTCTGAAAAAGGTTTAATCATTCTAACAGAAGGGGATAATAGTTCGTTAAGCGTATCAAAGCTCGGAAAATATTTAACTAAGTCTTCCGAAAGTTTTTTAAAGTTAAATCTTTTAATTAAACATGTTGGCGGAAAAAAAATTGCAGTCCTAAATCCTGGCACCGCCTTTGGATTAGTAAAATTAATAAAAAATGACAAAGAGTTAGAAACACTTTTACCTACCGATATTGCTATTTTAAATTATGTTCCTATTCATGTTCCACCTGTTGCGGGGATAATATCACTTAAACCACAAACTCCACTTTCCCATGTCAATTTATTAGCTAAAAATCGGGGAACGTTTAACGCATATGTTACAGATATGAACTTTGTAGTTGGTCTAAAGGGATTGATTGGAAAATACGCTAAGTTAACGAGTANNGATAAAATTTTACTAGAAAAAATTACTAAAAAAGAAGCCGAAGAAAATCAGAAAAAGAATCCACACAAAGAAATCTCGGTTCCTGAAATTAAGTTAGATGCACCAGAAATCATTTCACTCACCAAAGAAAATCAAAAGTATATAACAACTTCTCATATTGGCGCTAAAGCGACTAATTACTATTTGCTTCTACTTACATTACCGGAAATGACTAGACCTGCCTATGCAATTGGATTTAAAACTTATTTTGATACGATTAAAGGTGAGCCAGAAACTTTGATTCAAAATTTCCTGAAAGACAAAGATAAGTTTTCCAAATCAGAAAAAGCTAAAGTTCTAGAAAAAATTAGAACTGCGATTCAAAAATCAAATACACTATCACCCACAATAATCAGTGGGATTCGTAAAATTTTAGAAAAGTATCCAGCTAAAACTAAAATTAGACTTCGTAGCTCAACGAATAACGAAGATTTGCCGGAATTCAATGGAGCAGGACTTTATGAATCAAAAGGATTTAATAGTAAAAATAGCGATGAAAAACTAAAAGAGAAAATTCTAACAGTCTATGCATCTCTCTGGTCAGAGTCTGCGTTTTTAGAAAGAGAGTATTTTGGAATAGATCATAGTAAAATAGGAATGGCAATTCTCATCCAAGAAGCATTTCAAAAAGAAGCGGCTAACGGAGTAATAGTCACAACACTTACAAAAGACAATAAAATACAAATCATAGTAAATGCACAATCAGGCGAGCATTCTGTCACAAATCCGAAAGAGAATATTCTCACAGAATCATTTGCAGTAAGTCCAGAAACTGGAACTATCGAAAAGGTCTACTCTGAGTCGAGTCTATCGCCAGTATTTGTTGGCAACAAAGCAAATGAGTTACAATTAAAAACACTCCAAGAGGCAACTTTAAAACTTCATTCAGAATTAACAAAACAAAGAGTTGATGTTGGAGATACAAATAAATACGGAATTGACATTGAGTTTAAAATCCTAAATGAAAAAGGAAAAAACAAACTCTATTTCAAACAAGTTCGCCTCTTGAAATATTAATTCACTTCAAAAACAACTTCCCAATCTCGATAATCCCAATCGAGTCACGCATGTAGAATGGCTCGGCAAACCCTGTGCCTATTCGCATTCCGAAATAACGATTTGCGTCAATCGATTCGCGGATAAATGCGCCTTGCCCCTTTTTGATAAATTGGGATTCGTAGCATTCTAAAACATGTTGTTTTTTTTCGATGTATGGGCTAATGTCAACACAGAAGGATGGCTCTAAGTTAAGTTTGATGTGATTGGGAAAATAGTAAATTACCCTTGTTGGGAAAAACGGTTCTCCTTTGATGTCGCATTTAGTAAGTTTAGAATAAAATCTTGCAGAGTCAGTTAGTTTACTGACTGCAATGTGATCTGGATGTACGTCGTATTCATAATGTGTAAAAATATATTCACATTTTAAATTGCGAAAAACTTCTGCTAGTTTGATTCTGTTTTCTACCGTTTCTTCGATGTAACGATTTTTTATGTCGAGGGTAATTCGATTTACCCCAAGAAGCTCTGCTGCTTTTTTTCTTTCGGCTTCTCTGATTTCAATGGATCCGTGTGGTGTTGGTTCTCCATCGGAAATATCTAAAATTGTAACTTCATGACCAGCGTCTAATAGGCGTAAAACGCTTCCACCCATAGAAAGTTCAACATCGTCTGGATGTGCTCCAATACAAACAATTTTACTCATAATTTGCATTCAAAAAGGAAAAGATTTTCTCTTTTTGTTCCTCCGCATCTTTTTTTCCAAGTTC
>DDBL01000013.1:5480-9775 GCA_002333425.1 Leptospiraceae bacterium UBA2033
GCTGGATATTGAAAGTCTTTGTTTGTAAAAATAACTTCTTTTAAGTTCCATTCTTTAACTATTTTATTTACTCGATTACAAGGTAATCCTTTTTTTTTGTCTTTATCATCTAACAAAACGGCTCGCATTGTTTTTGGGATTAAGAGTAATTTTTTCCAGTAGTTATGGAGATTGCCTTTTCGGGGAAATGCTTTTACTGCTAGGATAAAAATTTTCACTNNCGTTTGCCCAAAAGTAATCTATGAGGCCAAAAATTACGTTTGTTTCGTTTGAGTAACTGCTCGAAGTATTCTATTCCAACTTCTTCTCTGCCGGAGAGAATCATAAGTCCGATTGCCGAGCCTGCACTGACTCCTGAAATTTCTTTAATTTTAAGTCCCCAGCTTCGTAGTTGAAAGCCAACACCAAGTCCGTATAAGGCTTTGCAGCCACCACCTGCAATGGCAAGCGCTATTTCATTGTTTTTAAATACCTTGTCTATTTTATTTCTGACTGTTTTAGAAGGCATAGAATTATTAGTTTTCCCCTATTTCATTCTAGCAATAAAAAAACGTTTATCAAAATAAATACTGTGACAAACTAGCCCTATGAGAAGATTTTATTTAACTTTTAGTTTAACTGTTGTCTGCCTTTCGGCAGGTTGGATTTTTTCCCAAGAAGAAACCTCTAAGGAAATGACTTTGCATGATTTTATGGAAGATTACGTCGAGCTTGCGGAAAAGAAATTTAAAAAAGGCAATAAAGAGCCTATGAAAAAAATGCTTGAGTTCATTCCAAGTTTAGCGCTACCAGAGGATAAAGAAAAATGGGAAGAGATTACCAAAGAAACACTTGAGTCAGGAAAATATCTTTCGTCTTGTAAGTCTTGCCATACAAAATTTAAAAAATCCTACAAGAAGTCTTATAAAAAAAGACTCGTTTCCATTCCAAAGGAAGTTTTAGATTTTAAATAATTATTAAAAATGAGAGAAGAAATTTTAAAACAAATCGAAGGACTTGCAAAAGATGCTCAGTCTTTCGAAGAAATTAAACGAATTTTATCTGAGTATAAAATTTCTTCTAAAGAGGACGATAAAACTCAGATTGATTCTTTTATCTCCCAAGAAGTAAGTGAAAAAAAATACTACGAACAAAAAATTCTAGGAGTACAGAATTTTTTAGAAAGCATTATCAATTCGATTCCCACACCTGTATTTGTAAAAGATGTACTTCATAACTGGACTTTGGTAAATGACGCATTTTGTAGTTTTATGGGTTATCGAAGAGAAGAGTTGATTGGTATGTCTGATTATGATTTTTTCCCAAGAGAAGAAGCTGATATATTTTGGTACAACGACAATAAAGTTTTAATTGATGGAGAAGACGTTACAAATGAGGAACATTTTACAGATGCTAGTAGGAGTACGAAAACAATTATCACAAGTAAACGTTTGTACATAGATGATTCTGGTGAAAGATTTATTGTTGGGGTAATAACCGATATTACCCGCAAAAAAGAATTTGAAAACGAACTTATAAAAGCAAAGGAACATGCAGAGATCACAACTCTTGCCAAAAGTGAATTTTTAGCAAGTATGACTCATGAGATTCGNNGCAATCATGAGTAGCGGTAAAAACCTATTAACCTTAATTAATGATATTCTAGATTTATCCAAGATAGAAGCAGGAAGAATGGAAATTAAAAAAACTCCTGTGATGATGCATAGTGTTATGAGTGAGCTAAAAGAAATTTTTACAGTAAGTGCAACTGAAAAAAAGTTAGAATTGGCATTTATCATTTCGGGTAATTTTCCTAAAATCATTTTAATGGATGAATTGAGAGTTAGACAAATCATATCAAATTTGATAGGAAATGCTATTAAATATACAGAGTTTGGTTCTGTAATAGTAAAGGTAAATTCTATTTTTAATCGAGGTAATTCAAATAAGATAGATTTACTTGTGTCTGTAGAAGACACTGGAGTTGGTATTATTGATTCAGAAAAAACAAAAATTTTTGAAGCGTTTTATCAGCAGTTAAATCAAAACGTTAGTAAGTTTAGTGGCAGTGGACTTGGGTTGACTATTTCTTATAAGTTAGCGGAAATAATGAATGGGTCTATTGACCTTAGAAGTAAAGCGGGTGAGGGAACTGTGGTTACTCTTCGTTTGCCTGATATTCAGATTATGAATGAAGATTTGAAAGAAGAAAATTTAAAAATTTATAGTGATGAACTTCCTAAGTTTTCTCTTTTGATTGCTGATGATATTGATTATAATCGAAAATTAATTAAAGATTTTTTAAGTGAATACGAGATAGAATTTTACGAAGCTTCAGATGGAAAAAAAGCAATCGAACTTGCAAAAGAATTAAAGCCAGATATAATACTAATGGATATACGAATGCCAGTCATTGATGGATTAGATGCGAGTAGACTAATCAAAGAAGATGATGAATTAAAACATATTCCAATTATTGCGCTGACTGCTTATGTAATGAAAGGAGTAGAAGAAGAAATCAAAAAGTATTGTAGTGGTTTTATCAGAAAGCCAATGAGCAAAAGAGATTTACTTTCTGAACTTCTCATTCTTTTACCAACTCACAAATCATAATTGCATTACGCATGAAATTTTTAAGTCAAATAGCTATTTTGCCCTGAAAAGTAGCTGACATATTTAAGGATTACCTTATACTTTTAGGCACTTTATGGAATTTGAACTTCTTTTTAAGACTCTTTTGGAAAAGAATAAAGATGCTCATGACAGTCGCATTCTAAAACTTGAATTTTCTATCCCACCAAAGTATGAATCTAATGTTGATGAGTTTCTAGGCAGTTTTTTCGTAAATGATCCTTTTGAAATTAAACCCCAAGATCTAGAAACGTTTATAACTCCAAATGGAAATATCAAAAAATTAAAGTTTGATCGTAGACCTTCCACCTTTCTTAGTATCTTACGATTCTTAGAACTTTATAGACAACAGTTAAAATCTATCAAATCAGATTTGAGTAAACTTGCTACCACTTATAAAAAGTTTGAGGAGAATGATTTATTGGATCCAGTAAATTCAGGACTTAAAAATCAAATTCTGACACAGATATTATCTGCAGGACGAATCTTAAAAAAATGGTCTCCTCAGTTGGAGAATCTTTATAAATTGACTATTACAAATATCAATCTGTCTATTACTGAGACAGAGACTACGAATGGTCGCGGAAAGGGATTTGTAAATCTTCGCAAAGTTCATAGCGAAGGTTACTTAAATGTAACCTTTCATCCTTACTATGAGAACATGATCAATTTCTGTATTATGTGCCTCGCGTTTTCCTCCAAATTAAAGGTTTTAACAATCGAATACATAAATAAAGCAAATGAAATCTAGGACATTTTAAAAAAAGGCGTGACAGCTTGTTATATCTATGTAAGATGCTTTAAAATTTATGGAATTCGACGATATTTTTAAGTCCTTACTTTTAAATAATAAGGATAATCCTGATAATATTTTAAAACTTGAACAACCTATTCCTTTAAAATACGAATCCAACATGAATGAGTTCTTGGAGAAGTTTTTTATGGGAGATCCTTTTGATATTAAACCGCAGGATTTGGAACTCGTCCAAATGGGAAATTCCAAAGTCAAAAAACTAAAGTTTGATCGTAGACCTTCTACCTATCTAAGTCTTCTTCGCTTTTTTGAGCTTTACAGACAGTTATTTAAGTCGATGAGCTCTGACTTGAATGAACTAGCGAGTTGTTATAAAAAATTCTTAACTAACGAAACAACGGATCCCAAAATCACAGAGCTTAAAAAACAAATTCTAGCAGAGGTTTTTTCTGCTGGTAGAGTTCTAAAAAATTGGTCTCCTCAGTTAGAACAATTTTATAAAAAAACAATTCATACAATTAATAATAGTTTTAACGAACCGGAGGATTCCTCTGAAAGTAATAAAAAAGGTTTTATTAATCTTAGAAAAGTTTATAGTGAATCGTACTTAAATTTAACTTTTAAACCATACTATGAAAATATGGTTAATTTTTGTATTGTTTGTATCGCTTATTCTTCAAAACTAAAAAGGATTACATTGGAATATAGCAGCCAAACCAAAACTATATTAGGGGAATAATAATCCTCACTTTGTAAATGTAACTTTTTTGTTGTGCAGAAATGGAATACTTAACATCCAATCAAGCCTCAGATATTTTGGTTCCCTAAACATAGGCAGACCTAACGTTAGTCGCCCGACAAACTCAGTTTTCAAAGTTCCTAAAAGTCTATCCCAGAAAGAAAGATTAAATCCATAATTTGTGTTGTATTC
>DDBL01000157.1 GCA_002333425.1 Leptospiraceae bacterium UBA2033
TATAAATTCTT
The DNA here is from genome assembly GCA_002333425.1 of Leptospiraceae bacterium UBA2033. GTDB lineage: Bacteria > Spirochaetota > Leptospiria > Leptospirales > Leptospiraceae > UBA2033. The sequence continues at coordinate 12 of DDBL01000157.1, forward strand.
AGAGTTAGATATTAAATATGAAGGCGTAGCAGAATTCAAATTTGTCCATGATCGTATCCAACAAGCGGCTTACGCACTTATACCTCTAGAAGAAAAATCAAAGATTCATTGGGAGATAGGAAATGATCTCTTAAAAAATGCAACAGAAGAATCTCTAGAAGTTAACCTATTTGATGTAGTAAATCACATCAATCTAGGAATTGAACATTCTCCAAGAGAGGATAAAATTCAATTTGCGAATCTAAATCTAAGAGCATGTAGTAAAGCAAAGTCATCTGCCGCTTACGAAACTGCAATAGGGTATGCAAAAATTGCACTAGATTTACTAGGTCAACCAATCAAAAAAGAAAATATATCGGAAAAAAATTCTGCCAGATGGAAAGAAAACTATGATTTATTATTTAATGTCTATTTTGAAATTGCGGAAGCTTCTTATATCAATACAGAATATGAAGAGTGTGAGACGTTAGTTGAGATATGTATTCCGTATTGTAAAAATGTTTTAGACAAAAGTAAAATTTATACAATCAAAGTAAGGTCTTTAATTGCTCAGAATAAACTGAGAGAAGCAATCGAGTCTTCCTTTCCGATGTTAGAAGAGTTAGGTATAAAACTTCCTCGTAATCCGAATAAGTTGTTTGTTGGACTTGGTCTTGTTAAATCAATTCTAAAATATTCAGATAAAAAGATTATGAATATGGATAAACTTCCTAAACTTACGGATAATAATAATTATGCGGCATTTGATTTAATGCTTACTATCGGTGGATCTGCTTATTTAACAATGCCTGATTTGAATCCATTAATGATTTTTAAGGGACTTGATATTACTTTTAAAAAAGGAATTTCTGATCTTACTGCACCACTTTTAGGCGGGTATATTATCATTCTTTGTGGAATTTTAAATAAAATTGATGTCGGCTATCGTATGTGCCAAGCATGTCTTGAGATATATCATAAGTATCCGAACCCAAGGCAATATGGCAGTATTCTTACATTAATGAATCTATTTGGAATTCATTGGAAGGAAAGTCTACATACCAATACCAAAAATTTTCTAGAAGCTTACAAGGTTTGTATTGAAAATGGTGATCTAACTTATGCTGGTTTTTCCATAAACAATTATTTACGGAATTCCTTTTATAGTGGAAAGGAACTTTCTTCGTTAAACAAAGAGTTTGCGCTATACTTTAGTAAGGTGAAAAGTATGCGTCAAGAGTCTGCTTATTCATTGATTTCGTCTTTATACCAAATGAATGAAAATCTTATCGGAAAGGTAAGTGATCCTTCTATTTTAAGTGGGGAGATTTTTAATCCAGAAATAGATTTACCAAAATTAAAAGCACAACAGGATAACGCATCGATTGGTTTTTCTTATTTAATGGAAGTAATTTTGTCATTTCTATTTGAAAAATATGAATATGGTTTAACAAGGGCGGTAGAATTTAAACGTCTGATTGATAATGATTTATCCACTATAAATGTTCCTATTTTTTATTTTTATGAGGCTTTATTAATTTCAAATTTTATAAAAAAACCTTCTGGAAAATTATATCGAAGATTCAAATCTAATTTAAAGAAAATGAAATTTTATTTTGAACAAGCCCCTGTAAATCATGAACATAGATACCATTTACTTTTAGCTGAACAGGGCAGGTTAGAAAATGATTCTAATAAAGCAGAGGTAAATTACGATAAGGCGATAGAACTGGCTAAGGCAAAAGGATTTCCAAATGATGAAGCGATTTGTTCTGAACTTGCAGGAAAATTTTATTTTTCTAAAGGAAGAAAAATGATTGCAACTCCTTATTTGATGAATGCTTACAACTCTTATAGTATATGGGGAGCTTTTGCGAAGTTAGTTCAAATGGAAAAAGTTTATACTGGTGTGCAACTCAAAAGAATCGAAACCAAAGGAACTAGTTTTGCTCATACAACGATTAGCAATTCTAATACAGCAACAATTGCCGCCACATCCATTACAAAAAATTCTAACGAAGCATTTGATTTTGCTTCGGTCATGAAAGCATCTCAATCTATTTCTGGAGAAATTGTTTTAGATAGACTTTTAAAAAATCTAATGAATACACTTTTGCAAAATGCGGGAGCGGATAAAGGTGTATTAATCTTAGAATCAAAAAAGAATTTTTTCGCGGAAGCTATTTCTGAATCAGGAAAAGATTCAGTTATTTTACAATCTATTTCGATTGATGGAACTGTTCCAATTTGTCCAACGTCTATGATTTATTTCGTTATCCGCTCCAAGGAAAATGTTGTATTAGATGATGCGTTAAATGACTCTAAGTATGGAACAGATGCCTACATTCAAAATTCAAAACCGCGGTCTATCATCTGCACTCCGCTTATGACTCAGGGAAAAGTGGTAGGTGTACTTTATTTAGAAAACAAACTTTCTACAGGAGCTTTTACAAAAGATCGACTTAGAATTTTAAATCTGCTAAGTTCACAAGCGGCAATTTCGATTGAAAATGCTAGACTTTATACGAATATGTCAGAGCTGAATGTGGCTTACCAGCGTTTTGTGCCAGAAGAGTTTCTGCGCTTTTTAAATAGAGAAAGTATTATAGATGTTAAACTAGGAGATCAGATTAGAAAAGAAATGTCCGTATTATTTAGCGATATACGATCATTTACCGAACTTTCGGAGAAGATGAGCCCTGAGGAAAATTTTAATTTTATTAACTCTTATTTAAAAAGAATGGGACCACGCATTCGAGAAAATAATGGCTTCATTGATAAATACATTGGGGATGCAATTATGGCTTTATTTCCACGAAATTCTGATGATGCAATTAAAGCATCTATTCAAATGATGCAAGAAATTGTAATTTATAACAAACATAGGAATAATCAAGGTTATCCGCCTATTTCTATTGGAATCGGAATTCATACAGGCGAGCTTATGTTAGGAACTGTAGGGGAAGATAGACGTATGGATACAACTGTAATTTCTGATGCTGTAAACCTTTCTTCTAGGCTTGAAAGTATGACGAAACAATATGGAGTAGGAATTATCATTAGTGAGGATACTTTAAATAAAACGCTCGATAAAGAAAAATACCAATTTAGATTACTTGATAATGTTATAGTAAAAGGTAAATCTAAACCAATAGTTGTATACGAGATTTTGGATTATTACCCAGAAGAAATTTTAAACTCAAAACTAAAATCTAAAGAAATTTATGAAAATGCTATTTCGTTTTTTTACGCGGGTGAATTTTCTAAAGCCCAAGATTTATTTCTGAAAGTTTTACAGATTACAAAAGAGGATAAAGCAACAAAATTATTTTTAGAAAGAATAGAGCACTTATTGAAAAATGCAGATGATTGGAAAGGTGTCTCTACTCTTTCTGAAAAATAGTTAACGGCTCTGATTTTTATTTATCGGTTAATACTGATACTCCGTCCCAGTTTTCTTCAATTTCATGTCCTAGGTAGTAGTCAGCACGCTGAAGATAGATGGAGGATACTTTATCTTCAGGATTTTTTTTGTTCACTTCCAAAAAACATTCCTTTGCTTCTTTAAAGTTTTTCTTGAAATAGTTTTCAATTCCTTGTTCGTAAATTCCAATTGTTTTAAATTTGAGTGCAAAGTTATTTTCACTATCCCCATCAAATACTTCGTAAACGGAAACTGCTTGTTTTTTTCCTTTGACTTGGACTCTATCTAAGAATCGAAAATGAAAATTATTTGGATTATCCAAAGTTAGAAAAGTTTTTTCACTGATAGCAATTTTAATTCCGTAAATTTTAGTAAGACCTTCTATTCGAGACCCAAGATTCACTGAATCTGAAATTACGGTTCCTTCCATTCTTTCTATCCCACCGATAGCTCCTAACATGAGTCTTCCTGTATGCATTCCGATTCCGATTCGAATTGGTTCATATCCTTGTGAATCTCTATGGAGATTGTATACTACTATATGTTTTTGCATCGCAATAGCGGCATTCAGTGCGTTATCCGGCATACCATCGAATAACGCCATTATGCCGTCACCCATAAATTTATCAATATACCCATGGTGGTTTTGAATAATCGGACTCATTCGGCTTAGGTAAGAATTAATAAAATTAAAATTTTCTTCTGGGGTCATTTTTTCTGACAAATCAGTAAATGATCTAATATCAGAAAACATAACAGTCATCTCTTTAGAAATTTGATCTCCAAGTTTTACATCTAAGATGGAAGTTTTGCCTAGATTGGTTAAAAATTGTTTAGGTACAAAACGAGCATAGGAATTAGCAAGAAGAGTCTGCATTTCGATTGCATATTTTTGTGCATCTTCTTTTTCTTTTTTCATCATGTTGATTCTTGCTGCAAGGGCAATTGATAAGAGGATAACTTCCATTGCCCCGCCTATTTGAAGTCCATAAGTAGTTATAAAAATATTTGGTAACATTCCAATGGATTTAAGAGCATATAATAATGCGCCAATAAAAAATGCACTCCAAGCAATTAGATAATAGGAAGCAGGTTTGTATCCTTGCCACCAAATTCGGATGGCTGTTCCAATCATAAATGGAATACCCATAAACGTATAAGCAATTAATACCCATAGTATAGAAGAAATATTTACTATCATCGCATTGACGGTAAGTATAATTCCAAGCCAGAATACAATTTGAAAAAACTTATCCATTTTAGGAATTTTTTCTGCGGTTAATAGGAAGTATCTGGTAAACTGCACAACGAAACTAGCTAAAAAAGGAATTAAAAAAGTAGGGGCATAACTGGCAAGCCAAGTAGAGTTTGGCCATACATACTGAAATGCCAGCCCATTTAAACTCATTTGTAATAATCCAAAAGAAACTATATAAATAACATAAAATAAATAACTTAAATCTTTTACATAGATGAACAAAAAGAAATTGTAAAGTGCCATCGCTATAATTAGCCCATAGTAAATTCCGAATACCATTTGTTCGTTTACTCTATTTTCGGTCATAGCTTTTTCGTTCCAAATTTTCATAGGAACAGAGACTGTACTTTCAGAGCTAACTCTTATATAGAATACATTTACTTGATTTTCTTTCAAGGGAAGTTCAAATAGAAAAGTTCTGTGTTTGATGCTACGATTGTGAAAAGGAAGTGCGTCACCTGATTTTTTTACGTTGTATTTACCATTATCCTCTGGAATATAAAGGGCGACATGATCTAATACTGGGTGAGAAATTTCTAAAAGCCAATCTTGATTGGAGTTATCTGGTGTTATTCGTAATTTTATCCAATAGGCTTTTTTAGATAATCCAAAGTTGAAATTTTTATGTGAAACAAAGTTAGATTCTGGAAGAGTAAGTATTTGTTCTAATGTATAGGATTTTTCATCGTCTATAAATACTCTTGCTTGTTTAGCAATTTCATATGTGTCATTGTCAGATTTAAGTAAAATAATTTCAGACTCATCAGCGGCTAATAGAGGTACTGCGCATATCAGAAATAGGTTGAATAGTAAGGTTGCTAAGGATGTAAAATTTTTGAGTAGATGTTTATTTTTTTTCATTTTTGATTCCTAATTTTGATGCTATAATTTTGTCGAATAACCTAGTTGGTAATAGAGTAGGTAATAAAAAATCAGTTAAAAAGCTCGTCCTAAGATAGTATCTCGCTTTGGGTTTTGGATTTTCGATTGCCTGTAAAATTGTATTTACTACTTTTTCGATAGGAACTCCTTGTTTGACTTTTGCCTCATTGAGTTCTTTAAATTTTACAAGCATAGTTGCATAGTCCGAGAATTTGGATGCTTGTGTAATTCCTGATTCCATTTTTCCAATGAGTGGGGTATTAACCGATCCTGGGAGAATTCCAATCACATCTATTCCATACAAAAGTAATTCGCGCCTTAATCCATCTGTTAGCGCTTCCATTCCATGTTTAGAAATAGAATATGCTCCTAGAAATGGAAAGGTTCTTATCCCACTAAGAGAGCTAATATTGATTATCCGTCCAGGTTTTATCGAAGAACTTTTATCTGCACCTAGGAGAGGTAGAAATGCTTTGGTAACCATAAAAGTTCCAACCAAATTAACATCTAATTGTTTTTTGAAATCAGCTGTGGCTAATTCTTTTAATGCGCCAGATATAACAATGCCTGCATTGTTTATCAGAGCACTTAGTCCTTCTTGTCCGAGTTGAGTTTTTACAAGTGAAACTGCTTTTGAAATTGCTATTTCGTCTGTAATATCAAACACTAATGGAGTAAAGTTTTCTCCCAATTTTGCTTTTAGTGTCTCTGCATTTTTTTTATCTCGAACTGAACCAAATACGTGGTAGCCTTTTTTGAGCAAAAATTCACATGTTTTTTCGCCGATACCTGAGTTTGTGCCTGTGATTAGAATGTATTTCATAGTATTGATTTAAAATTTAATTGAAATATAGAAAGCCATTTATAGTAGTAAAGAATTAATTTTATAAAAGGAAAAAACTTATGACTGCTGCTGGACATTTATCGACTGCATTTCTAATACGTTCTAGATTTAAAGACGTTCCCTTTTGGATTTTACTTTTAGCTAGCGAGACTATTGAATTTGTTTGGGTCATATTGAATTTGAATTTATTTTCCTTTTCTTTACCATTAGAGATAACCAAGGTTAACCTTCCATTTCTTTATATCGGAGATATGATTTTGTTTCAGCAAATCGTTTCTCATTCTCTTCTAGGTGCGATTCTCATTGCGCTTATAGTTTCTTATATTTTCCAAGTCTGGAAAAAAACGAGAGGAATTTTTACTGCTGTGTTTTTAGGAGTAATTGGTCATTGGTGTTTAGATTTGATTGTGCACGATGCAGATCTTCCTGTTTTTATTTCCGTTACTTCCCAAAAATTAGGACCAGTTTTAAATTTTGATCCTTTAAATCCAGAGTTAGGATTTTATTCTACTGCTCCTATTTGGGGTTTTTGTTTTCAAAGTTTTCTCTCTTTGGTATTTGCTTTTGTTTATTTTAGATCGTTTCCGATTCAGGATCTCAAAAAGAAATTCTATTTTTGGATTTTAATTTTTCTGGTAAATCTTTCCATCATAGGAATTTTTATAAAAGGTGTGATGACTTGGCTTATAACAAGTCCGACAATGATGGTTGTTATGGTTTTAGTTGATATTATCGCTAGTGGTATATTGTTATATATCGCAACTAGACTTTCTGAGCCAACAAGTGTTTGATTGTGGAATAAAATTTGGTCGGAGTGACAGGATTTGAACCTGCGACCACTTGCCCCCCAGACAAGTGCGCTACCACTGCGCTACACCCCGTATTACTTACGTTAGTTATTTTTTTTGAATAAGGTTCTTTGTAAACAAGAAATATTTTACATATAGAGCGATTTAAAATAGAGTCAATTCCTATGGAGAAACAAAATAAGGAAAAAATTCGTTTTGAGCTTATTGGACTGCTTCAACCTGACTCGAATATTCGTTCCTGCCTAAAATCTGTTAGTTTGCCCGATGAATGGGTTGTGACTCAAGAATACTTCGTTAGAAGAAATGAAATTCTTGGGGTTCTAAGTTATGGTGTCAGCAAAAAAGGAAAAATCCATAAAGTCAATTTCTGGAATTCTAGTGCTAATTACTATGTTCCTGAAAATGCACAAACGGAGAAAATTCTAAATATCCAAATTCAAGAAGAAATTTCCTACTTAGAAAACACACTTGTTGATTTTCTAATTTTAATTTCAAGTGGAGAGTATGGTTGGAATATTGGAAACGGGATAATTCGGATTTTGCGCAACAAATGTTTTTATTCTATTTTTACACGTGATAGTAAATTGTATTTCAGTGAACAAACAACTACTCGAAATCACTTAGAGATTGAAATACGAACTATTATGGATTTCATTTTAAAAAGAGGAAATTTGAAAATAGTAGAATTAGATTTTGTCACAAAAGATTTTATTTTGAAAGAACTCCCCATCTTACCTTCTGATTTAGAAGATAAAAAATTAGAAGAGCCTGTCGACTTAAAAGAAAGTATGTTGGATCTTTTGATAGATTCTGGGCTCGAACTAAAAAAAGCAAACGGAAAAGAAAAAGAAATCCTAGAAGAAGTAAACTATGGATTACAAAATGCCTTTGAAAGTATTCTAGTTCGCAAAAAAGAAATTGAATTTTTAACAGAGGATAACTGGGATTTGATTCTGAGTAATCATCAAATTTTTTTAAAAAGTTTACCCGAAAAAACAAATCTCAAATGGGAAAGGATCGGAGCTTCCCGTGAATCAGAAATTCAATATCTTTCTAAAAAATATCCCAACCACTCTTTGCAAGGAAAATTAACCAATTATAAATTAAAAGAATTTTTGTTAGAAAATGTAAATGTGCGGGTAATGAATTTTAGTCGCTCTTATTTTTTTGATTCCAAATTTATAAAAGCAGATTTTTCCAATTCAATAGCCGTATTTTCTAAATGGAAAAATAATAGTGTAGAAGAATGTAATTTTTCGAACGTTGATTTTTCTGAAAGTGAAATGGTAGACTGTAAATTTAAAGCTACGAATTTTTCCAAAGCCGATTTTGAGTCTGTTATTTTCGAAGAATGTATTTTTGAGTTCTGTGATTTTTCTAATACAAAATTTAAAAAAGCCATTTTCTATAAATGTGAGTTTTTAAACTGTAAATTTAATAGTTCTAGGTTTATTGAGGCTATTCTATATTTGTCGGACTTTCAAAATTCAAATATTCAAAAAGCAATCAATAAAAATTCTGAGTTCAACGAATGTAATTTTTCCTAAAAGGTAAATATGTATAAAAAAAATTCCCACTGTTCTTACTGCGGTGCCAAATTTCCCGAAAATATTTCGTTTCCCATTACCTGTACTGTTTGTATTCAGGTCACTTACTCGAATCCAATTCCTGTTGCAGTTTTACTTCTCCCCGTTGATGATGGGATTTTAGTGGTAAGACGTGGAATCGAACCTGCAAAAGGCAAATTGGCATTACCCGGTGGTTTTATTGAAACAGGTGAAACTTGGCAAGAGGGCGGAGTTCGTGAGCTTAGAGAAGAAGCCGGTGTGATTGTTTCCCCAAACGATGTTTCTGAATTTATGGTTCACAGCGCTAACGAAAATCGGCTTGTATTGATATTTGGACTTTGTAAACCAATGAAGTCTTGGGAATTACAACCATTTACCCCTTCAGAAGAATCACCCGAACGGCTAATTTTGAATAAACCAACAGAGCTTGCCTTTGAATTACATACATTAGCTGTGGCAAAGTGGTTTCAGGGAAACGGGAAGTGATTATTTTTTTTATATCACAAATGAAAATCTCGATTTCTTACTCATTTAATTATACAAAGTAAGTTAAATGAAGCTGTATTTTGTATCGATGATTTTATTATTGATTCCTTTTTATCTTCTTTCTCAAGAGAAAGAAGATAAAAATATAAAGATTACAGCGCTTCTATCTTACACGCAGGAAGAAACAGAAAACTTCCCAACTCTAAAAGAGAAAAAATACAAGGGAGTAAATAGTCTTCAAATTTCCTGTCAGGATGATTACAACTGTGGCTATCAGATTAAAGATCAGCAACTTTCGGTGCATCAATACTTTGACCCGAGAGAACCACCAAATATGGATGAGGAAGAGCAAACCAGAATGGCTGACTATAAAAAAAGATATGTAGATGAATTTATTCTCCATTATTACTTTAGGTTTGAAAAAGAAGGAATGAATTTAATTTACGGCTATATTTCAAAAGGAATTAACAGCCAAATCAGTAGCCAAGCAGTGGAGAGAACGAACGATAATAGGTCGAGGCATCGTTTGGAAACATACGTATTGGAAGATTCTATTATGAATCTTTTTCCCAAAAAAATACGAGTTATAGATTATATCCACCTAAATGAACTGAAAGGATATACTTTTGTCATTTTAGCTAAACCGAAGCATTGGATGTTTACATTTACTGAGCCGGACTATGAAATATATTTAGCTTTAGTTAAGAATAAAAATCAATTTGCCAAACTAATCTTTCTGAAAAAAGAAGATCAAGGGATACTTTTTTCAGATAGCTCGATATTTGGATTAGAAGAAAAACTAATGAACGGGAATAGAGTTGTATTGTTTCATGTAGCGACTTACCTAATAAGTGGTCCGATTGTCTTACATGATTTACATTTAGTTTGGCTTGGAAAATATTGAAGATATTTTGGGTTTATTACAATCCAATCAGAAAGGTCTTGTGTGGCTAACAAAGTCTACCTTCTCCGAGCGAAAGCGATTGAAGCGGTGTGGCTCGCCAAAATTCAATCGGAGGAGGAATGCCATTGGTAAACATGATGTAACCCTCCGAGTATAGGAATTGCATTTGGTGAATAAAGTTTTACGGGTAACGGCTCGAAGATTCTACCAAGAGGTGAATCTTTGTTACGAAAGAGATGAGACCGAGAGTTGTTGTAGTAGTGAACATATTCCTTGAGAAGTTTATCAAGATGATCTTCAATAAGAGGAATAACATGATCGAGTAACTCTCTTCTAACAGTTCCATTAAATCTTTCCATAATTCCATTCTGCCAGGGAGAATGAAAGGCAGTTCGCTTGGGGAATATACCGAATCGCCGCAAGAAAGAACGATAGTCTTTTGAGAAGATTGAGTCGTTATCCATGATTAAATATTTTGGAAGGACTTCCACAAAACCAAAAGCATTGCGGATTTGTTGTTTCATCCAATTTGGATTCGGGTTGTAGGTTGATTTAAAGTAAATGATTTCTCTTGTTTTGTGAGAGATAATGAAAAGCGTATACAAAGTCTTAAAATTCCAAGTATATGAAACACAAAAGTCCATTGCGATGATTTTATCTGCATGATTGGATAGAAAAGTTTTCCAACGTTGTTTGGATTTGTTATTTGGGAAAAGGATTTTGAGATAACGAGAGACGGACGAGATAAATTAGTAAACGCATAAAACTTAAAAATCAGAATCCTTGAGACCAGTAATTTTACAAATTTGCTCTCGCTTCATACCCCAAGCAAGAAGCTGTTTAGCAGTTTCTACTTTGCCTTTTTCGATACCTCTTTCGATACCTTCTTGGATTCCTTCTTCTCTCATTTTTTGTAGCTGGAAAGCGAATCTGGCTTTGTAGTCAAGCTCTGTTTTGAGTCTTGCTTCATAGAGTTCTCTAGATTCTTTGTCATGAGAAACAAATTTGAGTTTGTTGATTGCTTTTTTGATTTTTGGGTTTTTCTTTTGTAAAGTTTTCATTTGCTCCCCCTTTATGTTTACTGCTTCTTTTAATAAGTAAACCCAATAATCCAATGGGTTTTGAATAGAATCTAATTCTAAATGGAACTTAGGTATTTCAATGATATGAATACTCAAATCTTCTGTCAATAGAATTTCGGGCTGTTCTTTGGATGAAACTTGGAATGACCAATAAAATCTTGGTTCATTTTTAAAAAGAGGAAAATTCACGAAGTTAATGGAATACACTCTAGGCAATTTCTCAAAATCTTGTCCTTTACCAATTGACTTAGAGTAGAGCTTAGACCAGTAGTATAGTGCTCTTTGAGGAAAATAGAGTTGCGAGGAGGCTTGCATTTCTATGAGAAATTTATTTCCTTTTGAATCGACTGCTTTAATATCCAAAACAATTCCTTTATCAGAATTCATGTCTTTCGGAATTTCTGGATTTAAAACCTTAAGACTCGCAATTTTATTTTTTCCTTGGAATTCTGGGAATGAGTTTAATAGGTCAATGAGCACATCCTCATCATTTGAAAAGACCGCTTTAAAAGTGAAATCATTTGTGAGAGGTAAGAGTTTCATAAGAAGTTAGAATGGATTGACTTAGAAAACGGTAAAGTAAAAAATTGACAAGAGGGTAAGCATTGGAAAATTTTCAACAGATTTGGAACGCAGCGTGCCAAATTGGAAGGGTTGATTTAAAGAAGTATGAGAATACCATTGATTATCCTCAAAAAGGATAAAGTCTACCTTCTCTGAGCGAAAGCGATTGAAGCGGTGTCAAGAACTTGCGAATGCAAGTTGTTGACAGTAGCTGAAAGCGTGGTCGGTGTGTTGTGGGATAACGTAGAGACGCACGGCTGTGCGTCTCTACGATCACGAAAGGATAACACCGATTCGCCCAAAGTAATAGAAACGGTGAAAGGAATCGTGGAGAATGCAGTAACAAAGTGATTTCAGGCAAAAGGTAAGTGATTATTTTGTAATTGGAAATTCTTCTCCAAATTCGTTTAGAATAATCTGCTTGTTGTTTAACGTTACACAAAAGGCAAAACCGTTATAGAAAGGTTCTATTAATGAGTATCTTTTTTGGTAAATTTCATCTCCATTTCTATCAACGTGAAACCAACCTTTTTCATCTTTTGCCCGTGCATATCCTTTGTGGTAAACATCGAGTAATCGAAACCATTTGTCATGGAGAAATTCTCCGTTTGGTTTGATATGAGTATAATTACCGTTAGCTGAACAAACACAGGCAATTCCTTCTTTAAAATCTCCTGCATAAGAAAATTTTTCTTTGTATAGAGGATTCCCATTCAAATCTATATGAAAATATTGAGAGGCTAGGTTTTTTACGACAGAAATATGTTCTTGGAAATTTCCACACCACAAATATCTCTCATCATAAGCGGCTAATCCATCTATACCAATATGATAGGCTAGATTATTTTCAATAACTGCTGCTCGGTTGTAATAAAATCCAAATGCCCTTTCATAAAAATTAAAACTGATTGGTTGACCATTCATCATGATATGAAACCATCCATTTTGATTTTTTACAGCCGCTATTCCGGGATCTTGGAATTCAAGAACTTCAGTGAAATCTTCTTTGAAAAGAGTTTTTCCTTTGTAAGTAAAGTTTTTACGATTTAGGGATACTTCTATATCTTGCCAGTTCATAATATTAGGGTTTACGCATATTGCAGGTTTTACAGAGAGGATAATTCTTGTAATTCTTTACAAGTTTTTGGTAATCTTTGCGATTTAAAGTTTCTTCTAGAGTCTGTGTTTTAATATTTCCAAAGTCACCAAGAGATTGCCTTTGTAAATCAGGCGCACAACAAGGAGAAATTTTTCCAGTGGCAGAAATCCATAATTCTTTTTCGAGAAACGGACAATTGTAGTTAGCCTGAACTTCCGTCGTTTCATTATTGTCTTCTATAGGAATGATATTTTCTAGTAAAACTTTTGTTCTATCTGGTTTTAGATAAGTATTTGCTGTATGAAATGCGTTTTGTACATATTCATTCCATCGTTTTCTATTTTCCAAATTTGCTTTCATAGACAAATCTTCGATTTCTTTAAAATGTGCCCAGAGATGATGACCTTTTACTCTATCCACTCCGAGCTTTGCGGCTAATTCTATTATATCACTTAACTCATACATATTATTTTCTAGAAAAGTTAGTTGCATGGTAATTCTACAGTAATACGAATTTTCTTTGAAATACTTATCTCTGTATTCAATTAGTTTTTTTAGATTGTTTAAATTCTTTTCGAATTGTATTCCTCGCATTATTTTTTCAGAAGTTTCTTTGGTCGCTCCATTCCAAGAAACTTTTATGTCAGAGCATACAGGAATTAATAACTCACTCCAATCCTGTATCGATTTTTTGGGAAAAGTTCCATTTGTGGTTAGATTCAGTTTGATTCTATATTTCTGACAAAGCCAAATGATTTCTTCAAACCCAGAATAGAGTAGTGGCTCTCCCATCGTTGAGGGGATAATCTCTGTTACTCCTATTTCCTTTGCCTGTAGGAAAATTTTTTCTAGCCACTCTACTGGCATTCTTCTTTTACTCACGCCTGTTTCTTTTTTGAGGTTTGGAATAAATGAACTGTAGGGACTATGCTCTTCGCACATAATGCAGTGTAAGTTACAGTCTTCTGGATTTGTATCGAGAGTGATTCTAAAAAGGGAATTGTTAATTTTCATAATTGGTAACCTGAGTTTGTCGATGGATAATTACTTATTTTAGATTCCCAACAAGTCCATAATAAGTTAATAGAATTTCGTCTGCATGTGCTTCAATAGATGGAATGTCGCCTGTATCAGAATAAAGATAACCTTTTTTCCCTAAGTCTTTCATTGTAAATGGATTATTAACGGCAAATTCCATTTGTTCTCTAAGGGATTTTATATCTCTATGTTTAAACAAAAGTCCGTTGACTTTATCCGCTACGAACTCTTTCATTCCGCCAACATTTGCAGTAATAACAGGAATTTTAGATTGTTGTGCTTCATGAATTACGAGCGGTGAATTTTCTGTCCAAATAGAAGGAACAACTAGACAATCTATTTCGGCAAATACTGATTTGGCGATTGTTTCATTATTGTATTCTCCTAAAAATTCTATTTTATTTTTGGAAAGTTTTACCTTTTCTTTTAAAGCTTTGGTGCTTTGTCCATTGTCTCTTCCCCAAATTTTTAATACAGCAGTATCTTCCATTTGTATAAATGCGTCTAATAACAAGTTAACCCCTTTTGCTGGAATATGGGTGCCTATATAACCAAAGCTAAAAGTTCTAGCTTTATAGTTGGAATATTTTTTAAATCTTTCTAACTGAAATCCATAATCCAGAAGTAAAATTTTTTCTTCCGCAATAAAGAAATCTTTTACAAATCTTTCTTTTAGATACCTGGAAGGAGAAATAAAAAGGGAGATTTTTTCGCAGACTCCACGAATTTCTTTCATTCTAAAATGGATCCAATCTGTCCAATTCTGAATTTCTTTTTCTAGCGATTCTTTCTGTCCACTAAAATAGGCATTATAACAGTTTGTTGCACACTTCCGGTCTTCTTGTCCTTCGCATAATTGGTAGTAATCACTATTTCCAAAGTTAGTTTGTAAAAACTGACCACGAGGGCACATGAGCCAAAAGTCGTGTAGAGTATATACGATTGGAATTTTATTTTCAAAGAGAACATCTACAATCCCTGTGGATAGGTGATTGAGATGTCCAATATGCGCTATCTCTGGATTGACTTCTTGTATAAATTGATGAAAAACTTTGTCCAGTTGTTCGTGTCTATATCCATCTTTACCGCGAGGAATATTTATATAATGAACCTGTAATTTTTCTTTTATTCTATCTTTTCGTAAATGAAATTCAGGAAAATAGGGATTTTCCTCTCTTGTAAAAACATGCACTTCATTTTCTTTACTCAATTCATTACATAAAGTTTGACTATATACCTCAGAGCCAGCATTAAAAAGTGGTGGATAACCATGAATTACTTTTAGTATTTTCATAAAACAAGTTTCGACAAAATAACGCAGGTTATCCACATAAAAAAAGAGTGGCGGTGTAATATCATTAGCCACAGAGACACGCTATCGCTAAAGGCACAGAGAGTATTGATTCTTTCATAAATCTATTTGCTAGAGCAGGAGTGCCAACATCTACTTTGACAATCGTGCCAACAGCCAGAGCTAGAATCACGAATCATACTATCCCCAAAGAAATTTTCATACAAAATCTTTGTCTTTTCAAAAGCATCTTTTAAACTTTTTTCATCTTCTTTCCCTCTAAGACCAAAATAGGGGAAGTGATGAAAATACCCTCCGAAAATCTTTTCACTGTCCTTTACGTATGCTCTTGTATCTAGGATATGGTAGTGCCACACTGTATCCATGATTTTATTTGGAACGATAGAATAGATTGGATGTGGGAAGTGTCTATTTAGAGTTAAAAATCTTTTGTATTCTATTTCTCCATCTTCACATTGTTCTACATTCCAAACCAGTCCATCATCGTTATTTAGGATTTTCATTTTAATCATTTCCAAATCTAATTCTGCTATATCAGAATCAATTCCTTTTGACTTCAAAAACTTAACTCTATTTTCCGAAATTTTCTCTGGAAGCGCATAATTCATAGTTTGTGTATTCATTTTTTATCTCCTTTGTTAATTGTTGGTTTCGATCCAAATTCTTTTCAATAAGCGATCTTCACCTTCTCTTATTTCTGTTCTAGAATGAAGTATTTTTCTATTATAAAATAAAAGCAGTTCTTTTGGTTTTAATTTTAGCTCTATGGGTTTTATTGAATGAGTTAATTCTTTAAATTTTTTTAAAATGTTTTGTTGTTTTTCAGTGATATTTTTTTTCGCTAGCCAGTAAGAATAATATACATTATACTCACCATCTCTTCCTTCCAGCATTGGAAAATTCTCTGGATCATTCTCAAAGATTCTATGTTCGTGAAGATAGGTATTTTGCATGATTTCAATTTCTTCTTGTGAAAAAAATTTTAGTAATTCGGACAAATGAATTAATCTTGTTTCTCCGCCGAACGTTGATTGTCTCACACAATAAAGACCAATTAAAGTTGCTCTATGATGATCAGTATGAAAATCCAATGCATTGTATGAATTGCTTAGACTTCGACTAGTAGTCTGTGTAACTACATCGTTTTCATGAATTACATTTCCTAACTCTGAACATATATCTTTTACATCATCATAGGAATCAACTTTCAGAATACAAAATTGATTAGTTTCTAGATCATCTGGATATTTTGAATCTATCTGATCCTTATTCAGCAAGGGAATTTGGAAATTATTCTGTAAAAGTTTCATTCGAAATTCCCTTCTTTTATTTCTTAATTTGATCTTCTCTTTCTTCTGTTTTGTACCAACTATCTGCTGGAACTCCTTCAGCGTAGAGACAGGTTCTTGTTACTATTATAGAAGTGAACCAAGAGGAACTTAGTTTTACATCGAGTAGGGCTTCTGCTTGTAAGCCTTTCGATTTTGTGGATTTATTGGAAATGTCAACGGCGTCTTCAATGGCATCTTTCATATCCCAGCTTTTGATTGGAATGAAGAAAAACCACCAACTGCAACTGTAACCTTCTACTCTGTCTGCTGTTCGTTTCCAATTTTTGACGTTAGAATTTCGTGTGGATATTGCAGTGAAATCTCCAACGCGTGAACTACAATCAATCAGTAATAAATTTACCAAAAGTAATATCAATAGAGTTTTTGAAAAATTAGAGAATAAATGAGTTTCAACCTCGCTCAGTGCGGGTGAAACCACTCTTTCTATTTTATTTTTCAACAACTGTAATATTGTAATCTGTTTTATTTTCATAAGACTCTCCTAAACTTTTTTGGTTGAGTATTTGCATTAGGAATTAAAAAGTAAATTACTAAAGATGTTATTTGCCGGTGCAGTTGGAATATAAATGGAGTATAAATTGTACCCCATATTTTTTTAGAGGTAGATTATTTTTTATGGGAGCAGAAATGAAAAAAAAATTAAATGCCCGCATGGGATTACAAGAAGCGAATTACAAGCAGTATGCGAACAGTCTATTTGACACAACTGCAAAATTTGGGATTAATAAAGAGAAAACTTATCTGTTATTAAGCGAACTGATTGGCAATTCGGATTCATCTGTAAAAAAAGAAATAAATCAAAAACGAATTCCTGCGAACTACGTGGAGGCTATTCGTTATATACTGCACTCTGATTCTATTTATGAAGATTATTTTTCCCTTTTACTGCCATTTTATCGAGACCAAGACAGCAAAGAAAGTCTGATTAAAATGAAGATGGAGTTATTAAAAGAAAAGAAAAAACAACCATTTTGGGACAAGTGGATAAAACTCAATGAAATAATTAAAACTGATTACAAAGAAAAAAATATTGTATTGGATTATTTTGAAAAAGAAGAGGTAAATGTTGATTTACCAATTCAAAATACAATCCAAGAAATTCATTTCGTGTTATGTTCTAATTCAAATAAGATTCAAAAAAAATACCAAGAACTTTATACAAAAATTGATCGTAGGCTAAACATATACGAACGTGTATATCGAGTTTTATTTTACTTATCGTATTATTCCTGGATTTGTGCCTTACAAGAAAGAATGGAATTATCCAAAGCGGAAGTTGGTTTAAAAGAGAAAATTCGAGAAATTTCTTTTGTTAAAATAGCAGATTACATGAACGAATTAAAACATTTGACAGAAGAAAAATCCGAGAGTGATTTGAATTTACGAAAGACTGTTCGGCTTTTAGATCTTTATTATATCGGAAATAAAAGTATGAGTGACTATGAAGGGAAATTTTTCTTACTTTCTAGCGACAAACGAGAGTTATTCTTAAAACAATCTTCTGAAATTTTAAATCAAATGAAGCCTAAGCAAAAGGATGAATTGCTTTATCGTGTTTGGCATAAATACTATCATTTTTTATATTTACAGAAACTGGTCGAAGATGAAATTCTAAATAAAAATTATTTTGAAGTTTCAGAGCGTATTCGAATGGCATTAGAAAGTCTCGAAGACATTCAAAAAGCGGGAAGAGGGGGTTTTAATAGAATTCGCATAAAGTGTATTTACCACAAACGTTTTTTAGAATTCATCTCGAGTTCTATCGAAGCTTATCTTTTAGAAAAAGAAACCAATGCACAATTTGAATCAACTTCTAAAAAAGATCAGAATTTTAAACACAATGTATTTACCTATGATGATAGATTCATTGGAACACTAGACTGGATGAAAAAACAAAGAGAGATTATCGTTTCTTGAGATCGTGGTTCTGTATACGGCTTGTAAGGCGCAATTCTTTTGGAAAAATGGTAAAAGCAATTTTTTATTGGAATGTAAATTAAATTTTAAGTGAGTAAAAATTCTATGGGAAATTATTTAATTGTTGGGGGCGGATCTGGAATTGGAAAAGAGATTAAAGATATTTTGCGAAGTCAAAATGAATCTGTTTTAGTGGCAAGTCGAGAGAATAGATCGAATGAATCTGATTTCTTTACTTTGGATGTTACTCGGACCGAGAGTTTTCCTGAACTCGATTTGGACTTGAAAGGTTTAGCTTATTGGCTTTTGAGTGATAAAAGTCAGTTCGTTACTGGGCAGATTTGGAAAGTGGATGGTGGTCTGGGAAGTTTGAAGGTAGGATCTTAGATTTTGTCTCCATTTTTGTCTTAAAAATTTTTGAGAGTAGATCTACAAATTGATATTTATTCTAAATATATCATAAAAATAAGTTCTACTGTTTTTTCGCCAGTTACCGACAGTAAAGAAAAAGAGGTAATATTTTATGATGCGTTCTTTGTGGACAGCCGCAACAGGGATGAATGCCCAACAATTTCATATAGACACAATTTCCAATAACTTAGCTAACGTGAACACAACTGGCTTCAAGAAAAATCGTGCAGATTTTGAGGATTTGGTTTACCAACACCAAGTTTTAGCAGGAACTCCAGCAACAGCAGTGAGTGAAATTCCAACCGGTGTAAACGTCGGTCACGGGGTTCGCGCGGCGGCTTCTCAGAAATTATTCGAAATCGGGTCGTTCCAAGCAACTGGAAACAAACTCGATATGGCGATTACTGGCGAAATGGGATTTTTTAAAATCCAAATGCCAGACGGAACTTTCGCTTATACAAGAGACGGGTCTTTTAAAATTGATTCCAACCAACAAGTAGTTACCTCTAACGGCTATTTATTTGAACCTCCAATTGTTCTTCCTGAAAATGCAATTCTAAATACTCTCCAAGTCGCAGAAGGCGGAGAGGTTACAGTTAAAATCGGAAACGATATTCGCCCGACTGTTGTGGGGCAAATCGAACTTTACCGCTTTGTGAATCCTGCTGGGTTACAAGCAATCGGAAAAAACCTTTTCAAAGAAACAGTAGCTTCCGGTCCTGAAATTGCGGGTTCTCCTGGAACAGAAGGAATGGGAGATATTCTACAAGGATTTTTAGAGATGAGTAACGTAAAAATCGTTGAGGAAATGGTTGCCATGATCGTTGCGCAAAGAGCCTACGAGTCTAATTCCAAAGCAATTCAAACCTCAGACAGTATGCTTTCGACTGCTATCTCTCTCAAGAGATAATCATGGCATTGGATTTTATAACGCATTGAAATGAATAGAAAAACATTCAAGCTGTCATTCCCGAGTTCTTTTATCGGGAATCTCAACATCTTGAGACCCCCGATAAAAGAACTCGGGGGTGACAGTTGTTATCCTGCTTACTCTAAGCTCAGTCTATTTTTTTTAATTTTTCTTCTTAACCTACAACTCCTCGCCGCTAATTCCCTTTATTTAAAACCAAGAGTCATTTTAGAAAAGCAAGTTGTAAAGTTAAGCGATATAGCAAGACTCCATAAAGATTTACAAGATAGAGTGATCTTTGAAAAGTTAGATGAATTAAAAATTCTTTCTCTCGAAGATGTAAAGTCAATGTTATCTGATTCATCGGAGATAACTTTTTACGGAAAAGAATGTATTTTAATTCCTCTGAACAAAAAATACACCAAAGAAGAAATTCTAGATTCCTTAGAAAAAGAATTTCATACTAAACTAGGAACAACAGAAGTAGAGGCTAAGATTCATTATCTGGGAGAAGAAGAGAATCTTCCCTCTGAAGGTGTGGAACTTAGGTGGAATAATATTCCGAAAAGAGTGACTCCCGGACAAAAGATATTTTCCCTTGATTTCTACGTGGAGAAAGATAGAGTCTATTCTAAGAAGCTGAAATTCTTAGTAGAAATTCCGACTACTACAGTGGTTGCAGCTAGAAGTATACCACGAAATGCAAAGCTCACAAAAGAAGATTTTGTCGTGAAAACTTTTTATTCTGCTGACTCAATTCCAGATGGATTTCAAAAAGACATTAGCGGATACACTGCAATAGTCGCAATTACTGAAGGCTCGGTGATTCGAAAAAAACAAATCCGAGAAATTCATTTAGTAGAGAAGGGAACTGAGGTAGATGTAGTCTATATGAAAGGCGCTTTATTCGTTCGAGGTAAGGGAATTGCTAAGAATTCCGCCAACGAAGGGGAAAGCGTCAAAGTAACGAGCCTGTCCACAAATCACCTCTTAACAGGCAGAGCAATGGACAAAGGAGTAGTAGTAATCGAATGAAAAATATAATAGAAAAACTTTTTGCCACAGAGGCACAGAGGCACAGAGAAAAATGTCATCCTGAGCTTGTCGAAGGACGACCTACCTCGAAAGAGATATGGATTCGACAAGCTCACCATGACAATTTTTTTAAATTTGTTTTAATATTCATCTGTGTTCATCTTTGTTCATTCTTGGTAACTTTAAATGCGCAGTCGCTTTGGGTGGATCGGAATCCTTATGCTAATGGTCAGGATATTCGGCTAGGCTCTGTTATCCGCGTGCTCATTAAAGATGGACTGAAAGGAGATTACGTGTATGAAGGTGCAAAGGATGATTCCTTTGTGATTCGCTCTCATCCTGACAAAAAGATTGTAGATGAGCTGAGAGGATTTACGGCAGATAGAAGTTTTGCGCATAGACAAAATGGAAAATCCAAGTCTACAGCGAAAATTTTGGGAGCAATGTCAGTCCTTGTTACGGGAGTTGATCCAACAACAGGATTACTCACATTAGCCGGAACTAGAGAAGTTGGATTTGATAATGCCAAGAATAGCCTAAAACTTTCAGGGATCATCTCTCCCTTAGATGTGCGAGATGATAAGACTGTCACAAGTGATATGGTGGCAAATCTAAAAATAGAATACCAAACAGCGCCTAACAAAGAAAACCTCACTGATCCAGATATCAAACTCAAAACCAAGAAAAACGCAAACGGAACCGAAACCATCCAGAAAGCTGAATTATCTAATGATGAAAAACAAGCTATCATCCTAAAACAAATGAAGCGCCTACTAGGAGAAAGCCAATGAAAAATACATTTAAAAAATTTACCACGGATGAACACGGATGCACACGGATGCTTAAGAGTTTGTTTTTGTTTATCCGTGTTTATCTGTGTTCATCCGTGGTAATCATTTCCTCTCTTTCCGCAGTTGAAGTTAAACTTAAAGATATTTCTCGTATCCAGGGACTAAGAGATAACCAGATCACAGGTTACGGGATAGTAACCGGTCTTTCGGGAACTGGAGATACTAAGAGCGCGGTCACAAATGAGGCAATGAAAAACTACCTCAAGAACCAAGGGCTCGCTGGGGCTGGAAATGCAAAGGGTGCGAATATCACTCGTAATATTGCCTCTGTTTTTATCACCGCTACCATTCCTTCCCACGCAAGACTTGGGGATAAGATTGATGTGACTGTATCGTCTATCGGAGATGCAAGATCTCTAGAGGGGGGAGTTCTCATCCAATCTCCTTTGAAAGGGGCTAACAACGAAATAGTCGCTGTGGCAAGTGGAGTTCTTTCGTTTGGTGGAAAGGATAATAATCGTTCTGCGCAGCCTTATAACGCTACTTCCTATTTATATGGAAATACAGCCAATGTATTCACAGGCTCCAGTCATACTAAAAATTCTCCTAAGACAGTTGGAACGATAGTCGCCGGAGCAATTGTTGAAAAAGAAATTAAATCCGAGTTCTTCGCAAAAGACAATAAGTATAGAATCATCTTGGAGAATCAGGATTTTGCGACTCTTAGCTCTGTAGACCAACTGATAAAAGATAGAGTGAAAGTGGAAACGAAAGTTCTATCCCCAACAGAAATTGAAGTTACCATTCCCGATGAGTCTGCTATCGTTAGCACTCTCGCGGCAATCGAAAACCTACAGGTAACTCCAGATGGAAAAGCTCGCGTTGTCATAAATGAGCGAACCGGAACCATTGTCATGGGAGCAAACGTAACGGTGGACGAAGTTGCCATCTCAAAACAGGGAATAAATGTAATTATTTCTAACAAAAAAAAGGATTCTGACGATACTAAAGTAGAGCTAATTTCTGTCATCGAAGAAGGAACGCGAGTTTCGGATATTGTGGACGCACTCAATAAAATAGGTGCTTCGACAAAAGACATTATAGCCATTTTAGAGGGGATGAAAAAAGCTGGTGCCCTTCACGCTGAGGTAATTGTACAATGAGTGAAATTCAAAATGCTATGAACTTAAATCGTTTGAACTTTGGAGAAAATTCTATTCAGAATATCCAAAGAATGAATGAAAAAGTATCCAGCGGCAAATCAGGAGTTTCCTTTGAAGAAACTTTACAAAAAGAAGTAAATGAATCTTTACAGGGTAGGGTGTCCACTTCCTCGATTCGTATTCCTCAAAATATCAAAGCAGAAACAGCAGCAGATCCTTATCGCAAAAAATTATTTGATGCAAGTGTAGAATTTGAATCCATCTTCGTCAAAATGATGTTATCCCAAATGAAAAAATCCGTTGAGAAATCAGGTATGATTGACGGTGGTCATGCAGAAGAAATTTTTGAAGACATGCTCTATGATGAGTATGCTAAAAATATTTCTAAAAATGAATCTCTTGGTATTGCGGAAGAAATTTACAAATCTCTCTCAAAATCTTTACCTAAAGTTGATTTAAAAGGGTAATTTTTTCCTTTACAAATCCTCATTATTCGATACAAATGCTTGCTTGTAAGTAAAAACAGGAGGCAGTAGGTGTCGGAATCTCATTTTAATCAAGATTTAATTAGCTCAGCGGGTGGTGGTGATTTGCCGCTTGTGAGGTTGTTACTAGAAAAACAAGTTGATGTAAATACGCAAAATTCAGAAGGATACACTGCTTTGATGCGAGCAGCGACTTTTGGAAATTTAGATGTAGTCAAATGTCTTCTGGGTAACCAAGCAAATATAGATAGTAGGGATAACAATGGATTTACCGCACTTATGTTTTCTGCAAACAAGGGACATTTAGAAGTAGTAAAATATTTGGTACAAAACAAAGCAGATATCAATGCAAAAAATAAGGACGATTGTTCGGTTCTAATGTTTGCCTCTTATAAAGGACATTTAGAAATTGTAAAATACCTTTGTGAGAAAAACGCAGAAGTTAATTCTATCGATAAAGAAGGTTGGACTGCTCTCATGTTTGCCTCCTCGAATGGAAATTTATATGTGGTGAAATGTCTCTTGGAAAATAAGGCAGACGTAAATATTCAAAATAAACAGGGGTTAACTGCTCTCATGCGGGCTTCTTCATTTGGACATCTGGACGTAGTAAAATATCTTTGTGAAAATAAAGCTAATTTAGAAGTAAAAAATAATACTGAAGTGGATTCACTTATGCTCGCGGCAAAAAATGGTCATATAGAAGTTGTAAAATTTTTAGAGAATCGAATTAAAGATTAGGCTTGCCGAAAATCGGTTTTATTTTCTCTATAGAAATTATACATGAAATTAAAACTAAATCTTCAAACTAAAATTTTACTTGGCATCCTAGTTGGAAATATTTTGGGAGCGGTTCTATTTGGATCTTTTTTTCTAAATACCTTCAAGGCTATCGCTGTCCCGCTTGTATTTTTTATACTAAAATCTTTCATTAAAAAGAAACTCAATTTGCAAACGGAAATTTTGCTGAGTATGCTAATCGGAGTCATTTTCGGTTCGCTTGCAATTCATTATAGGCTAGTAGAGTTTACGGGAATGTATGTCAAACCTTACGGATCTATTTTTATAAGCCTATTAAAAGCGATTGCCGTTCCGTTGGTATTTGTTTCGCTCGTAAAAGGGATTTCTAGTCTGAGTGATATGTCTAGACTTTCTCGTTTGAGCATAAGAACGATTATCCTTTATATGTCTACAACGGTTATAGCCATTAGTTTTGGATTACTTTTGGTAAATATCGTGAACCCGGGAAATTCTTTCTCAGAGGTTAAAAAACAGGAACTCAGAACAAAATTTGCAAAAGAAGCAGAAGCAAAAACAGAGGACGCGAAGAAAGTAAATGATAGACCACCCCTTCAGTTCTTGCTCGATTTTATTCCTGATAATATGTTCAAAGCCGCAGCGGATAATTCTAAAATGCTGCAAATCATTTTTATAGCAATCATATTTGGAATTGCTATGATTATGCTTCCTGACAAAGACATATTAGCCTTTAAGAATTTTGTAGATTCACTCAATGAAATTATTCTGAAAGTTATAGATATTATTATGCTCTATGCGCCTATTGGTGTGTTTGCGCTTATTTCATCCTTACTTGTTGAGTTTGGTGGGAATAATTTGTCGGACGCACTGGATTTATTTATTGCACTTGGTTCTTATTCTTTAACAGTGATCGTTGGATTAATGTTAATGCTATTTTTAATCTACCCGACTTTGGTTTTTATTTTCACTAAAGTAAAACCTTCTCATTATTTGAAAGCAGTTCTTCCAATTCAGATGGTTGCATTTTCTACTAGTTCTAGTGCTGCAACGTTACCCGTNNATAGGCGCTACTATCAATATGGATGGGACTGGACTTTATCAATCAGTATCTGCTGTGTTTATTGCACAAGTTTTCGGTTATGATCTAACGATGCAACAACAGTTAAATATCATATTAACCGCAACTCTTGCGTCTATCGGAACGGCTGGTGTGCCAGGAGCTGGAATTGTAATGCTAGTGATCGTGCTAAATGCAATCGGAATTGCAACGGAAGGTATTGCGCTTATCTTTGCCGTCGAGCGGATACTCGATATGTTCCGCACTGTGGTCAATGTTACTGGTGATGCGGCAGTTGCACTAATAGTTGATAGCAAAGATAGAGAAAAATAATACAAGTATGGAAAACTAATTTTAAAAAACTTCAAAGTTTTCCAATGTTGTAAAAAATCCGTTCTGTACTAAAACTGAAAAGTCAGCCATTTCATCTGTACGAAGTCTTAAAAAACCATCCGAATCATAGGCTTGCAATAGATTGGCACTTGCCAAGTGATTATCACCTAATCTGGCGTGTGCGCGAGCTTTTGTTATGAAATCTTCTGGATCTAAGTCTTCGAAGTAAGAAAGGTGGAGGTCTATATACTTTAAAGCATTGTAAGGGTCATTTAGTTTTAAATAAGACTTTGCCAGTAGCGCATAATGCAAAAATTTTTTTTCTAAATCCATTTTTAGAGAACGTTTAAGGCAAACTACACAAGAGTTGTAACTTCCTCTTTCATAATATAGATTTCCAAGCTCTGCCCAGATGTCCTTTCGTTCAATTCCACCTTTACCTCGAGTCAATTTTTCTTGAGCTAGAGCCTTTTTTAATACTTGAATGGATTCATTGGCTCGTTCTGTATCTTTTAGAAGTGAGGCTAATGTCAAATACAGCTCTAAATAGTCAGGGAATTTTTCAATTCCTTTATTCAGCATATTTTTGGCAGACTTGAGTTTGTCTGTTTTGATATAGTAAATAGCGGTTAAAAGGTAAGCCTGTGGAACTATCGCATTTTTAGCAAGGTCTGTGAATATCTGAATTGCTTGGTCTTGGTTTCCAATGTACTGCTGACACCAACCCTTACGTGCCGTTAGCCGTGCTATCGTTCTTGGATTTTGTGTTTCTGATATGGCTTTGTGGTAGCTATTAAAAGCACGAGAGTAGTGCTTCATACTCTCTTCGGATAGGGCTTGTCGTAGGGAAGAAATGAAACTCATTTTTTTACGTTGTAAACCGGTTTGGTTTTTGTGGCAAATGCATGTCTAGCAGAATCGAAGTCATTAGAAGCCAAAAAGCTAGAATTCCAAACACAAACATAGTTAAGCCCAGCGTCCATTGGTTTTCCTTCACTATAGCGCATAACTTCTTTTATCCCTTCGACTACAAGCGTGGGAGAAGTGGCAATATCGTGGGCAGTTTCTTTGGCTTTTTTTAAAGCTTCTTCTTGCGTTGGAAAAACTTCATTTACTAGATTCATTCTACTTGCGGTTTTTGCATCAATGTCTTTTCCGGTTAAGGCAAGTTCTCTAGTGTAACCTTGTCCGATAATAGCGGGTAATCGGTTTATACTTCCCATATCTGCAACAATCGCAACTTTTACTTCTCTTAGAGAAAAGCTTGCGTCTTCTGTGCAATAGCGTATATCGCAAGCAGAAATTAAGTCAAGTGCCCCACCGATACAATGTTTTTGTACAACTGCTATGGAAGGTTTATTGGAATTATACACTGCATTGATTCCGCTTTGCATAACTTGTATGTGGTTATAAAAACGTTTTCTAGTTTCGCCGTGGTTGGGAACTAAAAACTCTTCTACTTGTGTGGTGAAACTTAGAACATCTAATCCAGTGGAAAAGGATTTGCCCTTAGCCGCAATTACAAAAGCACGAATGTTTTCGTCTTTATTGATCTCATCTATAACCTCTGGTAAATCTCTCCAGAAACTCCAATCCATTGCATTTCGTTTTTCTGGTTTATTCAAATAAACGATTGCTATATGGTCTTCTACTTCTACTTCAAAAAATTCATATTTTGTTTTCATTGTTACTTACTTTACCTTGTTTAATTAACTATCTTGCCACAGAGGCACAGAGACACGGAGTTTTTTATTTTTCTTGGTTCGTAACTTAAGTTTTGAGGAATTTCCCGAGTCGACTTATTTATTCGAATGATTCCGTTATTTAACTTTTTATTATTCACATTAACCTCTGTGTCTCTGCGCCTCTGTGGCAAAAATTCTTATCTTATAATCGTATAAGGATGTTCTATAATTTCCTTGAACTCACTCAAGAATCTAGCACCTACCGCACCATCTACAACGCGATGATCGCAGGAGAGGGTAACAGTGATTGTCTTGCCGGCAACTATCGCACCATTTCTAACGATTGCTTTTTCCACTAGTCCACCAACTGCCATAAGAGCTGCTTCTGGTTCGTTGATGATCGCTGAGAACGAGGTAATGCCAAACATCCCCAAGTTGGAAATCGTAAAAGTTCCATCTGAAAATTCTTCTGGTTTGAGTTTACGAACGCGCGCTTTTTCGGCGAGTACTTTGATTTCGCTGTGCACTTCGATTAAACTAAGTCTATCTGCATTTCTCACATAAGGAGTAATGAGTCCACCTTCTACAGAAACTGCAATTCCTATATCAATCCGACCGTGCTCCAGGATATGATCTCCTCTCCAAGAAGAGTTTGCTTCAGGCACACGAGCGAGGGCAATGGAGCAAGCTTTTACGATGAAGTCATTGATACTCACTGTATCCGCTTTTTCTTTTTTGCGCTCTGCGGCGGCTTTTAAATCGTCGTTTAACATCGCACGCATTTTTACAACTGGCTCAGCGTCAAATTCTAAGTTTAAATAGAAATGAGGGATATTATTCTTAGCATCGTGAAGCCTTGTAGCGATTACTTTTCTCATTCCTGAAATTTCGATTTTCTTTTCTTCTCTGACTTCAAAGCTTCGAGAAGAACTGGTATTACCCGCTTTTGGGTTTGCGATATAGTTTAGAATATCAGCCTTTGTGATTCTTCCTTCGGGTCCTGTGCCTGCGACTTTGGAAATGTCGATTCCTTTGTCGAGTGCAAGTGACTTGGCTAGTGGTGAGGCTAATAGGCGTCCGCCGGTGCGGGAATCCCCCCTGCCCCCCTTTGGGAAAGGGGGTTTAGGAGTAGGGGTGCTTGATACTGGTATTGCGGTGTCCGCTTCATCACCCCCTTTGGCTTCCACCCTGCGACTTTCGTCGCCCAACGCCTTCGCAGGGGGCAGGGGGGATTTAACTTCTACCGGTTCTGCTTTTTTCTCGGCTACGGGTGCCGGTGCGGAGGCTGCTCCTGCAGCTAATTTTGCGTTAGCCTCTGCTATAAGATTGGTTACGTCTTCGCCTGCTTTGCCGACTATTGCAACGGGAAGACCGACTTTTACTTTTGTGCCTTCTTTTGCTATGATTGCGAGTAATACTCCATTGTCATAAGCTTCCATTTCCATTACTGCTTTATCGGTTTCTACCTCTGCAATGATGTCGCCTGGAGAAAGTTTGTCTCCTACTTGTTTGAGCCATTTTACCATTAGCCCCTCAGCCATGGTAGGAGAGAGTTGTGTCATTTCTGAAATTTTTGCCATATCAATTCTCCTTAGTTATGAAAGCATTTCTCGAATTTTTGTTTTAACTTTTTCTGCACTTGGCATACTTAGTTTTTCTAAGTTAGCCGCATACGGCATTGGCACATCTTCTTGCGTTATGCGCTCTACTGGTGCATCTAGGTAGTCAAAACAATTCTTTTGGATTAAGTAGGCAACTTGTGCTCCAAAACCTGCTTGTGGCCAGCCTTCTTCAACTACGATTGCACGGTTAGTTTTGCGGATGGAATTGTAAATGATCTCTTCGTCGAGTGGTCGTAATGTCCGTAAATCAACTACCTCTGCTGAAATTCCTTCTGCTTCTAGTTCTTCTGCTGCCTGGATCGCAAAATGATAAGCTCTTGACCAAGTAATGATGCTAATGTCCGAGCCTTCTTTTTTGATTTCGCCTTTTCCTATTGGAATCGAAAATTCTTGGTCGGGAACTTCGCCGGTAAATCCGTATAATACTTCACTTTCAATGAAGATGATTGGGTTGTTATCTAAGATAGAAGTTTTCAAAAGTCCACAAGCATCTTTAGGTGTAGCAGGGGCTACTACCTTTAAGCCGGGACAATGCACATACCAGGATTCAAACGCTTGTGAATGTTGTGCGGCGAGTCTCCCACCTACACCACCGGCTCCGCGAAATACGATAGGCATTTTGAATTGTCCGCCGCTCATATAAAGCATCTTAGCCGCAGAGTTGATGATTTGATCAATTGCGACTAGCGAAAAATTCCACGTCATGAATTCAATGATTGGTCGTAGTCCCACCATCGCCGCGCCCACGCCAATTCCCGCAAATCCATTTTCGGAAATAGGAGTGTCGACTACTCGCTCTTCGCCGAACTTGGCAAGCATTCCCTGTGTTACCTTGTAAGCTCCTTGGTAATGCCCAACTTCTTCTCCCATTACAAAGATGTTTGGGTCTTTTAACATCTCTTCTGTCATTGCTCTGTTTAATGCTTCTCTATAACTTAGTATTGCCATATCGTTATTATCCTCTTAGTCCGCGTAAACGTGATTGTAAAGCCAAGCTGGTGGCGGCTCTTCGCTTTTTTCTGCAAAGTCAACGGATTCTTCTACAATCTTCATAATTTCTTCTTCTATATTTTCTAAGTCAGTTTCTTTTCCGCCACCGTCTATGATGTCTTGCCTTGCTCGAAGGAGCGGATCACGCGCCTTATGCTCATCTACTTCTTCTTTCGTTCTATATTTTGCAGGGTCAGACATGGAGTGACCACGGAAACGGTAGGTGGAAACTTCGATTAACGTTGGACCTTCTCCGCGTCTTGCGCGTTCTACGGCTACTTTCACGTGGTCTCTGACTTTACGAACTTCGTCTCCTTCAATTCTATCTCGTGCGATATTGTAGGCAACAGCTCTAATAGATACATCCTTAACGGTTAACGAGCGGTATTCGGGTGTGCCCATTGCATAGTGGTTATTCTCGCAGATGAGGATAAGAGGGAGTTTCCACACTGCGGCTAGATTTAAACCTTCATGGAAAGAACCAATATTAGCCGCACCATCTCCAAAAAAACAAACGCATACTTTTTGGGTTTTGGAATATTTATTTGCATAAGCAACACCAGCAGCAAGAGAGATATGACCGCCTACAATTCCATGACCTCCGAGAAAATTTTTCTCTTTGTCAAAGAAGTGCATGGAGCCGCCGTTTCCTTTGGATACACCAGTTCTTTTGCCGAATAATTCTGCCATGAGTGCTTTGGGGTCGAGTCCGCGGGCGAGTGCATGTCCATGATCTCGGTAGGTGGAAACGATTTGGTCTGAGTCTTCGAGAGCTGCGATTGCTCCAACGCCTACCGCTTCTTGTCCTATATAGAGATGGCAAAAACCACCGATTTTTCCACTTCCGTATGCTTTTGCTGCTGCTTCTTCAAAGCGACGAATGAGTAACATTTCCCTGTAAAAACTGGTTAGTTCTTTCAAACTCTCTGCATTTAACTTTTTTCCCACATCATTCTCCCATTATTATCAAAACTCATAATTTGATTTTATGTAAATAGAATTCAAGAGATTTTTCTTTTATGATATAAAATTATTCTTTTAAAAAGATAAATTCCCAGTAATCGTAAATGTATTTGACTGACCCAAAAAATACAACTGAGATTAATACATACCCTGAAATTTCAGGATGAGTGGTAAGTATTGAATGATCAAAATAGATCTCGAATATGGGAAGACTCAAATAATGGATTACACATACAGCAACGAGGGCTACTTGCCATTTACCCCAAGAGTTTGGTTTTCCTTGGATTGCTCGTTTAAAATATAAAAAAAGTCCAAGCCAGACTCCAATTATTTCACGGATGATATAGAGAATTAAAATCCAGAGCGGAAAATTAAAATAAGCCGTAATGGTTGACAACCCTCCAATAGTTACAATTTTATCAGATACAGGATCTAAGTATCTTCCTAAAATTGTTTCTTCATTTAAAAGCCTTGCAACAAGCCCATCAAGGAAGTCACTTAGAATAACTAAAAAGCAAATGAAGATTAGGATTAAATAGTATTTGGTAATCGTTGTATTTTCTTGAAACCAATAAGCATATTGAACAAAAAAAGGTAATAGTAAAGCTCTTGAAAGAGATAAAAAATTAGAAATGGTAAATATCTTATCCTTTAAGATTTCACTTTTCATTATTCTTAATTTTACTTTGAATATAGAGTGACATATAACCTTCGTATTTTTTTTGGATGTCTGGATTTTTCCAATCGTTTCCGGTAAATTTCTTTCTACATGTAGATTTGTTACAATGGAGGTTTACCGAATAATCAGGATTTGTCTCAGTCATCGCATAATCAAAAGTAAGCTCTTCTCCAATAGAAATATCTTTTAATGCGACAAACACAATTTGTCCTCTAACTCCACAATTAGGCTCACAGCAATGGTTCATCCGCCAATCATCACTTGGGTCTTCTGGATTTAAGGGACAAATTAAAAAACCATTTTCGATATAATAACTGTAATCTCCGAAACCTTTCGATTCAACGATTTTTTCGTGTTGTTCTTCTGTTAGAATTAAACCACCAGAAATACTTACAATTTCATCTTTTTTGATAAGTTCACGAGCAACTAAACCGTAACCTTTATCTCCAAAATGTTTTTTTTCCACTTTGGGGCTTACGTAACTTTCGGATTTTACTGTTTTTAAAATTTCTTCTGAGTATAACAATTATTTACCTCTAAATAATAGGAGAGTGTTTCCTAATCTAATTTCATCAAAATCATAAAGTGCTTTAGGACGAAGCAATTTTTTTCCATTTAGAAAAATACCAGTCTTGGAAACTGTATCAAACAAGATAAATACATTTTTCACTTTTTTAATTTTTGCGTGCATTGGGCTTAGTGTTGAATCCCATAAAACTAAATCATTGGAAGGAGTACTTCCTATTGTAATTTCTGATTTGTTGATTGTAAACTGACGTCCTGGATTTGGACCTTCTTTTAAAATTAGAATTCCTCTTTCGTATGACTCGGCTTTTTCTAAAAGTTCAGCAGAGACTTCATAGGATTCTTCTTTCTCTGTTCTGGATAATATTGCATTTGCGCTATTTTGGGGTGTTACAGTGGAGTCTGTGTTATAGGAATATAAATCTTCTAAATCATCCTCTTCTTCTGGCTCTTCGTAACTTTCATATTTTTTGAAAGTTGCTGTATTTACTGTATCAGCTACCATATTTTCGTGATAGTATAAATCGTTTTTAAGTAACTCTTCTTCTCTGAGTCTTGTTTCTTCCGCTTCTGCTCTTGCTTTATTTCTTCGAGTAATTGCGTATAAAAGCAAAATACAGATCATTAAAATGATTCCCATGAAGGAATAGAAAAATTCAATATTCGAGAATTTAGATTTTATATAAGTAAGTAGGTTTAAATCATATCTAGCTCTAAAATCATTTTCCCCCACTTTCAGTGTGATTTGTACTGAGCTTGATCGGATCTGTTTGGAATTTTCTGCAAAAGGAGATTTATATTCTATGATAGGTGGAGTTTTACGAAAAGAGTATAAATGAGATTGCATTGCGGCAATGGATGTATTTTTTTCAATCGGATAGAATTCTCCACCGCTATAGTCAGATAGGTTAATGTATTTTCTTTCACTTAACGCCAACATATGAATTGGGAATTTGAGATTTCTTGATTTTTTTATTACGTTTGCAATTGGGTCATCAATTTCTACTTCTTTGTCTGTACTAATTACAAAAAGTAAATTTGGTAATTCATCTTCTCTTAATTGGGAAAGTAAAAAATTGAGCGCATAATTCGTTCTATTCCCTGTTCCTTGCGAAATAGAATCTATCTTTTCTAGTGCTTGTGCTTTGTCTAAATTTAGATTTAAAAAATAAGTATCTCTTCCATAAATATGTAATCCGATTTTATCTTCTTTACTTAGGCTTTGTACAAATGAAGTGGCTAGTTGTTTGGAATATTGTAGACGATCATTTTCACTGGAAGCTTGAATAGAAAGAATGAATCGAATGGGACGAAGTTGATTCGATTTTAAAATGCTTAGAGTTGGAATTTGTTTTGTGTAACCTTCTCTTGTTTCAGTAATATGAATATTCTCACCTTGCAAAGGTCGTGATTTATTTTCTTGCATGTAAATATGAACCATCGGATATTTAGATGCATCTACTTTTTCTAAAATCACTTTAGGATCAGCCGATATTGCTGATGTTAAAACTAATAATGCTAGAATTAGGTTTTTTACCTTCAAAATTTACCTCTTTTTAATCCTAATTTCACTATGATTTTAAAACCAGTCTTTGTGAATATTCGGATTGTAATTTATTCATATTCTTATTTAGTAAAGTGATTTTTTCAATTAGCAGTCCTGACTTTAATACAGTAACGTCATCCGCAAGTTCTTCTACAATTCTCATATCATGTGTGATTAAAATAAGTCCAATCCCCCTGTTTTTCAAGAGAGAATAGAGTAGGTTTAGAGTCAACTTTTCATTAATAGAATCAAGTGCTGTCGTTGGCTCATCTGCAACGACTATTTCAGGCTCAACAGCAATAGCCATTGCTATTAAAATTCGCTGTTTTTCGCCGCCGGAAAGATTTTTTGGAATAGAGTGGTAGGTTTTTTTAACGTCTCTAATTTGCACTTGTTCTAGAATTTCTAGGATAGATTTTTCATTGGCAAGATGTTGCGATTTTAAACGGAAATAATCTCTAATTTGAGAGCCAATGGAAATATAAGGATGAAATGATTTACTAGGATTTTGTGGAATCAAACTGATTTTTTTTCCTCTCAAATTTTCCCAGTCATCTGAAGAATAATCGGAATAGTTTTTTCCTAAAATAGTGTATGTATCAAAATGTAAATTTAGTTCAGGATGCGTTAGATGAAAAATAGAGTTGGCAAATGACGTTTTGCCGCTACCCGATTCTCCAATGACTGCATGAATTGAATCTTTTCTAAGTGCAAAATCAAATCCGTTTAAGATTTTTCGGTTAGATTTATCTTGAATGGTTAGATTTTTTATTTCTAATAAATTCATGACTCACTTTCCATTTTCTTTTTTATCTTGAGAATACTTTTTTTTAACTCATCCATTGCAACATCAAAGTTCATTAAGTTGATATTTTTAGAATTTGGATTCATATCCTCTGAGGTTACACCTTGGTTGAGATAAAATAATTCATCGGATACAATTTGTTTTTGTTTTTTTGTAGCTACTTCTAAAAATACATTTTTAAAAATATCCCCTTGGCTAATCATTAGAACTGCAATATGATTCACACTCATATGTAAAAAAAGCATTTCTTTCCAATACCGATTCCAGAGAAGTATTTCCTTCCAGTTGAATTTGTTTTTTTCATCTAGAATTTCTAGGGCTTTATCATTTAGATTTAGATTTTTAAATTTATCTAATATTGCTTTTAAACTTGAATGTTCATTTTGTATTACACGATTTAATTCTGCTTCTGTTACTTGGATTAAACCTGTGACTTTGTTTTCGGCATTGAGTTGTAGGTGATTGGATGTGCTGACTATGATAGAATAATTTCTTCCATTTTTTTCAGTTCCTTCTAAGCGATAAAGTCCATGTCCATTTTTAGTCAATGAATACATGGTTTTTTTCACTACAAGTCCAGAATTGACTCTGAGTGTTAGCAAAAAATCAGAGAGTTTAATTTTTAAATCTTCTAACTCTCTTTCCATTCCTTTGGGTCTTTTGGGAGGACGACGCGGTTTATCTAGATTTTGTGCAAGTTCTCTTTTAGGGAAAAATTTCTTAAATATATTTTTAAGTTTCATTTCCGTAGTCCGGTCGTAGGTTTGAAGGTCTACTTATTGTTTTCCTTTTTAATTCGTACATCTTTGCTGTTTTTAAGAAAGTAGAGTAAGCAGAAGAGACTGCAATCACAAATCCAGGATAACCATCTAAAAATCCTAATTTAAAAATATAAATTTCTAAGAATTTAGTGATTGGTTTTAAAATAGAACGAGTTATAGAAAAGGAAATTCCTTTGTTGTATCTGGTGAATGCAACGATAGACGAAAATTTATTTATAGTATCAACTTGGTTTGATAAATCTTTGAAACTATAATGAATGATGTCCCCTTTTAAATTTTTACCTTTCCCTTCGATTGTTATGTAATCGTGTGGATTTTCGCCTGTCCATTTTGCAAATCCTTTTTTGAAAAAACGAAAACGAAATTGTGGATACCAGCCAGAATGATAAATAAACCTTCCCATGTGAAACGTTAAACGCGATACCTTAAAGCCGTTTACATCGAGTGGAGTTTCTAAAATTGTTTGAATACTACTCATTAGCTCTGGTGTAGCCCTTTCATCTGCATCTAGAGAAAGTATCCAATCATTTTTACAGAGTGCAATTGCATCATTTTTTTGTTCAATATGTCCTTTGAATTTTTGAGAATAGATTTTAACCTTGGCGAATGTTTTGGCAATTTCTAGAGTTTTATCAGTGCTAAGTGAATCGAGTATTATAATTTCTTCACAGAATTCATGGACTGAATTTATACAATCCCTGATATTGGCTTCTTCATTGTAGGTGATGATTGCTACGGAGAAGTTTATTTTTTTGTTTTCATTCTTGTCCAAAGAGAAAATACCTGTACTGAATTGATTATGAACTCAAATAAATTGTCGGTCATTTTTTTAAACCTCTTCATTATAAGTTTTCCGCTTTCGGTGACTGCAAGTCAGTCTTTTGCTATACTTTCCATTTTTCTGTTTTTATTCAGCTCTTATTCGAATAAAAACCTACTGATAACTCTTAAAAATCAATCATTTATGAGTGCGATAGCGATTTACCTCACGATGATTCCCTCTTTTTTTTTCCATATTTTACAATATGAGACTTCTCTTATTTCCATTTTGACGAAATCGGAAATTTCCGACTTTTGGATGTGTTTTGTAATTTTACCTGCCTATTATCATATTCGTAATCCTGAATATCGAAGTTTGATCTTTCGTTCCATTTATCTTTGTGTATTTTTAGTTGTAGTGTCTGGGTTTATTACAATCTTTACACCATTTCGTTTGGCAGTCTTTATAAGAGATGGATTTCAAGTCAAAGACGGAGTTAGATTGCAACACTTCGCGGGAGATTTTTGGGGTAGATATACTTATTTGCCAATTGGTCTTATGAATACACATTTAACTTTTGGTGGTTTATGCGGATTACTCTTTCCTGGGATTTTGTTTCATTTAGGATTGACATTAAAAGATAGAAAGGTTTGGAAAAATCTTTTGTTTTTGTTAATCTCTATTTTATTTGCGATTGTAATTTTTTATAATCAAAGTAGGTCTATTTGGCTTGGAATTTTGTTTGTGATTGGGCTAATAGGAATTAAACTCTTTTTGGGATTAAAAATAAAAATCAGATATTTTCAAGTAAGATACATTTTGGTTGTCATTGGAATTTTATTTGTAATTGTAGGAAGTAGCCTAAGTATTTATAAAAAAAATTGGCTTTTACAACGAGCGTTTCAAGAAAGTTTTGCGGATAATACCACAGAGAACCAACGATATTTTATCTATAAAAATACTCTGTCTCTCATTCAAAATCAATTTGTGTTAGGAGTTGGTCCTGGAATGTTTCGTAAAGAGCATAACGTTTTTTCGGATAAAATGATTTCAGAAAACGAACAACTCTGGTATGAACTTTTTATAACTCCAAGGCAACACGCACACCATGATCTTTTACATTTTTTTTCAATTAGTGGTTTATTTGGATTAGTCGCATTTTTGTATTTTTGGTTTTATCTAATTCGGTTATTTATTAAAAATCCCATTACTTCAGAGACTGTTTTATTCAGTGGAGTTTTAGTTCTTTTTATCGGTGGTTTTTTTCAGTGTTACTTATTAGACGATGAAGTAACTCTTCCCTTTTTTGCACTCATTGGTATGTTCGCCGGTAGTTTACAAAAAGAAGACAAAAACTCAAAGTCGATTGTTAAAATTCTTGCCAGAAGGGAAGTGATAATTACACTCTGTATTTTACTGATTCCAATTGCGTTAAGTTTGATTTATATTTTTTATAAAACGAGACTTGAGCCGATGCAAGTTTACAAAAGAAAGGTTACTCTTTCTTATCCTGAAGATAGACTTTTGTTATTTAAGTCACTAAAGGGAGATGCTGTATTATTCCCTACGGCGCATATGACCCAAAAAGATTCTATCCGAATAGAAGGTTGTCTAACGCATAGATTTACAAATCCAATTACGATTCGTAAAGAGCCATTTCAATTTGTATTAAAATTTTCGCAGTCAGTAAAAAATCCTCCAACTACTGTAAAAATTACTGTAAAAGAAAGAGATGCATTTGACCAAGACCAGCTTTACAAAGTCCACAAAATAAGAGACATTGGAGGTGAATACATATTTACCTTATCTAAAAAAGAAGTTACAAAAATTTCTCTTGGTGGAATGGAACTTTTTGAATCTGTGAAAGACTCCGATCGTTTTCCAGAGAATATCTATTTTCGTGACTTTGTATTTCAATTCAGTGGTTTTGATCCAAATGAGGCTTACTTTGATTTGCCGGTGATTGACTTTGGGAATTTGTGCGATGCTAGGTGATGTACAATTAAGAAAAGCATTTAAAGATATTACCACACGCCATGGCTATGAACACTGATAAAAGATTAAGGATTATTAAAACCCAAACTCAATGTAGCTTCCTAAGGGTCACAACATAATGTGGTGAAAAAATCCTTAGCTTGACAGCATTGAGCATACCTTATTGCCACGGAGGCACTGAGTCACAGAGAGATTTAAGGAGAGCCTATTTCATAATATCTTATTTATTTGTAACTACTCAGCATA
>DDBL01000207.1 GCA_002333425.1 Leptospiraceae bacterium UBA2033
CGATGAGCTCTGACTTTACTTCCACTTTTACTACAGGTGGAGGAGTGGATTCTACGGCACCCATGGTGTCTGCTGTATTTCCGGCAAATGGAGCAAGTAATATTCCTACCACGCAAAGAGGAATTATTCTAATTTTTTCGGAGGTTCTAGACCCTTTAAGTGTAACAAAAAACTCGATTTCAATTCAAAACTCGAAGTCTGAAATTGTGAATGGCTCCTTTAGTCGTTTTTCCAATACAATTGTGTTTTACCCGACTACAGATTTAAAAAACGCATTAACATATACCATCAAAGTAACGAAAGAAATCAAAGACCTGTCTGGAAATTCTTTGGAGCAAGATTCTACTTCTACATTTAACACAACTTCTTACTTAGCTTCCTCTTCTACGCCACCACCTACCTTTACGATGAGTTCGGCGTCTTCCAGTGTTACAAACGGGCAAACGGGTGTAAACCCCTCTGGAAATATCACCCTGAATTTTCCCGAAGCAATTGATCCATCGAGCTTAAATGGGAGTTACATTACGTTAGTCGACAGTGCTGGAAATGTTATCACCGGAACCTTTGCACTTACCAATAACGGTCTGAGCGTAGTCTTTGACCCAAGTATCGAACTTTCTCCCAATACTACCTATACCCTAAGTGCCTTAGCGGGAATTATGGACTGGAGTTCTACTAGTTTAACACTTTATGCGAACGTAGGCATCTTCGTTTACGGTAGCGTCGGCTCCGCCCAAAAGTCATTCCTCCGCTACGTTCGTTGTGTATCTGGACCGTAGTTCGATACGCTGTTAATTGGGTTGTTGCAGCTACTCACTACAAGTGATTTTGGTCATTTGGTTATTTCTTCCACCGATAGGCGGAGAGCGATTTTTTCAGGGGTTGTGTAAAAACAAAGATTTTGCCTCAGAGGCACGCTTGTGCTAAAGACACAGGGAGTTTATTAAATTTTTTTTTAAGATATTATAGAAACGTCTACCATTCTTGCATCGTTATTTTTTCTTTTTAAGGGATTTGATTTGTTCTAAGGAAAGGTTTGTAACTTCGGAAATAAAATCGAGACTTTGATTTTTAGAAAGCATGACAAGAGCAATCTCAATGCTTTTTTGCTCGATTCCTTTTTCGATTCCTTCAGAGAGTCCCTTCTTAAAGGCAGATTCTATATTTGTATTGTAATCCAATTCTGCTTTGCGTCTCATTTCATAGTATTCTCGATTTTTCTTATCTAGAGAAACTGTTTTTAGTTCAGAAATTGCCTTCTTTAGTTTTGGATTTTTCTTTTCTAAAACTTTCATCGTTTCTCCTTTTAATTTCTGGGAATCGCGAAGTAAATACACCCAGTAATCAAGCTCTTCTTTTAATTCATTAGACTCTTTTACAAACTTTGGTATTTCAATAATATTGATTTCTAAATCGTCCGTCAAGTCAGTTTTTAATTCCTTTTCCTGCAATATGTAAGTCGACAAAAATTTCTTATGCGTTTTGAATAATACGAAATTTAAGAAATTAAAGGAATAGACTTTTTTTAATTTGCTATACTGCTTTCCTTTTCCTATCGTTCGAGTATATGCCTTCGCCCAATAGTAAAGTGCTCGTTTGGGAAATTCGGATTGCGGGAATGCTTGCATTTCAACTAGGAATTGATTGCCCTCTAAGTCTTCCGCTTTGATGTCTAGGATAGAAAGTTTTTCATCTTCGAGTTCTTTGGAAATTTCTGGATTTAACACTTCCAAAGATTTAATTGCTTTTTGTCCTTGGAATTGGGGAAAGGAATTAAGCATCGCAAGTAAAATATCAGGATTTTTACCAAAGACCGCTTTAAATGCAAAATCAATTGTGAGACGGAAAAGTTCCATTAGGTCTAGAAATAAAGGTGCTTACTATTTGTAAAGTAATTTCATTCAATTTGTCCGGTATTCTAGAATCTTGTAGTCAGTGATAAATTCATTATTACTCAGCCAATTGAAAATTTCCATTTTTCACTTCTTCAATTTGTTTTAAATAAGATGTATAAAAATTATGAAATGCTTTCCATTCAATGTAGTCATCCCATTTTTCAAAGTCTTCTTTCGGAGCTGACTTTATTTGCGTTTCAAATTCTTCAAATGTAGTATTGTATTTCTTTAGATAGAAGGAAATTTTCTCTATTAAAGAATGTGTTTTTGCAAGGTAATCTAATATTATCCATTCCGCTATCTGTTGTTTGCTAACTGTCACCATAAAGTCTACTAGCATCTATATTTTCAGAAATTCAAGCATAAAAAATGTCATCCCCGAAATCTCCCCCCATTTGCTTGGTCGCAAATCCAACACCTTCGTAGGGTGGAATTTAGGGGGTGACGAATTGAAATCTTCCTAACGAACTTCCATTTTTTCTGAGTTCGATGGCTTTGTGTCCGGCAATGCTGGCTTTGGACTTACATCGAACTCACGTTATTTTACTTTTGCCAATTCCTTAAAAAATGGAGTTGCTAATTCCATAATTTGTCAAAAAATGGAATTAGTAATTCCATTATGAAAAGTATCCATCGATCATTTTCTATTCCTAAAAAAAGTTTTTTTTTGCTAGGTCCTCGTGGACTTGGAAAATCGACTTTTTTGAAGCAATGTTTTCCTGATTCTAAATACATTGATTTTTTGAATCCGGAAACTTTTCGCCTATATAGTGCAAGACCGGAGAGACTATATGAGTATGTGGAGGGAAATTCAGAGAATCGGCAATTTATTTTAGATGAAATCCAAAAAGTTCCGGATGTTCTTCCGGTTGTACATGAGTTGATTGAAAGGAAAAAAGGGTTTCAATTTATTCTAACTGGCTCTAGTTCACGCAAGTTAAAAAGAACAGGAGTGGATTTACTAGCTGGTCGTGCTTTGAATTGTAGAATGCATCCATTTACACCTTCTGAATTAGGGAAAGAATTTGATTTGGAAAAATCTCTTCAGCTTGGACTTTTGCCTCTAGTGTATTTTAACGAAGAACCAAAAGAAACGTTACGTTCTTATATGGGACTTTATATAAAAGAAGAAATTCTTGCAGAAGGACTTGTTCGTAACATTGGAAATTTTTCTAGATTCCTTGAAGCGGCAAGTTTTTCTCATGGCAGTCTATTGAACACTTCCAATATTGCAAGAGAATCCAGTGTGGAAAGAAAAACAGTAGAAGGATATCTCTCTGTTTTGGAAGATTTGCTATTGAGTTTTACTTTGCCTGTTTTTTCTAAAAAAGCTAAACGAGATTTAGTGGTTCATCGGAAATTTTATTTTTTTGACACCGGTGTTTATTCCCAGATTCGTCCTCAAGGTGCTTTGGATTCTCCGGAGGAAATGCGAGGTCCACTTCTAGAAGGATTGGTCGCTCAAATTTTGCGTGCTGAACTAGATTACCACCACAAAGATTGTGATTTGTATTATTGGAGAACACGTTCTGGACTAGAAGTGGATTTTGTGATTTACGGCAATAAAATATTTCAGGCTATTGAAGTGAAAAATAGTAATAAAATTCGCAACGAGGATTTGAAAGGTTTGAATTCTTTTTTAGAGGATTATCCGCAATGCGAAAATGCATACTTTTTATA
>DDBL01000041.1 GCA_002333425.1 Leptospiraceae bacterium UBA2033
TACTTGTGGGTAAGGTTATGCCCCTTTGCGAAAGGGGGTTTCGTAAAAGTGAAGTCTTTCTCGTTCAAGAGAAAAACTTCAAAGTCAGGCTTATTACGATTACCCCCTTTTGCAAAGGGGGATAAAGGGGGATTAATTAAGGTCTTTCTAAGAGTATAGAACCTGCAACACCACCACCTGCACAGATACAGTTTACTGAGCGTTTTGCGCTTGGGTTGAGTTTGAAGTTCATGATTTGGTTGAGTAATACGCGAAGTCCAGTTGCTCCGAGTGGATGACCAAGAGCTAGTGTTCCACCGTTTGGATTTACACGTCCGCCTTCTTTGTCTACTGCTTCTAAATCAAAGCCCCAAGATTTTTTGATTTCTCTCATCGTTCCCATTGCAGTTGCAGCAAATGCTTCGTGAATTTCAAAATTATCAACATCTTTGAAATCAAGACCAGCAGATTTGATTGCTTTGTTCATTGACCAAGCCATTCCAACTCCCATGATAGATGGATCAACTCCATACATTCCCCAACCTGTGATTACAGCTTGCACTTCGAGTCCAAGTCTTGCTGCTTCTTTTTCAGTGGTAACAAAGATAGCCGCCGCACCATCAGAGCGTGGGCACGCATTGAATAGTGTAACCGCAGCTTCTGTTTCGCCTTCTACGTATGGTTTACCAATCCACTCGCCGTATTTTTCGTAGAATTCTTTGATGCTCATAAATTTAGAATCAAAGATTGCTCCTGCTTTTCCAAAACGAGCTGGATTTTCTACCATTCCAGTTTTTGTCATGATGTATTCGTCATCTTCTAAGAGGCTACCGTCTGTTAATGTAACAGGCATTTGGTATGGACGATAGTTTCCAGCTTTGATTGCATCGTAAGCTTTTTTGTATGAACGATAAGCGTAATCGTCTAACTCAGCTTTTTTGAGATTATAACGTTGTGCGACAACTT
This sequence comes from Leptospiraceae bacterium UBA2033, assembly GCA_002333425.1. Taxonomy (GTDB): domain Bacteria; phylum Spirochaetota; class Leptospiria; order Leptospirales; family Leptospiraceae; genus UBA2033. The sequence goes on from DDBL01000041.1 coordinate 946, forward strand.
CACCAGTCATAGCCATGTTGATTTTACGAATTGGATCATTTAATCCTTCGTCAATGGAATCAATTACTTTTACACCAAGAGCTTGTGCCTCGCCCCAGTTTTTCATTAATTTATCAACTGTATCGAGTTTGGTTACGGACTTTGCCCCTTCTACGATAAAAGGACCTTGGGACATAGACTCAAGTCCAAGGGCTAAGTAGAATTTGCCTTCGCCGATCATAATACGTCTTGCAGCATCTAGGATTGCTTCACTACCGGATACGCAGTTGTTAGCCACTGTGATCGCACTTGCTTCTAAAGGAATTCCTGCACGAACAGAAATTACACGGGCAACGTTTGGAGTATATACACTTTGGCTAATTTCTCCCGCAACTACTCCGTCTACTTCAGTTTTGGAAACTTTACTACGAGAAAAAATTTCTTCGGTTACTCTGTAGCCTAATTCTGCAGAAGGAATATCTGCAAGTGACTTGCCTGCTTGACCGATGGGAGTTCTAATGCCTGAGGCAAGAACGATTCTTTGGTTATCAAATGTTGTAAATTTCATGATATAGAATTATCCTATGTTTATTTGAAAGGGCTACACAGTAAAAATGCTAACAATTAGGATCAGATAAAATATGTCATGGTGAGCTTGTCGAATCCATACATTGAATAAATAGTAAGCCCTTCGACAGGCTCAGGGTGACAGCTTTCATGCAGTCTATGGTTGTGTAGCAAATCTAACAAAAGCCCGCAACTGAGAAAAGAATTTAATTCGAGGGCAATAAGTCTAGTGAAAAACTTAGCTATTTTTCCCAGTCGGACATTTTTTTCAGTAAGTCGTGTGCGTCCTCTGCATTGACTCCGTATTGGTGGTAAATAGTTTTTCCGGTTCTATCAAAAACAAATAGAGCAGGCTGTCCTTCCACTGCTAGTGCTGTAGCCAACTTTAAGTCCGAATCAAGAAGACTATCGTATTTCATTCCAAATTCACTCGATACTTTTTTGATTTCTTCGACTGTAAGTTCGTGGTCTGTGTTTACTCCAAGAAAAACGAAATTATCTGGATTCGATTTTTCATGCAGAAGTTCAATGACGGGCGCTGCTTTTCGACAAGGCTCACACCAGCTTGCCCAAAAATCCAGAATCAAAACTTTTCCTTTGTAATCTAAAATTTTGCGTTCTTTCCCATTCCAATCCTTTAGTTCCACATACAAATAAGGAGCTGTGAATTCTTTACGGCAGGATTGTGTAACTAAAATCAGTAAAATCAGTAAAACTTTTTTCATCTTAAAATCATTTGTAGAGAGTGCTCATTTGTAAACAACGAAATCTAGTAAATACTCAATTGCCACGGAGGCACAGAGTCACGGAGAGATTTAAAGAGAGTCTTTTTCAAAACAGACTGTTCATTTTAGTAATTCAGCCTTGGTTATTATTCTTTTACAATATGAAAATTAAATCCAAATATTTCATTAGCTCTCTTTAATTTGACGAATATGAATACAAATAGCGCAATCCCAAAATCCTCTGCGTCTCAGTGCCTCCGTGGCAAATCACACTGAGTAGTTATAAAATAGCTATGACTTCTTCTCGTAAATATCATCCACTTTCATATTTAGTTTGAAGAGTGCTTTTTCGGCGATGATAAGTTTCCAAATAACAGTACGAAGAAGACTAAATAAAAATCCGGGGCTAATATGAACTATCTTCATTAAAATATCTTTGTCGATTTTCACAACTTTTGCTTTTTCTGAGGCTGTAATCAATGTTTGGTTTCTAGGAGAATCCGTTATTAAAGATGTTTCTCCGAAAAAATCTCCCTTCTCATACGTTGTAATTTTCATATTTCTACGATGGTATTTTTTAATAACTGCAATAGTCCCTTCATAGATAAAATACATTGCACCGTCTGATTTTTCTCCCTCTGCATAAATACGATCCCCTTTTAACAATATGCGACTATGGAGGTTATGCACATAATTAAATACATTGATGTTATCAATTCTACTTTCATTTAAACGAGTAGCCATTGCTGGATCTAATTCAGGTAGGGATTTAATAATTTTATCAATAGAAGATTCGGCTCTCATTAATCTTGCGACTGTCGCTTTTAAAATGGAGAACATGAGTCCTGGACTTTCTTTTGTTTTTTGTATAAATTTTTCTTTACTGAATAATAACAATTTGCCGCTATCAGATTTTACTTGAATACTTGCTGTTCTTGGCTGACTCGAAATTAAAGACAACTCTCCAAAAAAATCACCCGACTTTAGAACATTTACTTCTTCGACCGTTTCGCCCCGATTTTTTAAAACAGCAAATGCACCTTCCAAAATAAAATACATAGTTTCATTGGAAGCATCTCCTTCTTTAATTATATAATCAGATTTTTTATATACTTTTAAGTCGGTGGTTGCTTGCGGTGGTTCTTTTACAATTCTAGATTTTAAATTGAATGTAGCCTTTTCTGTATTGATTAATTTCCAAATTGTATTTTTTAAATTATTTAATAAAAATTCGGGATGCAGATTTACGATTTTTAAAAAAGCAACTTTATCGAGTTGAACTAATTTTACATCATCCGATTTTGTAATTGCCGAATGAGTGTAAGGTGTATCACTAATAAAAGAAGTCTCTCCAAAAAAATGTCCTAACTCTAAAGTCGCAACCTCAACATTTTTTCCATGGTGCTCTTTTAAGAGAGAAATATTTCCTCGAAGTATAAAATACATGTGCGGATTAGCATCCTTAGTCTCAGAATATATCTTTAGATTTTTTCCTAAATTTAAAATAGGAAGGGAATGAATATAATTAAGTGCTTTGATATTTACCAATTTCACATGATTTTGATTTAACTTAATGATTAAATCAGGTTTCATGTTGGGAATAGATTTAATGGTGTTTTCAAAATTTACATCAGCACGGAGAAAACGCGCAATAGCCGCTTTCAAAATAGAAAACATCAACACTGGATTGGAAACAGTTTGTTGGATAAATTTCTTTTTGCTAAATAAAAGAAGTTTCGCAGAATCAGATTCCACCTGAACTGTCGCAGTCCGTGGTTGATTGGAAATCAAAGCTATCTCACCAAAAAAATCCCCTGTCTTTAATTGATTAATCAATACAGGAGTCTCTCCTTGTTTTTTAAACACAGAGCATGTCCCATTCAAAATGAAATACATGGTTTCATTAGAAGCAGCTCCCTCTTGAATGAGTAGATCTCCTTTTTTGAAATCCTGCACATCCGTATCTTGAAGAAACTCGTTTGTAAATAGCTTATTTAACATTCTTACCTTTTGCTAAAGGTAAGCTAGAATGCTATGTACTAAAAATCAATCAATAAATTCTGAGAATAAAACTAAAAGTGGAACAAGATTTACAGGAATTTATCTAAGGATTAAATGACAATTATGTTACTCACCCGACTCTGTAGAGAATTCAACAACAAATCACTTAAATATGCAATTGCAGGCGGGTTTGCAGTTGCCCTTCATGGCGCAGTTCGTGGAACGGTCGATGTAGATTTAGTGTTGGATTTAGAAGAAAAGAATCTCAATCTATGCGAAAGCATTCTCAAATCAATGGGATTTGTGAGTAAAATTCCAGTTGATGCAAACTTAATTCTAAAGAACCGAGATCACTTAATTCAGGAAAGAAATCTAATCGCTTGGTCATTTTACAATCCAAACAATCCAAGTGAAATCATNNAAAACAAGATCTAATCGACATGAAACGAGAAAGTGGTAGACCACAAGATATAGAAGACATCAAAGCATTAGAGAGTTTAACTTGAGACCAGTTCAATACTTCTCCGAAGAATACTTAAAAACCTGTAAAAATTTCACCGTAGAACAAATTGTAGCATTCGTCGAAGATTTCCGCACACTATTCGGAGAAGCGGCTAATCGTAATAAACTTCTAGAACAAGAAAAGATTTTTTTAGAATTACAGAAATCTTTGTAGTTAGAAAATTTTTTCTAACTCGATTTCGAATCCAGAAAGTAAAATTGATTTGGCAGTGTCGGTTTTTGAAAGTTCAGAGACTAATATAAATTTGCCTCTGGAATTTTCATAAATTTCAACAGTCTTATCTTTTGGGTCAACAATCCAATATTCCTTAACTCCAAACTTTTCATAAACGGATTTTTTGTATTTTACATCATAGTACCCAGTAGAAGGAGAAAGAATTTCTACGACTAAATCAGGAGCGCCATCAATTTTACTCTCTTGCATTTTATGCAAACTTTCTGTAAGTAAAATTAGTATATCAGGTTGATAGGTTTCTGTCTTAGAAAAATACACATCCGTTGGGGCTATGTAAACTTTCCCAAGCTTGTTTTGCCTTATAAATACTGATAAATAGTAATTTAGATTTTGTAAAATTTCTTGGTGGTAAAGCGTTGGCGCTGTCATTTCTATTATTTCTCCCCCAATGAGCTGATACTTCCCACCTTCGGGAGTTTTTTTATAGTCATCGTATGTTGCTAGCGGCTTTTCAGAAATGAAGTCAAATACTATCATAGAAATATTTTATTCTAAAATGTGAGTAAAAGTCAATCAAAATCTATTTGGTTGATTGATCCGAAAATTCTAACTTTCTATATCATAATTAATTTTTTTTCCAATTCTTTCTTCAATACCTTTGATTGCATCTTCCCATGATACGCCGATTTCTGGGTTGGCTTCTATTTCAGAAATTCTTTTTTTGAGTTCATTCTTTTCAGAGGAGGAAACAGGCGTTTGACAATAAGAGAGAAATTTTTCTTTTTCGGAGTCATGTGCGGCAATTTCTAAGTATTCGCCAAATTCTAGAAGAAAAGATTTTTCTTCTTTTGGAAGCACGTTTAGAATTTCTTTTTTGAGTGCGTTTGTAAGTAAAGTTTTTGCCTGTAAATGAATTTCATAATTATGAAGTAATACAGCAAAATTTTTATAGATAGACTTATAGTATAGATATTCAGATAGTTTTTGAATTACTTCTACAGTTCCCATCGCTCCAAATTACCACTTCCAACCAGATTGACAAGCTTTATTTTCTAAACCACATACTCCATATACTCGCACTCTGGAAACTGCGAACAAATGAAATAAGCCTTACCTTTTGGATTTTTTCGTTTCAAAACTTTACTTTGACAAAGAGGACAGAGATTTTCTGTTTCGGACTTTTTCTTTTTTGAAATTGGTTTTTGTAATTCAATTTCTCTTAAAGCAGTTTGGAATTTTTGGTAAAATGTTTTTAGAAATTCGATACGTTTTAGTTTACCCAAAGCAATTTGATCTAAGTCCGCTTCCACATCACGAGTAAAATGATTTTCAAAAAGGTAAGCCATTTTCTGGGTTAAAAATGTATTTACCTCAAGACCAAGCTCGGTTGGGAAAATGGACTTTTGTTTTTGGAGCGCATACTTTCGTTTGTACAATACTTCAATGCTATTTGAATACGTGGAAGGTCGTCCGATTCCTTCTTTTTCCATTTTTTCGACAAGGCTTGCTTCGGTAAAACGGGCGGGTGGCTCTGTGTGTTTTTGTTCTGCTTTTGTTTCGAGGATTTTTAGATGATCCCCTACTTTGAGTTCAGGAAGTGCATTGTCTTTTTTGCTTTCGGGGTAAATAGCCGTAAACCCCTCGAATAGAACTTTTCGCCCACTTGCGGAAAATTTGTAACCGGAAATTTCTGCTTCAACACTTTGATTGATTCCTTCTTCAGGACTCATCTGAGAGGCAACTGCTCTTTTCCAAATCAGGTTGTACAAATTCCATTCGTCTGGTGGTAAAATTCCTTTTAGTTTTTCGGGAGTAATGGAAGTATTGGCAGGGCGGATTGCTTCGTGTGCATCTTGGACTTCTGGCTTAGAACTTCTGGCTTTATAATTTCCAATGTATTTACTTCCAAACCTATTCTCGATAAACGATTTTGCTTTATTTTGAAATTCTTCACTAAGTCTAGTTGAGTCTGTTCTCATATAAGTGATGAGTCCAGTTGTGCCGTGTTCTTTTCCAGTGTAAACGCCTTCATACAATTTTTGAGCAACGGACATTGTTTTTTTTGTGGAAAACTTCAATTTGCCCCCGGCTTCTTTTTGAAGACTTGCTGTAATGAAAGGAGGTGGCGGAAACTTTTTCTTAGCCTCCGATTTGGAACTTGTGACTTTTAGGCTTTTATTCAATTTACTTACATCAATTACAAAGTCGGAGGATTTAGAAATTAACAGCCCTTCGACAAGCTCAGGATGACAATCTGCCCCAAAAATGTCTTTCCAAACTTCTTCTACTTTTTTTTGTGAATTGATTGTTTTGTCTTTGTCTTCTAGGCTTAGAACAAGTTCTTCTCCGAAAGAAGTTTTTGTTTTTACGGATAATCGCCAGTATTCTTCACTTTTGAAATTTTGAATTTCTAATTCTCTTTCACAAATCCAACGAAGTACAACCGATTGGACACGACCGGCTGAAAGTGTAGGATTGTGCAAATGTTTCCATAAAACGGGACTTAGCTTGTAGCCTACAATTCTATCCAAAACTCTTCTTGTCATTTGGGATTCAACTAAATCCATTTGGATTTTGCCAGGAGATTTTAATGCAGTAGTGAGAGCGATTTTTGTGATTTCGTGGAGTGCAATTCTTGCAATTTGGGATTTACTCTTTGAAAGTAAAGTAGATAAGTGAAAACAAATCGCCTCCCCTTCTCTGTCTGGATCTGCGGCAAGTATGACATTATCCGCAGATTTCGCAAGAGACTTAATTTCACGAACTGTTTTCATGGCACGTTTGGTGACAATCAAATCAGGTGCAAAATCATTTGCTATATCAACTCCAAATTCTTTTTCTGGCAAATCCATCACATGCCCAAAAGAGGCTACTACTTTGTAGCCGCTATCTAGGTATTTCTGAATCGTTCTTGCCTTGGAAGGAGACTCAACTATGAGAAGAGTAAAACTCATTGGATAGAATTAAATTGTAACAGAGCATATCTATCTGTCATTCCAGAAATATAATCACACACAGCTCTGTATTTTCCGTCTTCTTCCATTCTTTTGCGGTATGCTTCTGGAATTTCTTCTGTATGATTTAGAAAATAGTGAAATAATTTTTCAATGATAGACTGACCTCTCTTTGACATTTGGATTACTCTCTCATGGTGGTACAAGTCTTCTAAGAGATATTTTTTGAGTTCTCTTACTTGTTTGAACATTTCATCCGAATAACCCGCTATACGTACACCATTAGCCCAAACTTTTTTTAAATCCTCTGCGGTTTCAATTTTATACTTCTTTCGATTTTCTTCTGTGGTGGTTGTTAAATCTGTTACAAGCAAATTTAGAATTCCCCGAATCGTAGATCGTGCTAAAATATCCAAACTCGCAGTTTTGTATTTTTCTTGCATTTGAGAATACATTTCCTTCCAGAGGCTAACTTGCATTAGACTCTCTACAGAAATATAATCCATCTCTAAACCATCTTCAATGTCGTGGCAACTATAAGCAATTTCGTCTGACAAGTCTGTGATGAGTGACTCAAGGCTTGGACCTTCAGTAAGTCTTAGTTCGTTTAATTCTGATTTTGCGTAATCGCCTCCGTGTTTCATTAAACCGGAAAGTGTAACCTTACAAAGATTAATCCCTGGAAATTCAGGATAACGATTTTCTAAAATCTGCACAATTCGAAGAGATTGTTTGTTGTGTTCAAAACCTCCGTTTCCTTTCATAAGCTCTGACAGAACATCCTGTCCCGCATGACCAAAAGGCGCGTGCCCCAAATCGTGAGCTAGAGCAATGCACTCCGCGAGCATTGAATTGAGTCCAAGGTTTGTTGCAATAGAACGAGCAATGCCAGAAACTTCTAAAGTATGTGTCAGACGAGTTCTAAAATTGTCTCCCTCTGAGTTTGTGAAGACTTGTGTTTTGTATTGGAGTCTTTTAAAAAAACGAGAATGATAAATTCTATCTCGGTCTCGTTGCAATGGTAAACGAAACGCATGTCCCCTCTCTTCGTAAACACGATCTCTTGAATCAAAGTGTTTTACTCCGTACGGAGCGATTTTGGAGTCCTCTTCGTTGTATAACTCGTCAATGGTTTTTATCATAAAAATTAATGCTTGTAGTATTGCCTTAATTGGCAAGATAGTATTTACAAAATATGGATTTCTTAAACATCTTAATCAATTTTTTTTCTAACTATGGATACTTTGCCGTTTTTGGAGTTTTGATTTTGTGCGGATTTGGACTTCCTGTTCCAGAAGATATTTCGCTCGTTGCTGGTGGTGTAATTTCTGCCCTAGGCAATACGAACGAACATATCATGTTTGGAGTGGGAATGGCAGGAGTTTTGATTGGAGATTCTGTGGTGTTTTCCGCAGGTTATTTTTTCGGAGAGAAAATATTGCAAAACAAATTTATTTCCAAAATCATAACACCAGCTAGATACGAAATAGTCCAAGAGCAGTTTCAAAAGTACGGCAAATGGGTAGTATTCATGGCGAGATTTATGCCTGGACTACGCACTCCGGTTTTTTTAACCGCAGGCATTTCCAAACGTGTTAGTTTTCTTCGTTTTTTTGTTACGGATTTTTTAGCCGCAATTATTAGCGTTCCTATTTGGGTTTACTTAGGATATTATGGTGCAAGTAATTTTGAACAATTGAAAGCATGGGTCGTTCAGGGTCAGATTTCTTTTTTTATTTTATTAGCAATCGTCATTTTAGTTCTAGCAGTAAAAATCTATAGGTCGAGAAAAATTGCCTAACGTATGGATATATTATCACAGCCTGTTTTAATTTTAAATACTAGCTATATGCCTATTTCCATCAAAAGTGTGAAAGATGCAATTTGTATGGTTTTATTAGAAAAAGCAGAAGTGATTAAAGCAGCTGATGATGTATTCATTCGTTCCGAAAAATTAAAAATTCCAGTTCCCTATATTATCCTCTTAGCAAATTACTACCAAGTCCCACGAAAAAAAACCAAAGTCTCGAGAAGTAATATTTTAGAAAGAGATGATTTTACCTGCGTGTATTGCGGGAAAAAACCAGCTCAGACTAAACTTACTTTGGATCATATAGTTCCAAGAAGTAGATGGGAGTATATCCCCAAAGACAAAAAACCTTCCGAGTTTAACTCTTGGGAAAATATCGTCACAGCTTGTCGCGAATGTAATACCAAAAAAGGAAACAAACTCCTCTCAGAGCTTCGATGGAAATCGCCCGAAATCAAAAAAATGGATTACCGGTTTAACCACATCCCCCATATCAATAAAACTGCCGCAGAAAAATACGGCTGGAATGACTATCTACAGGTATTCAAATAATGAAGTCACTTAGCATAAAGTTGACACAAAACTTAATTTAATAGTAATGGTGAGATATTCATGAAGTATTTAGTTTTCTTAATCGGTTTATTATTCGGATGTACAAATTATTCTGTGAGCAAAGCCAAAACTGTACCGCCCATTTTAGTTGCTATCATTCCTATCTCAGGAGTAACTTCTGGCTATCAAATCAAAATGAGAGTCACAAACCAAGAGCCTTTTTTCGCGGGTTACAAACTCTATGTTGGAACAGATGAAAATGCAGCCCGTAATCCATCAGACTTAGTCAACTCAGGAAATAGCTGTACTGGTGCTCCAGGAATTATTCCAAACCAACCAATCGAATACTACTTAGAAGTTGCCCCAAGTGTAGCAAGCCTTCCCGCCACTGGCAATCGACTTTGCACCTACCAAACCACTCTAAACCCAGGCGAATACATTTCTGTTCGAACTCTCTTACTCTCCATCACACCCTCCAACCAAGGCGGAAATCGAATCAATCCTTCGCTTCCTTCGAATACGTTAATCGTGCCTTGAGTTAGATTGAGAAAATTATTTTGTTTTAGTAAAAAATTCACGCAAACTAATAATAAATCCTGTAACACCAAGGATCATCATAAAAGTTTCGGCAAATTCTTTAAACGGTTGGTAGGTAAAAAGTAAAGTAACGACGCAAGAAAACTACAATGCACCAAGAAAAAATAATAATTTGCCGCTCATAAAATTTATTTTCTAGATGCAAGTTCTTGTAATATTTGATGATCTTCGGCTTGTTTCTTACTCAAATCTTTCAGATTGTTCTGAAATTCATTGATTTCAGAACGAAGCATTTTTCGAATTCCTGCATACATCATAAACAAGCTAGAACTCAAAGCTAGAATGGAGAAAAAAATAAAAAACGGGCTCATACCGAAATATTAATTTTTGAACCCGATTAAGTCAAGTTTTTTAATCAAAAGATAAACAAGAGGTTTATCGCATACTCTGCGTTTGCCCTTCATCGAATTAAAACTAAATCAGAATCATTTCCAATCTAATTTCAATTTTTTATTTTTTTGGGCACAATCTGTTAGATACATATTCATAAGATTTTGATACGCGATACCAGAAGTTTCAGACAATTGCTTAAAATATTCTATTGTATCTGGCTCAATGCGAATGGATATTTGTTTTTTCAACATCTTTGCGTAAGGATTTTTACGACTTTTGTATTTTGATAAATCATATTCTTTTTTCATAACAACCTCACTAATCAGAATAATTTTCTGCTTCTTTCTTAGTAGCCTTCCTAGCTGAAATAATTCTTATCGTTTTCTTAATTGATCTAAAGACATGGGAAACAATCAAGAGTCTAAATTTTGCACTCATTCCAAGCATTAGAAACCTATCTTCCTCAGAAGCATTCTTTTCATCAAAAAATTGAATGGCTTTCTCATCATAAAAGACAGATTTTGCTTCATCAAAACTAACCTTATGTTTTTTCTGATTTGCAATATCCTTATTCTTATCCCATTCAAAATTTAATTTTGACATTAATACATTGTATATATATTATAATTATAATGTCAACGTTTTATTACGTATAGTGTCTAAAGGCGCAACTCACGAGCTTGCTAAACCATCGGATCTTTTATCGCTCCGTTATCGGTGTGCATTGGTGGTAATCTTTTTGTAATTTCCAAGTTACTTCAACCAAACATCTATACTCAAAATCGAATCTTTAGAATCGCGAATCCAAAGGGAGTTGGGGTGTTCTTGGATTAACTGCAAGTATTTGGACTTTGCAACCTTCAATTCTTCTTTCAATTGAATTTCAAAATCAGCGTTAGCCAGAGTCTGGTTGTTAAATTTTTCTCTGGTCTTAAAGTATTTTAGGATAGATTCGTTTTCTAATTGTTTGGCTTCTTTGTAAAGTGCATAATCGTTAGTAGCCGCTTGAAAAGTTTCCAGATGACTTTTTCTATTTTGAAAAAATAGATCGAGTGTATGTTTATGTTTCATGAGTTCCAAAAAGATTATATCGGAATTAAACTCACCCTTATCAGGATGGTATTTGAGAGCCAGTGCATGAAACCGATGTTTAAATGCCTCTTCCGTCACCGAAATATCAACTCCAAAAAAATCTAACGCGTCATCCACATCTATTGCACTCATAATTCTAACAAAAACTCCACGTATCTTTTGGACTCAAGTATTATTTAAGGTGAATTCGATATAAGATTTTTAAATTTGTCATTCCCGAAATTTTCAATCGGGAATCTGTAGCTCTAAGCAGTATTTTATATTACTTGGGACCCCCGACAGAAAATTTCGAGGGTGACAGTGAGTAATCTCCCGTTATATCGAATTCACGTTTTCTAAGTGTTCTAATAGTTGTCTTTTAATCATGTGATTATTGAGTTCCTTCTTATACTCGGAGGTAATGGATTGTAATTTTTTATCGCAATCTTCTTGGAGAATAAGACAGTCACTAACTAAGGCTTGTTGGGTTACGTCTAGTTTGCCGCTTGGCTCTTTGTATTTTTCTAGGAGTGAAAGAATTCGTTCGTTTTGAAAACTGATTTTGACTGCAGACTCTCCGTCTCCGTAAGAAAGAAGTGTCTGCATTTTTTCTAGGTTGGATTTTAATATTCTAAGTAACTGAAAAGTATACTGCATTACCCCTGAATGGAAATTCCACTAGTGCGAGAGGACGCAGGAGATACGGAGGCACCTTCTGTTTTAGCGATTTCTTCCCAAGAGCTTTTTAGCTCAGATAGAATTTTTACAACTTCTTTTAGAATTTTAGAATCTTTTTGAACGTTTGCTTCTAGGAGTCTTTTTTTCATGTAGATGTATAGGCTAAGTAAGTCTTCTGCAATTTTTCCACCTTGGTCAAGATTGAGAGAAGTCATAAGCTCAGTGATAATGTCCTGTGCTTTGATAATATTACGATTTACAATTTCATATTTACGTGGTGTCATATTTTCAATGGCTGTATTGCAAAATCGGATGGCACCATCATAGAGCATAACTACAAGTTTACCTTGGCTCATAGTGGAAATTTCATTTGTTTTATAAGGATCGTATCCAGAATTGTAAGTGGATTTTCTTGCTAGAGACATTCAAAACTCCTATTCAAAATAACCTTCGACCAAAACAACAAACTGCTTAATGAAGCTAATAAGAATTTATAGAAATTAAAATAAAATTTCAAGGATAAATTGCAAGTTCCTATATTTTTTTTGTAACTACTAAGTGTGGTTTGCCACAGAGGCACTGAGTCACAGAGGGTTTTTGGGATTGCACTATTTTTATTTCTATTCGTCGAATTAAAGAGAGCTACTGACATATTTGTATTCAATTATCATGTTGGAACAGAATAATAATCAACGCTGAATTGCTAAAATAAACTGTATAGTATGAAATAGACTCTCTCTTTAAATCTCTCCGTGTCTCTGTGCCTCTGTGACAATAACTTATGCTGAGTAGTTACTTTTTTAGTTTTCCCAATCTCGAAAATTGTAAGCAAGACTTTCCAATAAGTCGATTATATATTACGGTAAATTATATGTCTATCCTTAACACCTTCAGAATCATCTTTTTATCCATGTTTTTATTTTTATTAACATTAGCTGGCTTAATCCTCTACTTACACAAAAACCAAAAAGACCTACAAACTAGCCAAGAAATACGTTATCAATCCTACCTAAGAGCTGACGAACTAAGACAAAGCTCTGATGACTTAACTCGATATGTTAGAACGTACGCTCTCACAGGAGATCCAATTTATGAAACCTATTACTGGGAAATTCTAGACATTAGAAATGGAAAAAAAGAACGTCCAGAGTCCTATGAAAAAATCTACTGGGATTTAGTAGAAGGAAATTCTAGACCAACCAAACCTGAAAAAAAAATCTCTCTCCAAGAAATGATGAAAGAACTTGGTTTTACAAAAGAAGAATTTGAGAAATTAAAAGAAGCACAAAACAATTCAGATGGATTAGTAAAAACAGAAGAAATTGCGATGAATGCGATGAAAGGCAATGTACAAAGTTTTGGAGAATTACAAAAATCTCCTTATGAGTCAAATAAAGAGTATGCGTCACGTATCCTCCATGACAAGAACTACCATCGTGCAAAAGCATCTATCATGAAACCGGTAAATGATTTTTTTTATTTGATAGATACTAGAACCGAAAAAAATGTAGATCAATTTATCAGTAAACAATATTTATTACTCAATGTAATAACTTTCATTTTAATTGTTCTAATTTTATTTATAGTCACAGCTTATTTATTAATCAATCATAAAGTAACTCGTCCTTTGTACAATTTTACAGTTAGAGACCAAATCATGAAAAAAGCGGGTAATGGAGATTTAACTGTACTCGCAGAATCAAATAGTCAAGACGAAGTTGGTACAATTATGTCTGAGTTTAATAAAATGATCCAGAGCCAGTCAAAGGTAATAAAAGAAATAAACCAAACATCTAACCAAATTTTAACTCTATCTCAAAATATTCATCAAAGTTCATCGGAGATAACAATAGGTTTGCGGCAAACTTCTAGCAGCTCTGAAACTGTCTCTGCTATTTCTGTCGAACAAACTGAATTAAGCCAAGAAACAGAGAACTCTATGCTAAAAGTGTCAAGTAAACTAAAAGAAATTACAAAGTACATAACAGAAATTGAAACAGCATCAAATAAAACAAACACCACATCGCATACCGGTTTAAATTCTATTCAGGGAATTATAGAAGAAATTGAATTAACAAAAAACTCAGTCAATAATTCATTTGAATTAGTTGAGAGAATGAATGAAAAATCAAAGAGTATTAACGAAATTGTAAATGTATTAGCCGAAATCGCAGACCAAACCAACTTGTTAGCACTTAACGCAGCGATTGAAGCAGCAAGAGCAGGCGAAATGGGAAAAGGATTTAGCATAGTAGCGATTGAAGTTGGAAAATTAGCAGAACAATCACAAGTATCCTCTTCTCGAATTAAAAAACTAATTGCAGAGTTGAATCGAGAAATACAAGAAGTAGTCTCATCCATGAGAATCAGCAATGAAAATGTAGAAACCAGCAAAACAAAAGTAGACAAAATAGGTGAGAACTTTAAAGAAATAAATTCTTTAGTCAAAGATTTAAACTCTAGGATTAAATATTCTATAAATGACTTGGGTGATTTAGATAAAGAAAATACGAATATAGTCTATTCAATAAAACGAATATTTAGTTTACAATCAGGAACAAGTGATAATCTGCAAAAAATTTCTAGCGCAATTGAAGAGCAATATGAAAACACAAAAAGTCTAAACCAAACTGCAAATGACTTAGGGAAAATTTCAGAAAATCTATCTAGTATTACAAGTAAGTTTATAATAAAATAATTGTAACTACTCTGTGTGGTTTGCCACAGAGACACAGAGAATAATGAGATTGCGCTATTTTTATTATTGCGACTTTGTCAAGTCGCA
>DDBL01000150.1 GCA_002333425.1 Leptospiraceae bacterium UBA2033
AATACGCTTATCGCTTTTATGACCAACTTCATTTCTGGACTCCAAAACCTCAAATTATCGAGGAAATTTCAATATTTTTGGCTCAGAGAGAGCAATTTACAAAACAAAAGATTAGTACAAATAACGCACTTCATTCTTTGAAGAGAAAAAATTTTCAATCTAAAAAAGCAATTTCCTTATACGAAACTATGATAAAAAATTGTGCGGATAATATCAAAGCAATTGATAAAGAGATTGAAGCTCTTATTCAGACAGATCCAGAATACAAACAGATGGTCGAGAATTTAAAAACCGTTCCAGGTGTTGGCAATATGCTTGCAACTCATCTTCTTGTTGCTACAGATGGATTTAATAAACATTTAAACGCAAAAGAGCTGTCATCCTACATCGGGATTGTACCGCTTGTTTATGAAAGCGGCAAATCTATTCGAAGGAAAAATACTTCAAGCGGTGTCGGTCCGGGGTACTTAGAAAACTCATGTATTTANNCAGAGGGTAAAAGCAAACGCCTCGTACTAAATAACATTGCCAATAAACTCTTGAAGCTTCTTGTTGCCTTAATTATCTCCAAGAAGCCTTACAATAAAAATTTTGTTTCAATTAATCCAGTTTTTCTAAAAAAGAATTGAAAAAAATTAACATAGAGTTCGAGTGTAATACTTACTCCGTTAGCCAATACGATTCTTTTTATATGTTGGGTTTGCGAAGTTGCTTGTCAATCCTATTCTGTAGCAATTTTGCAAATCCATCGTTAGGCGTGTAAAAAAATTTACTTCTCACAGCCGCAGTCTCTACAAGTTTCCATAATGTTTTTCTAAAGCAGAAATTTTATTTTTAAAGTCAAGGACTGCTTCTGGTGGACTTAAAAGTTTTACATAAATTCCGTAGTTAAAAAGAATCCTTTGAATCAAAAAAACGTCATTACACGAAATTTCTACAATGATAGCAAGCGGATTATCATCGTTAATTACCTTGTATTCGATTTCATTTGTATTAGAAAAATGAATAAAGGAATAGCTGTTGAATTGAACGGTGTAAATTACAGTTACCCAGTAAAACTGACTTTCCGGAGAAGCTTCAAAGCTAACTCGATCAAATGGAATGTTACTCTTTTTTCTTTTTTTGTAGGCAGAGAGTAAATTATTTTTTATAGAAATAATATTTACAAGAGGGAATAATTTACCACATTTATCTTTTAAATCAGTTCCCATAATATCTAAAAATTGATTTTTCGAGATGAGGTATCTTGGAATTATTCGCCTTAGTGAAGTCTGCCAATTCATTGACTTTGCTAATTCTAATTCAATCACAAGCGAATACTTTATAGCATAGCGAATAAATACAAATAACCGCAATACTTCATAGAAATCTTCTTTTTTTGATTTAAAAAATATACGAAGCTGTTGTTCATTGTAATCCTCGCAAAAGGATTTTACATAAGTGGAAATAATTTTAAAAGGTGTATTTTTATTTTCAAATTCTATTTTCTTTGATTTCAAGTTTAGGCTAACACCGATTTTCTTTAACTTTCCTGTATACAGACGAAACCTTCTATCTAGACCCCAATCCGATTCTTTCTCTTCCTTTTCAATGTCTTGGAGTTCATCGAGTAATTCTGCTAAAGAAAGGGAATTTAGCTCTTTCTTTCGAAATATATATTCCTCAGCAAAACTCAAATACTCAATTGCTAAAATAATTTGTTCATTGGCGGTCAGATTCTTTTTCCTATTCATTCTTATTTTATCGGATAATCAGTAAGGTTAATAAAAAAATCGCAATCGGAAATAATACTTCCGGATCGTAGAATGATTCTATTGTAAGATGAGTGAAATAATTTTAGAATATAGAAGAAGGTTAGTATGGGTTTATTTACATCGTCAATGAGATGTCAATGGTGCGGAGAAAAATTTATTTGGAATCCAATGAATAGCACTATGACTGCAAGGTTTTGCAGTAAGAAATGTATCTTCGAAGCAGGGCGTTCGAACAAAGAAATACAAGTCGAAAAAACCGAAGCAAAATTAGCAAAAGCAGAACAAAGAGCGGCAGAAGGCTCATTTATCGAGAACGCTTTCAAAAATATAGAAGCTACTAAGAAGGGGATAAATAAGATTAAATCCTTTTTTGGAAAAGATAAATCACTAGAAAACGAAAACGATTTAGTAACCAAAAGCTCTAGCGCTACCGAAGAAATTAAAAAATTCAAAGAGCTATTTGATTCGGGAATCATCACGGAAGATGAATTCAATAAAAAGAAAAAAGATCTACTCGGTTTATAAAAAAATAAAAAGGAAAAATGATGAAGTATTTAATGATAATTATCCTACTCAGTTTAATTGCATGTGCAAGCGCACCGGAAGAAGTAGCTCCAGCACCGTATATGGAAGCGTCTAAGGAAGAGGCTAAACCTGAGTTGACGCAAGAAGAAAAAGAAACAATTGATAAAAAGTTAGAGAATCTTAAAAAACTTCCTATTCGAAATCTAATTGAGAATATTAAGGTAACAAAAGACTATGAGAAAAAGCAAAGTTGGGCGGCGATAGAAGAAGTATTGAACCGTAAGTTACTCGTTTTATTGAAGAAAGAATTTCCAGATTCAAAAGATGTATTGGAATTACCAATATATAATCCAACTGGAGAAGAAAATTATTTTAAGTTAGTTTTAAAAGATTTATTTATGTTATACATTTCTAAGAATGCGGAAACCGGGGATGGCATTACAAAGAAAAATTTAGATCTAAAACGAAATAAAAAAGAAAAAACAGCCACTGTTCTTCTAATACCACCGGGTGCCCGTGAATCACAAGAGATTACGTTCAAAGTATATAACGGTAAATTGATATTATCCAGTTATAGATCAGGTATGGAAGTAAACCCAAGAGGATACGAATACGTAGTCCCAGAAATTATTTCAATGCTAAGTCTCAAAGAAAACGGATTTGTCCCAAATCTAAAAAATATCAATCAGGAAAAAGTGGATAGTATTAAGTAGCCGCTGTCTGGACTGTGATGGTTGGACAATTTCCGCTAGCTCAGTGCATCGCTTCGCTCACCACAAGTTTATGTGTTGGGATGATTTAAGATAAGAAATGGTTTGGATGAGAAAGTCCAAGCCTTTGTTACAAAGAATTAACTTTAGTTCAATTTTAGGTTTTCTAAAAAGTTCTTGTCGAATGTTATCTTAGGCGAAATGTTGAGATTAATGTAATTATATAGAAAGGAAAGAAAATATGGCAACACAATATTGGGCAGGTGGATGGTGGGGACAGGGCAATCCTAAAGAAACTATACAAAACTTGATTGATGAAGGTTATTGGCGAATTGGCTGGGAACGCAATGAAAATAAAGTAGCGTCAACGTATTATAATTATTTAGACAGAGACATGAATGTTGGCGATGAGTTTGCGCTAAAAGGAATGGCAGGCAGAAAAAATATTCGAATATATGCAAAGGGTAAAATAAAAGGATTTGAAAATGATACTCATGGGTTGCGAAAAAAAGTATTAATTGAATGGACGAATCGTGAAGCATTTCTGATGACTTGGCCTAAAGGAAAAGGTACAGGCAATTGGACAGCAACTTTACTAAAGATAACAGATGATGAATTGAATCAAAATATTTTTAACTCTAATATTGTAGATTACACTTACCTACAAACACTTACCGTCAAAAAATATTATAGTATCGATGATATTCATATAGAAAATCTTGACACCACTAATGAGATTTTTTTTCTTGGGGAAAATAATCAAGGTAAAACATTGTTACTCCAATCAATATTTATTACTCTCTATTACGAAGCGCTATCTCAAAATTCTATTTTTAAAAAAATAAATATTGCAAATTTAGAACAATGTATTGCTGACAATGATAAACTCAGTGTCATTTCTGAAACTACAAATAGCGAATTAAATTTAGAAAAAAAGGAAATAAAATTTATTTTCAAAGAAACAAAATACTGGGTTCGAAATATTTTTGCATACGGAGTAAATAGAACTAGAAACGCAAATGATAAGTCCTCGACTGAAGATGATACATATGCAGGGTTCATGACTTTGTTTGAGGATGAGGGGAAAACTTTTTTAAGAAATCCAGATACATGGCTTCAAGATTGGGACTATTGGGAAAAAGGCTTGTTAGCCCAAGGTGAATATAATAAGGAGGAAATTTCTTTTTCTGTAGAAGATGCAAAAAATATCATACAAGAATTAATAGAAGAAGAAATTGAAATCACTGTTAATCATAGTGGGGTTTTGTATAAAGAAAAAGGTTCTAAAACTTCTTTATCCTTTAATGATTTTTCCGCTGGATATAAAAACTTAATCTCTTGGGTATGCGATCTTATTTCACGATTACAAGATAACCAACCTGATATAAAACCAGTTAAAGATGATACCACAAATAAATTGACTTTTGACTATAAAGGAATTGTTCTCGTTGATGAAATAGATTTACATATTCATCCTAAATGGGCGATTAATATTGTTACGAAATTAAGAAATTGGTTTCCAAGAATTCAATTCTTGTTTACCACTCACAACCCTGTTGTTCTATTAGGGGCTTCGAAGGATGCTGTTATTTATAAAGTCTATAAAGAAGAAGGAATTACAAAAATAAGCGAACCATATTATAATTCAGATGACAAGAACATGGAAGGCTTTAATAGCATTAGAAATTATAGGCTAGATCAAATTGTGACAAGTGAATTATTCAACGTATCCGCAATGCCACAAAATTTAAGAAGGAGAAAAGAGCTTCTTGAAATAGAAGAATCAAAAAGAACATCAGACGAAAACAACGAATTGGAACAGTTAAACCATGATATTGGCTATATTCCAGTTGGTGAAACAAAAGAAGAAATTAAGATGTTTAAACTTATGGAAAACTTTACTAAGAGCATTGAAAAGGGAATTCAAAAATGATAAAACTCAAAAAAGGTAAAACTCCTGAATCACTTACTTCTAAAGAAATAATAGAAAAGCGGGAAACGCATATTCAACATTATGAAGAACTTGAAAGAGAAAATAAACTTAAAGATTTGGAATTTATTTTTGAGGGTTATGGATCTGACGATGTTAGAAAGCAGCTAAGAGAAGATCAAAAAGGCAAATGTTGTTACTGCGAAGTAATTTTATATGAGAATGAAATTTCAGTAGGTGCTTCTCGTGGAGAAATAGATCACTTTCGACCAAAAAATCAAAATATAAATCAAAATAAAAATGGAGATTCAATGCAAAAATTTGGACCGGCAGGATACTATTGGTTAGCCTTTGACTGGGACAACTTGGTATATGCCTGTAAAGTATGTAATTCCGAAAAGTTAGCCTATTTCCCTTTAAAGTATCCAGAAAATCGTGCAAGCAATCATCGTGATAATTGTGACTTGGAAGAGCCACTATTGATTAACCCCTATAAAATTGACCCAGAAGAACATATAATATATGATGAGAATACTGGCTACATTGTTGCAAAGCCAAATAGTCTAGAAGGGAAAACAACAATTAAATTACTCAAATTGGATCGCCTAAATTCAGAACGCCAAAAATATTTGGCGATGGTAAAATATTTTATCCGAATTTCGAATATTGATAATGAATCGACGGAACAACTTAAAAAAGCGATTGAACAGATTTTACAATCCAATAATAACGAAACATTCAAGAATATTTTTGAAAATTTATTTGAGATGATTGAAAAAGGTAAACAGTTAAGAGAAGAAATTACCAAGGATAGTTCTCGTTTTGCTGGCATGATGAGATTTCTAAAAGATAAGATATAATAGAAATGCACAAACTCACCCGCGACATCGCAGAAGAGTTGGGGTTAATATAGAATAGTTGCAAAATAAATAAAACGATTCGGAAAGAAAGTTTCCGCATCAAAGAACCATTATCATGTAAAAATTTTTTGAATGGAGAACAATATGGAATCGAACTGCGAATCTTCAAATGAATTCCGTGATTTAACAGAAAAAGAATTATTAGCTTTATCGGATGAAGATAAAATAAAATATTTAAAAGAAAAAAGAAGTTTTGAATTTAATAAAGCCCATGAAGCTTTAAAAAAGAGTATGTTAGAATTGGGAAAAGTAAATGAAGAAATGATGAAAAAGTGATTATAAATTCTCTCCAAACTCACCCGCGACATTGCGGAAGAGTTGGGGTTAATATAGAATAGTTGCAAAATAAAAAACCGATTCGGTAAAAAAGCTTCCGCATCTGGGAAAGGTTATAGTGTAAAATTCTTTTGAATGGAGATAAATATGGAATCAAATAGCGATCACCAAATGAATTTCGTGTTTTGACAGAAGAAGAATTATTAGCTTTATCGGATGAAGATAAAGTAAAATATTTAAAAGAAAAAAGAGATTTTAATTTTGATAAAGCCCTTGAATCTTTAAAAACTAGTATGTTAGAATTGAGAAAAGTAAATGAAAAAATGATGAAAAAGTGATTATAAATTCTTTTCCCAACTCACCCGCGACATCGCAGAAGAGTTAGGGTTAATATAGAGTAGTTGCAAAATAAAAAAAAGGATTCGGAAAGAAAGTTTTCCCGATAAACGAACGATTGTCGTGCAGAATTCTTTCAAGTGGAGGAGAATATGGAATCGAATAGTGAAGAAATAAAATCAAATCATGGGTTTCGTCTCCTAACTAAAGAAGAAATTGAAGCCCTTTCTAAAGAAGAGTTAGACCAATATCTTACGTGGTTTAAAGAACAAAGTAAACAAACTATAATTCGTTTAAAGCAATTGATTAAAGAATCTGATGATGAACTTAATAAGCTATAGAAAAAAGTAAGTGGACATACCCCATTTTTTAATAACGACAAAATAGGGGTAGGTTCATTTACTTCATTCTCATAAAAATTAAAGTATTATATCCCTGAACTATCAACTTCTCAATTTAATTCTAAATATTAAGGGTAAAAAGTCTTTCGAGACACGGAAGTCGAGAAACCTACATATGAAAAGTCCGAGCATTAGTCCCTAAAAAAATATGGTCAAGTCTAAAATGGCAACTAACGTTTAGAGTATCCGACGTGACTTT
>DDBL01000149.1:0-1844 GCA_002333425.1 Leptospiraceae bacterium UBA2033
TGAGCTTAGGCTAACGAACACAAAATCCAGATAAGGAGATACAGCAGTGGCACAAGGTACAGTAAAATGGTTTAACAAAGTAAAGGGATATGGTTTCATATCTATTGATGGTGGAGAAGATATTTTTGTTCATTATTCAGAAATTCTGACTGATGGATTTAAACAATTAAAAGATGGAGAGAGAGTTGAGTTTGAAATCGTAAATGGCAAAAAAGGTCCGGCAGCGGCTCAAGTCAAAGCGATTTAATTTCAAAAGATATTTCTGGATTGTATTTTACGATCCAGAAATACTTTTTTCCCTCCCAAGCTAAACTTTAAAATCTCATTTCTAAATTAATAAACCAACAGGAATCAGAGTTTGGCTTCCAAAAAAAAACTTCCTTCTAAAACAAACAAATCTCATTTACATTACAAAGTAGTTATTTCAGATCCACACCTAAACTACTTCCATGTAGAGTTAACAGTAAAACTTAAACAAAGTGTAGTTTTATTTCATTTACCCACATGGACACCAGGATCTTACCTGATACGAGACTATGCGGGACATTTGCATAATTTTTCAGCGACTAGTTTAAATGGCGCACCAGTCGAATGGCGGCAAACACAACTTTCCACTTGGGAAGTGAAATCAGATGGAAAACCATTTCTGATTAAATACAGAGTCTATTCATTCGAAAATTCAGTTCGAACCAATTTTTTAGATTCAGAGTATGGATTTATCAATCCCCCTTCTCTATTTCTATTTCCAGAAAATTATTTAGATAATAAGATTGAAGTGTTATGTGAAACAAACGGTCATTTTAAATATATCTATTCATCTTTAGAAAGAAAAGAAAATTTATTTTTCGCGGCTAATTTCGATCTGCTGTATGATGCGCCGATTCAGTTTTCAAACAGAGAATCTGTAAGTTTTGAAAGTGGAAATTGCCAACATGAAGTTTTACTCGAAGGCGAAATCTCTAACCAGACAAAGGCAACTTTAGTATCGGACTTAAAAAAAATCACCGATTATGAAGCAAAACTATTTGGAGCAAATCCAAATAAATATTATCTATTCATCATAAATTTGACAGATAGTAATTATGGTGGACTTGAACATTCTGCATCCAGTGTAAATGCATTTGATCCTAATAAGTTACATGAAAAAGCAGAATATGCAAAATTACTCGGTCTTTTAGCACATGAGTATTTTCATCTTTGGAACGTTAAGCGCATTCGCCCAATCGAATTATTACCTTTTGATTACTTAACTCCCAACTTAACACGAGAGCTTTGGATTGCAGAAGGGATTACTAGTTTTTATGACAACTACATACTACACCAATGTAATTTCTTCTCAACAGAGGAATATTTAGCAGAAATACTTTCTGATATTAATCGACTAGAAGACTCTGCGGGTGATGAAAATATGAGTCTGGAAGATTCTTCTTTTACTGCATGGACCAAATTTTACAAACAACAAGCAAACTCTCATAATACCGGAATTTCTTATTATATCAAAGGCTCTATTTTAGTATTTTGTATGAACATTTACATTTTAAAGAATACAGATTGTAAATTTAGTTTTATAGATATTTTAAAAGCGGTCTATCATAAATTCTATGTAAAGAAAAATAGAGGATTTACAAAACAAGAATTTTTCGACACGGCTGAAGAAGTGATTGGTATTAATTTGTTGGATAAATTTGAAAAGTATATTTCCGATACTGTTCGTATTCCAGTATTTGACTTTCTTGAGGAGATCGGCGTTAAAAAAGAAGAACTAAATTCTAAAATCAGTTTTGGATTTGAAACCAAAGAAAGAGACGGACGGTTTTTAATTACAAAAATTTACCAACACAAAA
>DDBL01000149.1:1865-10939 GCA_002333425.1 Leptospiraceae bacterium UBA2033
ATCGACTCGTAATAGACAATGTTCCATCCGAAAAAATTCTAAAACTTAGAAAGGCTTTCTTGGGAAACAAATGAACAAGGAATACGAATGTTTTTAAGCAACTGGATACTAACTACAAAAGATAAAAAAGAACTTAAAGACACGAATGTTCCGTTATCCATTCCCCGCTCCAAAACATGGATTCATTTAACACCAAAAAATGAAGAAGAGCTGACAAGGCTTCTAGAAAAATTCGACATTCACTCTCTTACGATTGAAGACATTATGAACTTTCATAGTAGAGTTAAACTAGAAGAATTTCCAAATTATACCTTCGTTGTATTTCGCGGACTTCACCTAGAAAACAATCATATCACAGCAAAAAATTTTAATTTCATTGTAACGAAAAATAGCCTTATCACAATTGTGCTAGATCATAGAAATACAATTCGAGATTTAATTATAGACTGGAATAAAAATAAAATCCTACTCGAAAAAGGAATCGAATTTATCATTCACAAGATCATCGACGTTGAAACAGATCATATCATACCTATCGTCTATCGTATAGAAGACCAAGCGGAAGAATTGGAATCACAAGTTTTTGGAAGTAATACGGAACTTGATATCAGTTCTATTTTTATGATGCGAGGAAATCTCCAACAAATCAAAAAAGTAATCAACCTACATATAGAAATTTTAAAAGAAATGGAAACTCGTAAAACAGACTTTATCTCTGTAGAGTCTGACGCATTTTTCCGCGATGTGCGAGATCACTCCATTCGTATTTTGGAGATTGCAGAGTCAGTCAAAGAAATGATTGCATCTGCCTTAGAAGTTCATTTAACAATCTCTACCCGCAAGTCCAATAATATTATGAAAATTTTGACCATCATGACTGCAATCATGCTTCCTATGTCGCTTATCGCTGGATTATATGGAATGAATTTTAAGTATATTCCACTTTTGGATTCTTCGTTAGGATTTTATATTACAATTGGGATTATGACATCTATCGGAATCTCAATGGCACTCTATTTCAAAATCAAAAATTGGTTTTAAATAGCAGTAATCCCACCGTCTACTACAAAGTTTGCGCCGTTGATATAACCAGACTCTTGTGAAATTAAAAAATCTACTACTCGCGCAATCTCTTCCGGTGAAGCCGTTCTTTTAGAAGGAGTTTTCTCCATAATAATCTGTCTGTGATTGGATACTTGTGTATCTTGAACACCCATTGGAGTTTCTACGTAACCAGGACTGACTGCATTTGCGGTAATTCCATATTCACCCCACTCGTCTGCTAGAGATTTCACAAAACCAATGAGCGCATGTTTAGAGGCAGAATACGCAACTGAATTCTTCGCACCTACTACACTTTGTGAAGATGCAATTACTATGATTCTACCGTAAAGTCTCTTCTTAAATTCAGGTAAAATTTCTTTTGTAAGTAAGTAAGCAGCTTTGATGTTGATTGCAAAAATTTTATCCCAGAGATCTTCTGGCACTTTGCTAATATCTACAAACGGTCCACCAAAGCCGGCACAATGCACGAAACCAGAAAGAGTTTCTTTTTTAATTGAATAAAGAGCAGAATTAATATTATCCGCAGAGGTTAAATCTACTCGAAGAAAAGTTTCACCGTCTAAAACTTGAGCCGGAGTTTGTTTGTCCAGATTGTAAACTTTGTATTTTTTTACAAGGTTTGCAATAATACTTCGCCCTATTCCACCTGATCCACCTGTGACTATAACTGCATTCATGAGATACGCTCCAGTAACCGCTTATTGATTACTTCTAATATTTTTTTAACATCAATTGGTTCTACCATTACATCTCGAATTCCTGTCAAATTTGCGTTAAACAAATCTTCTTCTGATTCTTTATCGGAAAGTAAAATAAACACAGGATTATAATGACTATTCACTACTTCCGTTTGAATTTTTTTAATAAAATCAAAACCGTTCATATCCGAGAGTAAAAAATCAACTATAATTGCATTTGGCTTAGATGTAATTACATTTTCATAACCATCCTTACCGTCTTCAGCAACCATTGTCTCAAAATTATTTTTTGATAAAACTTTTTCAAGTAAAACTCGAATAGATATATTCTCTTGGACAACTAAAACTTTCAGCTTATGATTCAAATTTTCCTTTTCGATTAGAGATTGATTTGCCATCTGAGAAATTATATCTTGACAACGATTAATATGTAACAAAGGAATCGGATCGTCACTACACAGTTCGTGTGCTTTTACAAAATTTTTGAATGCTGCTTCATAATTTCCTAATTGGTATTGGATCAATCCAGGAAATAAATAAACACTAGAATCCTCTTTTTGTTTAATTCGCTCTTCTGTATCAATTGCATAACATTCATAAATATTGATTGGTGCAGATTTACCTCTCACTCGCACTGAATCTATTTCACGAAGACAAAATGTTTCAATAGATTTTATTTTTGCAACTGAAAATTCAGAAACTATAATCGGCACAAAATACTGCTTAGTCAATGATTCGAGTCTCGATGCGAGGTTAACAGTATCCCCAATGACAGTTGTGTCCATTCGATTGATATCACCAACTGTGCCCATCATGAGAGAACCTGTATTAATCCCAATTCCAATTTGAATGGGACGATAACCATTATTGTGCTTATGGGAATTGTATTTTCGTATTTCAAGCTGAATTTGAATAGCCGCAGTTACAGCGTCCTCTGGTGAATTGGGAAAAATTGCCATCACAGCATCTCCGATAAATTTATCAATAAAGCCATTATTGTTACGGATAATCGGATTTATGCGCTTTAAATAAGAGTTGATAAAATTAAAATTCTCTACCGGAGTCATACTTTCTGACAACTCAGTGAATGATCGAATATCCGAAAAGAAAACAGTCATTTGTTTTTGAATTTGATCGCCTAATTCTACATCCTTGATATCTTTTTTCTCCAGAAATTTTAAAAACTCATAAGGAATAAATCGTCCATACGCTTTATTTGTTTTAGATAAATCTGTAGTTAATTTTTCTACTGCACCGAAAGCATTAGAAAACCGAATTGCTAAAACTAAACCTTGCGATAGAACAAATAAAAATAAAGCATATGCTGACATATAAAAAGTCTGAATGATTCCAGAAGAATAAAGTGAGTCATTAATAGCGGCTAATATAAAATAAACGATAAATCCTGCTAATAAAATCTTAGCCCCTACTCTTTTATTTCTTATAGCTTTACAGAAAACATAAAATACATAAAGTCCAAGTGGAATTAAATAGATTTGATGAGGAACAGCAAGAAAAGAATAGATTCGTGCTTGGGTAAATAACGTAATAACAATAAGGATAACGCTTATTATCTGCACAAATCGAAGAACAGTTTTATGAAATTCCTTTTTAAAAATACTTCGTAAAAAAGTTCCAAACAAAGCAGGAGCCATAAAGGTAATTATGTATGAAATTTTTAAATCCCATTCCCAGGGAAAATCAGGAAATAGTTGAATCAAAAATCGTTCTCCTTCGAGAATAGATTTAACAGAAAACATCAAAGAGTAAATTGCAAAGTACAGTGCTGACAAATCTCGTCTTCTCAAAAGATAAATTGCGAAATAATAAAGACCAATAATAAAAAGACTTCCAAATATAAATAAATCTAATGCGATACTTCGTTCTCTAGCTACTTTAATGTCTCTCGATAAACCAAACTCGATAGGAGTGCGCACTCCGCCAAACCGATTATGAAAATTAGAAACATTCATTACGATCGAAAGATTGTCTTCCTTTGTATAGAATTCAAAAGTCCGAGGTAAATACTTTGGCTCCATCGACTCTTTACTTGTTCCAAACTTTCCAGTCATCGCAAGTAAGGAATCATTGACCCAAAAAGAATAAGCAGTATTTTGAATTGCAAGCCTAAATGCTTTAACAGATTCAGATTTTGGAAGTTTGAGTCTCAATCGAAATGTAGCAAATCCATTGGCTCCAATTTGTTTGCCATTAACCTCATGATTATTCCAACGATGGGGAACATTTATAAAGCCTGAATTTACAATTTGATTACGAAAGTCTTTTGGTTCTAAGTATTTCTCCCAATAAAACTCCCATTCTCCATTCAGAGAAACTATTCCATCTTTTTCAAAATCCCAAGTTGATAAATCAAGAATTCCTTTTTGAGCTAAGATTTTATTTGGTTCATTTTTTGAAGTACAGTTGAAAGTCAACAGAAGACTTAAAAGAAAAATAACTTTCCCAAACCATTTGAAATTATTATTTAAGGAATTCCTCATACTTATTTCTATAGCGAGTCTCTATTTACCAATAAAGTAAGTCAATAAAAATAGCCTTTTGGTATTACCATTTCGTATATCGTATATTACAATAAGATAAAAACTCTCTTGCTACTATTAAGAGCAAGTTTAATCTAGGAAATAACATGAATGAAATCCATACAGAAATCGAAATCAATGCACCTAAAGAAGTAATTTGGAAAATCTTAACTGACTTTTCTGCCTACCCAGAATGGAATCCGTTTATTGTAAATATCACAGGAACTCCCAGACTTGGCGCTACTATACTTTTTGTAGCTAGGTTTGAAGCAATTTCGATTCCTATCCTTGCAAATATCATCCAATTTGAAAAAGAAAAAAGTTTTAGCTGGGGAGGACCAGGCATTAGTTGGTTAAAAAGTGTTTTCACAGCAGAACATTTTTTTATCATCGAAGAAATTGAAAACGGCAAATGCCGATTTACCAACAAAGAACAAATGGATGGTGCGATACCAGACGCTTTATGGCTTTTGATAGAAAGAGGAAAACCAGCCTACGAAGCAATGAATGAAGCTTTAAAGAAAAGGGCAGAAGCGGATAATAGAAATTAGTCCTAATCTCAAAGTTGCTCTGCAACTCGAAAAGCGACAGACATCCTATTTTGTTCACTCGAATTAATTTTAAATTCCTTTGCGATTTGTTTCCATTTTTTAACTTGTTTGCAAATTTCTTTGGTAAGTTTCTTTGCTTTATCTTGTGACAATCTAAAATGTGTGGCTACTTCAAGCGTCAAATCTAGATTTTGCGAATTATCATCTTCTGAAATATTTAATTTCAACCCATCACCGGTATCAGAAGGATTCATATCATAACAAGGAGATAATATCCAACCTTGCGAGGTGAGTAAAAATCCATGATTTCTAAGATGGTCATCGGTATTCGATATACAAATAAAAAATACAATTCGTTTCCAAAGTTCCTCCAAATCTTCTTTCGGTTTTGCTCCAAATCGAATTAAAAATTCTACAATCTCTAGATAACTTACACCACTACTTGCATCCTCTCCATCTTTCTTTTGTAACATGGTCATTGCCGATGCAAAATGAATACGTTTGCCTTTAGCCGCTCTATCAAATCTCTTAGTAAGAAATGTATGATGTTTACCAGAAAATATTTGGGCTTTAAAAGGAGCAGTTTTTATACCGCATAACGTTGCTAGTTTATAGCTAACAGCCTCCCAACCTCCTTTGTTTTCCGTATCCATTCGACTTGGAAATTTTGCAATCCAGAGATCTCCATTTTTAGCTACCACACTCGCCTTGGGTCTCGCACCTCCGAGTGATGTTCCTGGATTGATAAGAAGGCGTAACCATTTCCCATACTGTGGAGATTTCTCAATGCCTTCTTTTTCTAACTGTAAACTGGCATGTTCTAATTCACGAAGACTTGTCCAGGGTGGAGTTGCAAAATCTTTCTGGTTATCTAAGAAATCTCCATTGTCCTCCAATTTAAAACGAAGTCCACCATGCCTATGTAAGTCGAAGACTCCTAATAGATAATCGGATTCTATTAATTTTCGTAGAGATCGTTTTTCTGTCCTTGCCAATTCTGCTTCTCTGCGGCGAATCAAGAGTCTCCCCCATCTATCCGGTGAGGAATCTAGAAACATACCAAAGTTTATCTGTGATTCAGGAGCATACTGCGCGCCCTTATAAAGTTGCAAAGATGGATCTAGCACCTGACTAAACCCACTTTCTAACCAAGAAGAAGAATACTCAAAGGAAAATATTTCTTCCCCTCTTCCAGGGATACAATTGAGCATTCCAAGTAAATGCGGCTTATCCATATTTGCCCAATCTGCATAAACATGAATTTGTCTATTTTGCAAGAGAAGTCTCCTTTTTCATTTTGGGTGCTCTTTTCTTTACGAGTAATTTTGTATCCTGCAATTTTCTTCCCAGACCATCGTTAGCCGCAATGAGTGCAAGGTCTTTTTCCATACCTAAACTGAGTAAAACATTTGCATAAGCGCCAATCGAAACCCCCGAATCCCCACGCTCAATGGCACGAAGAGTCGGACGAGAAATCCCTGCTCTCTCAGAAACCAAACTTGCAGAAAATCTTCGTCTGAGTCTCGCAAGACGGATATTTTCTCCAAGACCCGCGAGAATTCGATTTAGGACGGGTAGGTTTTTTGATTCCATAATGGATACTATAATTGCCATTATGGATTAATTTGGCAAGAATATTTTCCATTATGATACTTAGCACAGTGGGCTGCAGCCCACTGTGCAGCGGATAGATACCCACTGTCTTAACATTAAAATCCAACTTGACATATATCAAGATATCTTGATATATGGTTATTGAGATATGACAACGACAGAAAAAACAAAGGTGATGCAAGCAAAAGCTATCATAAACGCTTTAAAATCGGTCTCAGACGAGACACGCATTCGTATTATCAATATTCTTTCGTTTGGTTCTTTTAACGTAAACGAGATCACAGAAGTATTAGGAATGGGTCAATCTCGGATTTCTAGGCATTTAAAAATTCTACATGATGCAGGAATTTTACAATCTCATAGAGAAGGAACCTGGGTTTATTACAAACTTCCAGAAGAGTCTACAAGTGCGAACGAATTTGCCTTTGACATCAACCAATTAATTCTATCGCATAAAGAGGATTTGCCTCATCGAGAAACTGACCAACAAAAAGTTGCCATCCTCCTTAAACACAGAGAAGACAAAAGCAATCGTTATTTTAATAAAGTTGGAAAGAACTGGGACAGAATCCAAGAAGAAGTTTTAAATCCAGAAATTTATAGAAATCAAATTTTATCTTATTTGCCAGCAAAGTCAGAAACAATTTTAGATTTGGGCTGTGGACCAGGTGGATTATTTCCTTATCTCTTAAAAAAATCCAAGCAGGTAATCGGGATTGACTCCTCGGAAAAAATGCTGGAAGAAGCACGTAAAACATTTTCCAATCAAAAGCGAATCAAAATTGTAGAAGCACCTTTAGAAAATCTACCTTTTAAAACAAACTCCGCCGACGCAGTAGTTGCCTCTATGGTACTTCATCATATTTCCAATCCCCCACTCGTTTTGCAAGAAGCAAATCGTGTTTTAAAAACCAAAGGCTCTCTTTGTATAGTGGATTTAAAAAAACACGACAAAGAATTTATGCGAGACACTTATGCAGACCTTTGGTTAGGGTTTAATCCTGATTTACTCACAGAGTGGTTAAGAGCCGCCAACTTTGAAATAAAAGAAATCATAGAACAAGAAACGCATTCATATTTTAAAATTATCGCAATCAAAGCAACTAAAAAAGGAGGACATCATGTCCGCAACAACAACTAAAACAGAAGATTTTAAGGTTAAAGATTTATCTCTCGCTAACTGGGGAAGAGAAGAAATCATTTTAGCTGAGAAAGAAATGCCAGGACTCATGGCAATCAGAAAAGAATATGGCGCAAAAAAGCCATTAGCCGGTGCAAGAATCGCAGGTTCTTTACACATGACAATTCAAACAGCAGTTTTAATTGAAACGTTAATCGCTCTAGGTGCCGAAGTTAGATGGGCGTCTTGTAATATTTTTTCTACACAAGACCACGCTGCTGCCGCAATCGCTAAAGCTGGTATTCCTGTATTTGCATGGAAAGGCGAAACCGAAGAAGAATATTGGTGGTGTACTGAACAAACCATCACTTTCGCAAACGGAAAAGGTCCAAACATGATCTTAGATGACGGCGGGGATTTAACTTACCATATCCACACAAAACACCCTCACCTACTTGCCGAAATCAAAGGTGTTTCCGAAGAAACAACTACAGGCGTTGTTCAACTCATGAAAATGATGGCAAAAGGCGAATTAAAAATTCCTGCTATCAACGTAAACGACTCCGTTACCAAATCTAAATTTGACAACCTCTATGGTTGCCGTGAGTCTTTAGCTGATGGTATCAAAAGAGCAACTGACGTTATGCTCGCAGGCAAATTATGTATAGTCGCTGGTTTTGGTGATGTTGGAAAAGGATCTGCTGCTTCTTTAAGAAATTTCGGTGCTCGCGTTATCATCACTGAGATCGATCCGATCTGCGCACTCCAAGCGGCAATGGAAGGCTACCAAGTTCTTCGCATGGAAGACATCGTTGATAAGGCTGACATCGTAGTAACCGCTACTGGAAACAACGACATCGTAACTCTTGAACACATGAAAGCAATGAAAGACGGTGCGATTCTTTGTAATATCGGTCACTTCGACACAGAAATCCAAATGGCTCGTTTGAATTCTATGCCAGGAACAACCAAAAAAGAAATCAAACCACAAGTGGACAAGTATACTTTCCCTGACGGCAAATCCATTATTATCCTCGCAGAAGGTCGTCTTGTGAATTTAGGTTGTGCAACAGGACATCCTTCTTTTGTAATGTCTAACTCTTTCTCGAACCAAGTTCTAGCTCAAATCGAACTCTATACGAATACAGCAAATTATCCTGTAGGTGTATATCGTTTACCTAAACACTTGGATGAAAAAGTAGCAGCATTCCACTTGGAGCAAATCGGTGTTAGACTCACTAAACTCACAAAAGAACAAGCTGAGTATTTAGGAGTGTCTCCTGAAGGTCCATACAAACCAGAGCATTATCGGTATTAAAAAAACAGCCAGTGGGTAGCTACCCACTGGCTGTTTTTTTGTTGCAAAAATGATGCATATCAATACATACTATCTATATGCATCATTTAGAGGCAAGAATATGAGAACTACAATTATACTATCAGAAGATTTAATCAACAAAGCAGTGTTAGAAACGGGAATCACCGA
>DDBL01000149.1:10964-12769 GCA_002333425.1 Leptospiraceae bacterium UBA2033
TCCGAACTAAAAGTTTTACGTCATGTATGGGTTGAATCAGAATTACGCGTTGGCAACATTCCGAAGGCGGAAATATTTTTCAGCTATTATAAACAAATTCCCGAAACAGTATTTGTAAATTATGAAATTCTTTTCCAATTCATCCAAAAAGAAAAACTCGCAGGTAAAGGGCTTAGTTTCATCGACATTGGGCTTTATGCCTCCGCGAAAATGGGAAATCACTTGATCTGGACAAATGATAAAAATCTAAAAAATCTTTGTAAATCTAAAAAAATTCTATTTAAAGGCTAATCAAATGAAACCGCTACAAAATTTTAAGGAACAAAACAATGGCTCATGTAGTAACTGAAACCTGTCTCGATTGNNGATCCCGATTCCTGCATCGACTGCGGAGCCTGTGTTTCGGAATGTCCCGTAGAAGCAATCTTTCCTGACTATGATGTTCCAAATCAATTTAAAGGTTACATCCAATTAAACGCTACTGAATCTAAAAAATTTCCAGTTATTATAAACAATAAACGACCACTAAAAGGAGAACGCTGCATAGAAAAGAAATAACTAAGTCACAGACATCTCTGTGACTCAGTGCCTCTGTGGCAAAAAAACATGACAACAACAAAACCAAAAATCGAAGACCTACTCAAAGAAAGAATTCTCGTGCTCGATGGAGCAATGGGAACTATGATCCAACGTTATCCGCTAACGGAAGAAGATTTCCGTGGAGAAAGATTCAAATATCACCCATTTCCGCTCAAAGGAAACAATGACCTACTCTGTATTACCCGCCCGGATATAATTGAAGCAATTCATACTGAATTTTTAGAGGCAGGTGCAAACATTATCGAAACTTGCACATTTAGTTGCTCTAAAATTTCCCAAGCAGACTACAAACTAGAACATCTTGTAAGAGAATTAAATATTGCCGGTGTCAAAGTAGCACGAGCGGCTATAGACAAATTCCAAGCTAAAAACCCAGACCACCCGTGTTTTCTTGCAGGAGCCTTTGGACCTACAACAAGGACTGCTTCTATGTCGCCTGACGTTAACAATCCAGCTTACCGCGCTACTAGCTTTGATGAACTTGTAGAGGTTTTCTATGAACAAGTAGACGCTCTCATGGAAGGAGGCGTAGACTTACTTCTTCCAGAAACAATCATCGACACGCTTAATCTCAAAGCTGCAATCTTTGCTATTGAGAAATGTTTTAAAGAGCGCGGAGTTCGTGTTCCTATTTCTATCTCTGTTACGATTACAGATAAATCAGGACGAACTCTTTCCGGTCAAACAGTAGAGGCATTTTGGAATTCGATTGCCCATGCAAGACCAATGAGTGTTGGGATTAACTGTGCGTTAGGCGCTGAGGATATGCGTCCATATATTGAGGACCTTGCCAATGTAGCAGGAACGCATATTAGTTGTTATCCGAACGCGGGTTTGCCAAATGCTTTTGGTGGATATGATCAAACTCCAGAAGAGTTCGGTCATCACATGCACGATTTTGCAACTCAGGGCTGGCTCAATATTGCAGGCGGATGTTGTGGAACTACTCCAGGTCATATCAAAGCAGTAGCCCAAGCGGTTAAGGGGATGAAGCCGCATATTCCAGCTAAACCAGAAGAAGTAACTAGACTCTCTGGTCTTGAGCCATTAAACATTACTCCCGATAAAGGTTTTCTCATGGTAGGTGAGAGAACTAACGTTACAGGATCTCCTAAATTCAAAAATATGATTCTTGCTGGAGATATGGAAGGTGCAGTAGCAGTTGCGCTACAGCAAGTCCAAAACGGTGCCAACATCATCGACGT
>DDBL01000149.1:12855-13022 GCA_002333425.1 Leptospiraceae bacterium UBA2033
AAAGCAGACAAAGTTCGCATCTGTCAGAGAGCCTACAAGCTGTTAACCGAAAAAGTCGGATTCCCGCCGAGTGATATTATATTCGATCCAAATATCCTTACCGTTGCAACTGGGATTGAGGAACATAACAATTATGCGATGGATTTCATCGAAGCGACACGCGAAAT
>DDBL01000079.1 GCA_002333425.1 Leptospiraceae bacterium UBA2033
ATAACAATCTCCCCATCCGGCAAATATATTGCTGTTGAAAGTTCGATTTATAATACTACTTCTGGTAAAAAAGAAAAAGAGAATTGTCACGACGACGATTTTATTTGCTTTGTAAGAGTTGTAAATTTTAAAGACGATGATAAAATTTTAGCCTTTGTATCAAAAACTGAAAGAAAAAATATCAGCAATCAACGTGTTGAAGCATTTGGTTTTTCTTCAGGATATAAAGAGTCTATGCATATTCTTATTCTAGAAAGGAAAAATAACTCTTGGGTAACTACGCAAGATATCAAAACAGATTCAACTGAATGGTATAAAGAAAATCTTGGAATTGATTCATTGTCTAACGGTACGACAGCTCTTATAAACAGCAATGGTTCAGTATATTTTTGGGATAAGATAGGTAATCAAAGAACCATCACATTTAATTTTTCAGATAATTATAATCTTGAACATGCCAAAAGTCTTACTGTAATACATGAAAATCTAGAGCCCAGCATTGCAATATCTCCCGACGCTAATTCCCTTGCTTTTCTAATTCCAAAGCAAGCCCCTGGATATTTACTCGACAATCCTGATGTTTGCGAGCAAGAAATTTATATACTTAAACTGGATGGCAAGTCTCAGGCAGTACCAATCAAAACTATTCAATCACTTAATTATTATAATGATCCTAAACAAAAAATTATTTGGAATAAAGCTGGAATTTTAGTAAAAGGATTGGAATCAAATGATTCTAATCTTACAACAGGGGTATGGAAAATTCAATTAGATGGAAAGTCTACTTTTATTAAAACACCAGAAAAGATTTTTTTTGATGCTGATTCTAATGGTAATTTAGTTTTTTTCAACGAAAGTAAAGTTAAAAGTGAAAAATATGTTGATAATAAAAATGTCATAAAAAATCAAATAAGCTGGTTGGATGAGAATTTAATAATCGTAAACGAAGCTAGAAAAAGTTTATTTTTTTCCCTTTCAGATGCAAGCATCAAGCAACATGTATCAAATGCAAACATTGGTTTATGCCAAGAATCACTAAGCCTTGAGAATATAAATGTTACATTACTTGGGAATTTTAGAGAAAAAATCCCCGTTCTAACTCGGAGTTTTAAAACTAACTTTAAATCTGAAATAAATAATGATGAACTTCCTTTTTTTGATCGAGTGATCGCGTTTGAAGAATTTAATGATAAATTGTTAATTATTGTTAATTCGGTCTTTTTTCATATTGAAGATAAAGAGTTCGGAGCTAAGAATAATGTAGAATTTTCTTGGGACAATACAAGCGGTAATATATACCTTGTTCAAATTTCTAAAGCTGATTTTGAACGTGCCTTAGGCTCAAGTCGTGGTGGCTTCGAGTGGTTACGTTATGCGACACCTTTATCTATTTTACCAAGTTACCCAGAAAAAATATGCGTATCTAAATCTGGAAACTATGCAGCAATTTTATTAGAAAATGGAATGATTCACATAATTGAAAAGAAAAATAATAAAGAAATTATAAGAATGTTAGTCAAAGATGCAGACGATTATGTGGTATTTGATACTGAAACTTTTAAATTTACAGGACAAGGCGCGAGTATAACCGCCCTTTCATGGTTAGGGCGCTCTTCTTGGATTGGGACAGTTTCTGATAAGAATCCAAATACAAAGAATAGAAAACGAAAAAATCGAAGTCCCGAAGACGGTTTTCGACCATACGGATTTGATTCTTTTGATTTAGCTTACAACCGCCCTGATCATATTTTAAGTTTGTTATCTACAAGCAGTGATAAGGAAAGTCGAATTAATTTTTTAAAAAGTGCAGTAAAACAAAGATTCAAATCCAATGGAATTCCTTTTGTAGAAAAAACAGGAGAAATAAATGTTCCAGTAATTTTTATAAAAGGAATTCCTGCTGACGGTAAAGTAAATGTAGCCTCTCTTTCACTTACCATTGATCTGGGCGACCCTATTGATGAAGCAAAATTAATAGGCTATAAAATTTTCGTGAATGGCGTTCCTTTGGGTGGTGATTATATTCGTACGACTGACCCTACAGGAAAAAAGATTTCTGGGAATTCTCATACCTTCGAACAGAGTATAGAACTCGCCCCCGGCGAAAATAAAATAGAAGTATCCGCATTCACAGAAGACGGAGTAGAATCCCCGCGTGAAGCGTTTACAGTCAATTATACCCCACCCACAAAACGCAAACCCGATCTCTACTTCGTAGGCATCGGAATCGACGAATACAATGCATCGACATCGGGCGGATTAGATGCATTACAGTACGCAGTCAAAGACTCGAAAGAATTAGAGGATACATTTAAAAAATCAGGAAAGACTAGTTTCGGAAATGTATTTACGAAGGTGATTGCGAATAAAGAAGTTACACAGGCGAGTATAAAAAATCTAAGAGAGTTTCTCGCCAAATCGAAAGTAGACGATCATGTGATTTTATTTCTATCGGGACATGGAATTAGGAAGGATACAAAGCTGAGTGATTTACTAATTGCCTTTGGAGATAAAATTCCAGAGCATTATAAACTCAGAGACAAATCAGACGTAGACGATGTGTACTATTATATGACATCAGAGGCTAATGTAGATAAGCCTTGGGAGAAGGCGATTCCGCTGGATGGAATTCGAGATTTAGTAAACGGAATTCTTTCGCGTCAAAAGATTATGCTTGTGGATACCTGTCAGTCTGGAGAGAAATTGGACTTGGATGAGCAAACGGTGGCTAGCCTCACAAAGAATGTAGAAATTCGAAAAACTCGCGGGCAGACTGCAAAGACTCGTGGTTTAAATATGATTACAAAACCTGGGGCTTCTAACGAAAAGCCAGAAGACACCGAAAAGAAAATCATCCAATCTATCGCAAAGTCTAACGCGCTCAAAGAAATGTCAGAGTTATTCCCTGAACTTCGTCGTGGAACTGGAACCATCGAAATCTCAGCGGCTACTGGCGCGCAATCCGCACTGGAATCGAAAGAATGGCAAAACGGAGCGTTTACCTTTGTAATCAAAGAAGCAATCCTAAAAGGAAAGGCTAAAGACAAATCGGGAAATATCACAGCTCAATCTCTCAGACGTTATGTGCTAGATGAAGTTGAGAAATTAACCGACGGACAACAAACTCCGATGGTTGCGCGCGATATAGCGGGACGGGATTTTGTGATCTTTGGGAAGTGAAAAAGTTGTTTTAGTTAGAATGCGAAAGGTCCGTCACTAGCGACAGCGAGTGATTTTCGTCGTTGCACCTCGATACAAAAAATCCAATCAGAATTGGATTTTTCACTCGGCGACCACCGTTTACGAAAATTGTATCAGCGTAAGCGAAGTGACTTTCTATAAAAAATGAAAATTTATACATTAAAACAAAGGAAATCTTCTATGAAAACATTCATCTCAATCCTAATTTCCATCCTGACCATTTCCCTTCCCGCCGCAGACTTGCGAGTAGCCGTTGTAGGGGAGCCGGAAGAATTACGTTTAAAAGTCGAAGCCTCTTTATTTAGTTCCCCTTATTGTAAAGTGATCGAACTGAACAAAAGAAAGGATGCTTTAAAAGAAGTAGTTCTAGGGCAACAAGGAGTTTTAGACGAAGGCTCTGTGGCTAAGGCTGGTAAGCTACTAGGTGCTGAAAAGTTTTTAGTCGTTTACAAAAAAGGCGATTTTAGTTCTTTACGGCTTGTCGATGTAGAAACTTCCTCTGTTGAAGGAGCGTGGGTAAGTGACTCCAAGGAAGAAAGAGAAACTCGTGGTCTGAAAATGGAAGTTGCGAAAGACTATTCCAAGTTAATTGATAAAATGTTGGAAGGGCTTGCCGTTAAACGCGCATTAGCCGATTTATCAAGCACAGATTCTAAGAAAATAAAAGTGGAAATCAAGTTTCCCAAATCAAAATTCAAAGTTGGGGATAAGTTTTACTTTGATGTAGTTTCCAGTGAAGACGGCTACTTGACGTTAATCGACATTCAACCGGATGGAACTATATTGCAATTACTCCCTAATAAAACAGGTCAATCCAACGAAATCAAAGCAGATGAAGCATTTCGTTTTCCTCCCGAAGACATTGATCTGAAAGTATCTCCTCCTGCCGGTAAGGATACTATTAAAGCAATCGTCTCGAAGAAACCTTTAAACCTATTCAATAAAACCGATTTAGATAGCGAAGCAATTTCTTCTGTTAAACCTGGCAGTGGTCTTCGAGCAGGGAAAGGACTCAGCATGACTATCAAAAAAGTTCCCGCCGGAGATTGGGGAATGGATGAAAAAAAGTTTGAAACGACGGAGTAAATGGGCTGCTTTTAGCGATTCTGACATCCTAATCCTAGCCCATTTTTCCAAAAACGGATTAACTATTCATTATCCGCAAATGCAAATTTCAACCAGTCTGAAAGTTCACTTCAGTCAATAAAATAAAGGCTAAAATGCTTTCCCTAAAGTCTCAAAAGAGCCTTACTTTTCAGATTTTTTTGCCAGATTTGGAACCCAGGATTCCAAATCTGGATTTCTATTTTTTAAAATATAGAGGATATTTTCATTATGCCGCTACTTTTGAATGTCGATTAAATCTGCAATTAAAAAATCTTAGTATTTCATCTAATTCTGGTAATATTTTTTCCTACAAGATTGTTCGTGACACGACGTCACGAACCCTAGAACGAGTAATAAAATAATTCATGGTTGCGACTCCTAAAGAGTCTTATCAAAAAATGCCGTCTAACGTTAAGAGTATCCGACGTGCGGCGGCAAGGGGAGGGGCATGTCTCCGAGACTACCTACACGGTGCATATTGCGTGCCACATCAGTTCGTGGCGCGTAA
>DDBL01000133.1:0-210 GCA_002333425.1 Leptospiraceae bacterium UBA2033
CTGTCCAAGAAACTTCTTGTGTAATTGTATCATACTGCCAGCCGCCCACACTTGCGGATTCTTGTGTTTCTTCTAATAAGTTTTTATACTTTTTGTTTTCCGTAATGTCGCGAATGGATGTAATTTTATAACGGGTTCCATCTGCTTGTGTAAGTAAGGAAGCTGATGCAAAAACATCAATCAAAGAACCATCTTTTCTCTGTACTGTCC
>DDBL01000133.1:290-698 GCA_002333425.1 Leptospiraceae bacterium UBA2033
ATACCAAGAAATAGATTTGTCTACATTGGTTACTCTGTATTCTCCGCTCACGGCATTTCCACCCAAAGCCTCAGATAGTCCATTCCTGAATAGCTCTAGGTTCTCCGTTGCGATATAATCAAAAATGGATTTTCGAATTTCTAGAACCTTGCCGGAAGTGTTGTATAATGTTTCACTTGCTTTTGTATTAAAAGATATTACCAGATAAGACTTATCCAAGAGTATGAATGATTGTAGTGTGTTGTTTAATAGTGCTTTTGCGTTTGCTTCTGTATTGATTAGAAGGCTGTCTTTTTCTTCCAATTCTTCATTTGCCGCTTTTAGCTCTGTGTATGCGATTTGGATTTCTTCATTTGTGGATTGCAATTCTTCATTTGAAGTTTCTAATTCTTCATTGGACGATTGTAA
>DDBL01000133.1:733-73144 GCA_002333425.1 Leptospiraceae bacterium UBA2033
AGGAATAAGTCTTTTGTATTTTCTGAAAATAACAAAGGTTTAATTTTCATTCTTACAAAATGAAAGTTTCCAAAAAAATTAAACTTAACAATATTACTTTTTTGTTGAATTCTATCTTTAATTGCCTTGGTGAGGACATATCTAAGCTCTAATAGCAAATCCTTATGAATCAATTTGAATACATTGGAATTCATAACTCCTTCAGAAATTCCAAGATAGAGCCTAACGTCTCCAGAAATTTCTTGAATATCAAGTCCATCATTTACAATGAGATAAGGAAACTCAAACGTATTAAAAATTGTTTCCTTAATTACATCGGGTAATAAGGGTTCGCCTTTCTGTTTTGGAACGTTAGGAATTGGATAATTTTTGGAAGCAGGGCGAAAGGCAGAAAACTGAACAGTGTGAATTTTACTTCCACGTTTTCTTTGAAATATTTTAGACTTTCCGTCAATCGTGCTGAATAAATCTGAATATTGACCCACTGTTTCTGATTTTCCTTGAAACAGATAACCATTGGGTTTAAGAGCATAGTGGAAAATCGGTATTATCTGCTTCTGTAGACTTGAACCAAAATAAATAAGTAAATTTCTACAGCTAATTAAATCCAGTTTTAAAAAGGGGGGATTACTTGTTAAATCGTGTTTGGAAAATAAAACCAAAGAGCGAACTGACTTTAATAACTCAAAATTATTTCCTTTTTTTAAAAAGAATTGGTTTACTAGATCAGGTGAAATTTCTTTTAAAGAGTCTTGTGAATAAATTCCTTTTCGTGCAAAAGAAATTGCTCTTTCATCAATGTCTGTGGCAAAAATTTGAATGTTATAATCGGAAATTTTTTCTTTTAAGTTTTTGAAAAGTAAAATCGCAAGGGAGTAGGGCTCTTCCCCGGTGGCACAACCGGGTGTCCAAATTCGGATTGGTTCTCCTTCGGCTTTAGAGTTAATGATTTTTAGGAGAATTTTTTCAATTTCCTGAAAGGCTGCTGCATCTCTAAAAAAAGAGGTTACTCCAATCAAAATCATGTTGAATAAGGAATCCAATTCATCTGGATCTTTTTCTACATAAGTTAGATATTTATCTATAGAATCTATTTTGAGAAAACTAAGTCTTTTTTCTAGTCTGCGGCTAATGGTAGATGNNTCAGGGGCTAATACCAAATCCACAATTCCTGTTTCAATAGCGGCTAATGGCATACCATTGTATTTTGCTGTATGGGGTTCTTGAACGATCACTACTCCTAAAGAGTTTTTAATATATTTTACACCAATTGCTCCATCACTTCCGGTTCCGGAGAGAATGATTCCAATTGCATTTTCTTTGTATTCTAAAGCAAGAGAGTGGAAAAGTATATCGACTGAAGGTTTTGGACCAACTCCTAATTTGGGTTTTTGTAGCCAAATTTTCCCGGCACTCACTGTGATTTCTGTGTCAGGTGGGGTTATATAGGCAGCATTCGCGACTATTGTAGTTCCATTTTTTGCTTCTAGAACACTTAGCTTTGTTTCTCTGCTTAAAAGTTGGACTAACATGCTCTTATGCGTTGGGCTTAGGTGTTGAGCTACTATAAATGCAATGTTGTTTAGATTTTCAGGCAGATGGGAAAGTAAATCTTGTAGTGCTTCTAGTCCACCTGCTGAAGATCCAATGCCGGCTATGTAAAAGGAATTCTTGCTTTTCTCTGTCATGAATTTTCTATTTTGTATTATCAATTCGCTTAGATTAAAATTAATCTATAATTCGAATGTTCTAATACTAGTATTTGAGTTAAGTAAATATTTGGAAAGGATTTTTCTGAAAAGTGAAAAATCTCCTTTTCTTGGTTTGCTAAGAATTTCAGTAATTATTCATATCCCCCCATTGCATTAGTACCGATAGACGACACCAGCTATTGATTTCTAGAATAGAGTGTTTGAAGTAAAATGCATTTGAGGTTAATTACGATTTTTTTACATGCAAAATTCAATACTACCATATCAGGGAGATAGTTTTTCTGTTTTTACAAAGTCCCAAATACTTTTACAAACTTCTAATCCGTATAACAAGTTTCATCACATGGTTCTTTGATTGTGTTTCCTTCTTTTTTTACATAGATTACGGAGATATCATGGTTGCGGTAAATCCATATTTTGTGCTCTTTAGGATTTTTGGGTTTGGCAAATTCCGAGTAGTAGATCAAAATGTCCATTTTATTGAAGTAGTGTGGATCTTCATTCCTAAATTTATAATCAAACCGACTTAGGAAGATGAAAAGATTTCCCAGCAGACAGTCATCAATTCGAAAGATGATATCTCCCTCCTTTAACAAATGAACTTTTTTGGTATCTCGCTTTGTTACACTATATGCATTTCCCTCCCATAGCAAATGTCCCCAACCCATTTGAATGTCGGGCATACGTTCTATTTGCTGTAAGTAGTCATCATCCATTTTTTCAAAACAAAGTTCTTTATAAAATTCTTCTAGTGTTGGTTTTTTGCAAGAAATCAATACTAGAAGAATAAATAAAATTATCCTCTTAAATACCAGCATATTCAACCCTATAATATTCGAATTGGGCAATTCTATTTCGCTCTTTTGTAAAAATTGCTTCGTTGAATGGAATTTTCTTTTCAAAGTGAGAAAAAAGTGACTCGCTATCTTTGTAAATCCTTATGCCAATCCAATTTCCAGTTTTTGTTCTGACTCTTCCTACCGTTAAAGCCTCTTTCAATTCAATTTTTAATGGAATTCTATTTAATGAAAGACTTCCAGTGAAAGTGATCACTTTTTCTATCGGAATTTGTATTCCTACCAAATTATGATAGGCGTGAATCAATTCATGTCGTAAAACCCTGTAGCTCGAAATATTTCCACGATAAGGTGTAGGTGACTTTCCTTCTTCATTTTCTAAATGATACATTGTGTTTGAGTCTATCTGTCTGTCAATGGCAATGAGAGAACCGTTACTCTTTCCTTGTCTTAAAATCGGTGAAGTTAATCTAACATGGGAACTTCCCGTATTTTCACCCCAAATTCTGTCGTCTTCCGGTTTTCTGTTTCTAATATCCAATTGAAAATTTGGATTACATAATAGAGCATACAACATATTAACCGCTTTGGGATAAGTAAAATCTAAAACCATTTTAGTCATCGTTAAGGTTTTTTCTGTAAGTTGAATGAATAGTTCCCCTTTGGTAATCGCATTCAAATCAGCAACATGTTTCTTTTTTTCTTCCCAATCAGAATCAAGCAAACTTAAACTGGGTATTGGATAGGCTTTACCCAAACTCATTTTATCTAAATTGGGAATAGTGAATAAATCCTGTCCGCTTACCTGTTCATTATCGAATAGATATTTGTAAGCTACATACCCAACAATTCCAGTAACAGCGATTTTTCCAAAATCAGACCAGGAATTATTTCTCTTCTTTCTTATCATTTATTTCTCCTTTGTAATAGCGATAAACAATACTTATTTCATAATTCGAGTAAAGTATTTTTTTACTAAATTCCAACCAAAAACACTTATGGAACATTTGTGCTTTTGGTTTAGAGTTGGTATGAATTCGAAAAGGTATATTAATATTTCATAATATACTTAAATTTTAAAAAAAATCCAATTTTAGGATAATGCTAGTTATGCGAAAAAAGGATATAATTTAAACGGATACTATGAATTAACCTCATGAGGTTAATTTTTTCGCAAATAAAAATTGAATGTAAGACTGCAAAGTATTGGGCAGAGGATTTGTCTGATGAGTTTAATCTTGGGAATTGAATTGGGAGAAATGCAATTAAGCGATTAACACTGATAAAGGAACGATAAAAAAAACGATATGGATTCATACCAAATCANNTCCATCGGTGGTAATCTTTGAATACTTCATTTAGAAAAAAAAGATGTGGGTAACGTTATGGTGTTTCTGTGGCAAAGAACCAAATTGCAAACCGCAATATAAAAGTTTACACTGAAAACATTGATATTAATCAGTTCATTTTTGAACCAGTCTGTCTAAATGTGTAAATAATAAGTTTGATTTAAAATCCTAACTAAAAATAATAG
Source organism: Leptospiraceae bacterium UBA2033 (assembly GCA_002333425.1). Taxonomy (GTDB): domain Bacteria; phylum Spirochaetota; class Leptospiria; order Leptospirales; family Leptospiraceae; genus UBA2033. Next base: position 4,777 of record DDBL01000133.1, read on the forward strand.
GAAATGTTTCGAGACCAATAGGTCTTATTTAGAAACTATAATAAAACTACCAATTACAAGGGAATAAAATTATGTATCAAGCTTTTACAGAAGATCAAATCCAAATCAGAGATTTAGTGAGAGATTTCACCAGAAAAGAAATTACACCTGTCGCGCATATTTACGATGAAAAAAATGAACATCCAACAGAACTCATTACCAGAATGAGAAAAGAACTTGGTATCAACGGTCTTACTATTCCCGAAGCATTTGGTGGAATGGGTTATGGTTCTGTTGAACAGTGTCTTATTACAGAAGAAATGAGTCGCGGTTGTCTAGGTATCTCACTTTGTTTTGGTTACACTGGTCTAGGACAACTTCCTATTTTAAAAGGTGGGACAGATGCTCAGAAGAAAAAATGGCTTGAGCCTGTGATCTCAGGCGACCATGGAATTGCATTTTGTCTTTCTGAACCAGGTGCTGGCTCTGACGTTCCAGGCATGAGCACAAAAGCAGAAAAAAAAGGTGACAAATACATCATCAACGGAGCAAAGCAGTGGATTACCGGTGGTGGAAGTGCTGACGCATACACCGTATTTGCCTACACAGACAAAAATCGCGGAACTCGCGGAGTTAGTTGCTTTTATGTTCCACGCAATACGCCAGGTTTGATCGTTGGAAAGAAAGAGGACAAACTCGGTATCCGCGCATCCGATACAAGACAAATCATTTTTGAAGACTGTGAAGTTCCAGCAGAGAATTTGATTGGTCGTGAGAATATGGGATTTGTTTACGCATTACTCACATTAAACGCTTCTCGTCCTTACGTTGCCGCTATGGGTGTCGGAGTTGGTCAAGCCGCTCTCGATTACGCCGCAAAATATGCAAGAGAAAGAGAACAATTCGGTCAAAAGATCGGAACTTTCCAAGCGGTGCAACACATGTTAGCCGACATGTCTATCACTGTAGAAGTTGGTCGTGAAATCACTTATCGTGCAGCTCGTATGTCTGATGCAAATGATCCTAACCTAGCAAAATACTCTGCAATCGCTAAAGCATTCACCTCTGAAGGTGCAATGAAATGTGCGTTAGACGCAGTGCAAATCTATGGTGGGTATGGTTATACCAAAGAATATCCAGTTGAAAAACTAATGCGTGATGCTAAGATTCTTTGTATCTTTGAAGGAACAACTCAAATCCAAAAGAACGAAATCGCAGCTTACGTAACGAAAGAAGCAGCTTCCGGAAAATAAATATTTCTTTGGGGCGTTGCGGCGCATTGTCGTCGTAGGGGTTGAATATATTCAACCCCTACGTTTTTGTAAACAGCCGCCGCGCTCTCATTCTGGTCATGTTTTTTCAAGAAGATAAAAAAACATGACCCCATTCGATCGCTAACGCGAGCTTTCTCGAATACAGCGAACAGATAAACGATTATCATTTTTCCTTGGGAATTGCTCCAATCACTTGCGTTAGAACCCAAACCTATTTTTGATTCTCTCTTAGGCAAAAAACAATTTTCTATACAAACTAATAGCAAGCTAATCGGTATTAACCATTTCATTCATTCAAAGTATGTTAATATTTTTCTGAGTAAACAAATTTTTAAGAGATTGGTTTACTTTTAAATGGTTTATTAGAAGGACTCAGTGATTGTCAATAAGCGGAGACTCGCACTGATCTTCGCATTTGTTCACACTAGAAAATTCTGGCAATATCCGTGGCGACGTATTGAATTACTCTTGGGTAATATTAAAAATACACATACCCCATTTCTACCTATATTAAACATTCTTAAACATATCGGAAATTAGCCGAGCGGGTCAGTCTAAACTTTAGTAATATGTCAAGATGTCCGATTTGAGGTCAAAACGATCTCTGCTAGTATTGTATTTTATCTTGCAATTATTTGCTAAACTAGAAAACTAACATTCACGGGAGAATTTTAATGATTAATAAGAATCTCAAACAGGTAGGTTTTATCCTCCTGATTATTTTACTTGTCCTCTATGGTCTTTACAAAGGTGAGAGACCAGAAAATAGGGTAGAGGAAATTTCCTATTCTGACTTTTTAAATATGATCGAGCCAGCAGATGGCATTAAGCCCATTGGAAAAATTGTAATCAATCCAGAGGGTAAGAACAAAAAACTCATTACTGTAGATAAAGAGGTAATTGAAGGATGGTTTGAGGATGCAAAGGACAAACGTATCAAACCGTTTAAGACAATTGTTGCTCCATTAACTGTTGATGTTCTTGGAAAACTTCGTAAGTCTAATCTAACTTTTATCGCAAAATCAAACGAAGAAAATCGTTTTTTAAATGCAATCACAGCTATCATTCCATGGCTTCTCATCATTGGAGTTGTTTGGTTTATCATGATGAAACAAATTCAATCGACTGGTAACAAGGCATTTAGCTTTGGAAAAAGTAAAGCTAAGATGAATATGGACCCCAAAGTTAAGGTTACATTCGCTGATGTAGCTGGTTGTGATGAGGCTAAGACTGAGTTGTCTGAGATGATTGATTTTTTAAAAGATCCTAAAAAGTTCCAAGCAATTGGGGCTAGAATTCCAACTGGAGTTTTATTAGTAGGTCCTCCTGGAACAGGTAAAACGTTATTAGCCAGAGCTGTTGCTGGTGAGTCAGGTGTTCCATTTTTTAGCATTTCTGGTTCTGATTTCGTAGAAATGTTCGTGGGGGTTGGTGCTTCTCGTGTTCGGGATTTATTTGAACAAGGCAAAAAAAATGCTCCTTGTATTATTTTCATTGATGAGATTGATGCAGTTGGTCGTCTTCGTGGTGCTGGTCTTGGTGGTGGACACGATGAAAGAGAACAAACTCTCAATCAAATGTTAGTCGAAATGGATGGTTTTGAGGCTAACGAAGGTGTAATCGTAATCGCAGCTACAAACAGAGCTGATGTTCTTGATCCTGCTTTACTTCGTCCAGGTCGTTTTGATAGACAGGTAATTGTGGATTTGCCGGATGTAAAAGGCAGAGAAGCAATTCTAAACGTACACACCAAAAAAGTTCCTCTTACCAGTGATATTTCTCTGAATTCTATCGCTCGTGGAACCCCAGGATTTACAGGAGCGGATCTTGCAAATTTAATCAATGAGGCAGCGCTTCTTGCAGCTCGTAAAAACAAAAAACGAGTTACACAGGAAGAATTAGAAGATGCTCGTGATAAAGTAATGATGGGACCAGAGCGAAAATCTTTTTTCATCACTGACAAAGAAAAAGAAGTTATCGCTTACCATGAAGCAGGTCATGCGATTCTTGCAACCCTTCTTCCTTACACAGAGCCTGTGCACAAAGTCACTATTATCCCCCGTGGAAGAGCATTGGGGTTAACACAGTCTTTGCCGGCAGAAGAAAAACACATTCATCCAAAAAAATATTGGTTAGATCAAATTGTAATGGCTATGGGTGGATTTATTGCTGAAGAGCTACAATTTGGAAATACTTCCACAGGTTCAAGTAACGACATCCAACATGCAACAAACATCGCTCGTAAAATGGTTTGTGAATGGGGAATGTCTGAAAAACTAGGAACAGTAAATTACAACGGGGCTAATGATCAAGTATTCGTTGGACGCGATATGGGTCATGCGTCTAATAAGTATTATTCTGAACAATTTGCCGCGCTGATTGATGAGGAAGTTCGCTCTATTGTGCAAACAAGCCTGAATAAAGGAAGAGAACTTTGTAAGAAAAATTACAAAAAGTTGGAGCAAATCGCTAAGGCACTTCTTGTGCAGGAGATTATTACTCATGATGAATTGATGGCGATTGTCTCCCCTTCTAATCCTAAGGGGGCTAATAGCGAAAAGCCATCTAAATCTACAAAATCTAATGGAGAATTAAATCCAGCTTTAACCTAATTATGGCAAAGGGTAATCCACAAAGATTTTCAAGTGATATCTTAATTACTACTCAGTTGCATATCAGCTCGATTGAAAACATTCGGGCTGTGCTTTTTGGTTCTAATTTGTCTGCGGAAGCCAAAGAGATCATTGATAGTCAAAAAGAAGATATCCAAATCCAACTAGACGAAATCCAATCGACTTATTCTAAATTCATTCAGCGACTTGCGGGTAAGGCGATGAAGGATGAGGTCGAAAAACAAGCATCTGAGTTGTTTCCAGACGAAGATGTTCAACCCCAAGAAATTGAATTTGTAAAACTAAAGATTATATATGAGAATTTATCTTCTTTTTTAAGGGGAGTTGAGACAGCTTGGAATAATATAATTGGAATGTCTAAAGTTTTTGCTACATACCCAATCACAAAACCACTTTATGAAAAAATAGAAAGAGAAAATTTAAGTCTTATCAATATATTAAATGATGATACTCGTGCGTTATTAAAGTTAATTGAAACTACTTTTGATTGTCATATAGTTGGTTCATCTAAATCTGACAAACGGCTAATGGTGAGTAATCTCATATTTGATGATGGAAAAGATTATTCCTTTCAAAGTTTATTCAAAAACTTACAACCATTAGCTGCTGCTCCCGTACAGTCTGTTCCCAAACTTTCGGAAAGACTCGGTATGTCTAAAAATAAAGTTCCATCTCAAGAGACAGACTATTATTATACGACTATTAAAGGAACTAAGGAATGGAATCGAAATGATGCTTACATTCTATATGTTAAAAAAGATGATCTGAAAGAAGAAGAAAAGAAGTTTTATAGTTCGAGTTTTGTAATTTTAAATCCATCAGAAAATGTTCACATTAATTTAGCTGCCGCTCTCGTTCGTAAAAACATGGGGCATTCTGCAGCACCAAAATACAATAAGATGTTGCAGACTTTACTTGATTTTGCTGTGACTAATTTATTTTCAAAAGACTTTGTGGATCTTTGTGATGATACATATACATTTCTCTATCACATCGGTCCGATTGTAATTTATAACATCATCCAAGAAGATTTGGTCAGAAGAGATTTTGGATATTGTCATTATGTAGAAAATAATAAGATAATAAAATTCTTACCTGAGTGTATTATTAAAAAACATATTATAGATTTTTGGGCTGATAAGTTTTTTGATTTAAAATCATCAAGTGTGGATGCTTATATTAATTACTCTAAAGGAGTATCTAATATTAGAGAATCCTATAAAAATTTCTTTGAATACGCAGCATCAACTCGTAAGAGAATTACAAATGATCCATTGACTATTGAAGAATACATGAGAGAAAATGTTGGAAAGTTTTTTGGTCATAGAAGAGCGCAGGTTTATAGACGTTTTGTACCTGATAATGTATTTGGACTTATGCCTGAAATTAATTCTACAGAGTTAGCAAACAAATTCAAGTCTCGTTAATATGCCTACCATCTTTTCTCATGGCATTGCTGCATTATCCGCAGCGAGTATTTTTAAAACTAAATTTGATAAATCGAAGTTTTACTTACTTGTATTATTTTGTTCTTTGATTCCTGATGCTGATGTAATTGCTTTTCCGTTAGGTATTCCGTATGCACATTGGTTGGGGCATAGAGGGATTACCCACTCGATTTTATTTTCAGTTCTATTTCCTATACCAATTTTATTTATTTTTTATCGTTTTGTTCCAGTGTTTACACTTCGTTACCTGCTATTATGGTTTGTGTTTTTTTTATCTACGTTATCTCATGCGCTTTTGGATGCACTTACGAATGGAGGACTTGGAGTTTGTTTGTATTGTCCTTTTAATGTCGATCGATTTTTCTTTGACTTTAGACCAATTCAAGTTTCTCCTATTGGTAAACGATTTTTTTCAGAAGCAGGTCTTCGTGTTTTACAATCTGAATTTGTTTGGATTTGGATTCCTTCTATTATATTTTTTGGTGTATCAAATTTTCTCAAACTAATACTGGATCAAAGAAGAAAGTAATCATATCATTTCTCAAAAAGAATTGCGTCTTACATCGAGTTCACGTTAAATAAAGTTATAGATAAGTTGTAATTCTAGAACGAAGCCTGGAAACGAAAGTTAAATAATGAATTTGTTCCCATTTGAGGACCATTTAAGTGTTGGTAAATTGGTTTTCCAATTTCAAACCCAGCTTTCATTTTTTCAGAAAAAGAGGGAAAATAGAAGTTAACCCCTCCTAATAAATCTATCCTTCTTCCTCCTTGTCGATTTGGATCATTTTGTGGATCCATCGTTGGGTCTAGGTTTGGATCGGCTCCTGATATATTGTCCCATTTAGAGGACGTTATGCGCAATGTAGGAGCAAGCCAATTAAGTAAAAGATAAGAAGTCCACAGTGAAAATTCATAACGATTTCCGAATCGATACCCATTGTCATTTTTACCATTTCGAAGTGTAACTTGAACAAAACTACCTAGTGAAAATTTTTCTTTTTTGAATATATAGCTAATTGCTGGAATTGTATTATAGGTTCCTGTTCCCATTTGCATATTGTAGGGTGATTTTACTTTTCCCATCAGAGGCATTGTATTTTTTTCATCAATAGATCCTGTTGGTATTGTAATTCCTAACTGAACATTGATAGTATGGGATTCTTTTTCTAATAATTTATGAGCGAGTGTGAGTCCTATATCTCCAATTCCTTGTGTTCTCATAAATGATTTTTCTAAATTTCCTGAGATCATCTGCATACTATTATTCATATAAGGTAGCATAATCATGATTGCTGTTTTGTCTGATATATTTTTCATGAGGCTAATCATTGTCATCTCCATCTTCATCGCTACAGGCATAGACATATACCGATAGGAATTTGGATTGAGAGAGGCTACGTAGTATGAAGGTAAAGGATCTGGTGTCGTTGAAGTATTGGTCGTTGTTCCTGAGTGATCATGAATAGCCCCTGTCCCTAACTGGCTGGATGGAATTGAGCCTATTGTAGGATTATATTCAATACCCGCTAGATATTTATTTGGATCTTCTACGTTATTTCCATTGTAAAGAGAACGCATATCCATTTGCATATACATATAATCTACCATCCAATCATTCGAATTGTGTATATGGGGAAGCATTAGCCCAGCCGGGGTCATCATTGGCTCCGAATGTATATGCGGATTACTTGGCGTAACTGCTTTCTCCTTTGTGGTTTTTGTTTCTTCTAATTGTTTGACCGTAGATTTTGATTCGTCTTGGTGTTGCGGATATTTGTGGTTATGCCCTTCATGGCTTTGTCCCAGTAAAGAAAAACACGAAAGTATGAGAATGTAACCCAAGTATATTATGGTTCGATACATTTTTTTTTGTAACATAATTTTTTCCTTTATTGATTTGAACCACCGGCAATCCAACAATAGACTGCTTCATTGATTTGCCGATTGGAATTGCCTGCCATTGCGCCTGTTGTAATTGCAGTATACATTCTGCTAGAACAAGGATTTCCAGGATTTGTAAATGCCTTAGTTGAATTATAGTCTGTTATATCCAAACCAGATTGTTGTGTGGCTCTAGTATGACAGCCTGACGTTGCGCAACTAACGTTTGTTCCTGCGGCGGCTAACTTACTAAAACTAGGAGAGGTTGTACAGTTAAAGCTAGAAGTGCAAGAAGAGGAAGGGATAGAGGAAGATGGTGTCGTTGCTTTTCCTGTATGGTTTAAAACTGCTAATGCCAGAGCTTGTTTGTTTGTATTATCATTTGTTTCGTTGCAGTTTACGGCTAATGCAAGTAAAATGGGAATTAGTATTTTCATGTCTATTTCTCCTGATGGACTAAATTTACATATATATGCCACGGAGGCACTGAGTCGCAGAGGGTTGAAATATATATTTATCAAACTCTCCGTGCCTTTGTGCCTCTGTGGCAAAATTAATGGTTTAATGGGAATGATTGGATGCAGATCCCAGTGTATGAAAGAAAACATTACTAAAACTTCCTTTCAATTCTAGTCTTTGTGTTACTGCATTTGTTTCAGAATCTACAGTATACAAAATTCCATCTCCAGCAGGAACGAATATATGCATCATGGAGTCATGATTTACAGATGCAAGATGTCTATGTCCTGTTTTTGCATCTCCTACTGTGACTTGAGCTAGGAGTGTAAGACTTGGAAGGTTAGACGAATCATAAACTAAAAGTACATTTTGTTTTAAATTGGTAACTTGATTGCCTGAACCTGAAAGTGCTGATGCGACATACAAGCGTTTACCGTCAGAGCTAAACATCATATGATCGGGGCTAAGGTCTGTTACATCTATAGTTGAAAACACATGAGTAGATGCATTTAAAATAGTTACTTTTCCTACAACATGGTTTGTGTCACTTGTTGTGTCTTTTCCTGGAATTGCAATGTATTGTCCATTGGGAGATGCTGTTGACGGACCAGATTTTCCAGTAGCAATAGTTTCCATTGTTAGACTTGATGGGTTAACAGCGATTACACTTCCGGCAGATTGTGCGGATATATATACTTTGCCAGAGACTGAAGAGTAACTAAAACCATGTGGTCCCGCTCCTGTTCCTAAATTTAGTGTGCTAATTACAGTCAGATAATTACTGCTAGTTGGTTCATTGTCAATTATAGAAATCGAATTGTCTGTGATATTACTAACAAACGCTCTCTTAGGACTTGTTGTAAAAATTGCTTTGTGATGTCCCTTACCAACACATAGATGTTTGATTAAGCTTGCAGTATCTGCATCTGCTGCTCCTTTTACTCCATCTTGAATGACCGTAACAGAGGATACTCCAAGTGTATTACACGCATAATTAACATTATCCACACCTGCATTTCCATCATTCATTGTCCAAATTTTCCCATCTGGATCTTGGTAGACATGGACTGGACGACTTCCTGTGTCAATGTACTTCGCAAGTTTTGCTCCTGATGTTGCAATATTGATGACTGCAACTTTGTTTGAGTTTGTTAGGTTGGCGAAAATATGATCGTTCGTTGTAGCCTTAGAATCTCCAGGGTTTGAGTCTAACACAACGTTGCTTATAAAAGTATTTGCACCGGAGTTATGGGCGATAACGCTTAGATAGGGCATCGTTGTGTCTAGATTCGGAACAAACAGGTAGGAAGAATTACTGATTGTTTTGGGAATTAAACCTGCCAGACCAAGGATTGTTTGGTTGTTATTATTTGTATTTTTTTTCTCAGATCCTGTAAAGGTAAGGCTACAGGATATACTTTGTAGAATGAGCAGTGCTATTAATATTGGTTTCATAAAAATCTCCTCAGATTTCAATGGCTAATTTTATTTAGCCGTATTTTGTGGCAAATTTGAATTTGCCTTGTAATCGGTGTTATTTTTTGATGTGAGCTAACTGAATCGAGGAGGTTTAATTAGTGTTAGCTGGTAACCTTTAAGATTTGAAATTAAATTTGAAATTGGAAAAATATGTTGGGTTAGTTGAATTGTAAAGTTTGAAAAATTGTAAGATGGCAGAGTGAAAGTTTGCTTTAACAAATTAGAGAGTTCGTTTGGATTTTTAGTTTTCTTACAAGAGCAGATATGAACTGCCTTGTTTATGTCATGACAATCTGATTTTGCATAAGACTTAAAATGGGCTTCTTTTTTTGAATTGTGGTTACAGATACATACTTGCCTAACTTTTCGCATAAAACAAAGTCCTGAATCATAAATCAAACTTTGTGATAGAACGGCAGAAATAATAATACAAGTAAAAACTGATTTTTTAATCACTTTCTGCATGATAGATATATTTTTTACTTTAGAGTTTGTCAAGTAAGATTCGGTTTCCTAAATATTTAATTTTTAAAAATTCGTCATAGCAAATATTTCTAAACTTGATTTAAGTCAAGGATAATAATTATTATTCTCATTTTGTATCCTATAAATTTACAAATTAAAAATAAACGCAATATTAATTGAAGATTCATAAGGACGAAAATCTCTGCCACGATACAACGGATTACGGTAAGAAACCGTAAGCATATATTTTTCACTAAATCTATAATTTACACCAAGGGTAACTTCTCTAAAAATTAATGGAACTTTATCTCCGCTTGATCTTTCTTTTTGTATTCCATTAAAAGGAGTCCTATAAGTATAACCAGAAAAAATTGAAATATGATTATTGATTATATAGGAAATAAAACCTGCGGCGTTTGTCGTTTTTTTTAGCTGGATGTTGTCTATTTGGTTGTAGGTAAATTTTTGTTCTTGTCTTAGTATATATGGAACTTCGTCGTTTGTATTGTTCGTATCACCTGTATAGCGGCTAATAGGCATTTCACCTCCTATTCTACCTACTACAGAAATCCTTTTCCATAAATAGCCAAATGCTAAATTACCTTGCGCTGTATAATAATTACTTTCTATGAATTTTTGATTTACTCCACTTGTAGGAAATCCTATTCGCCCTTCTGCAAAGAAAAAATAGTTATTCTCTGCTTGTGTTTTATAAAAAGGAAACAACTTTGAGCCAATATAAGGTTTACCGTAACGTGCAAAATCAGAACGTTCCTTTTGGTCATAATAGATATAGCTAAAATTTGCGTTTACAGTAAATAAACCTTGCATAAAAATACTTTCACCGTAAATCGTTGTGTTGTTTATATTTCTATTTTCTTGTGATCCGCGATTGTAGTCATTACTTAAAATAAAATACGTTGGCGGAAATTTACCAGTATCCTCCCCCTGACCCAAAAAGCGAACATTGAACTGAGTTGTATCAAGTCCAGAACCTGTATGATGTGCATTAAGATAAATAGATGTTAAGAGATAATACAAAGTAGCCGCTAGAATCTTCTTTTTAAAATTCATTTTCTGCATCCGTGTTCTTTTATTGTTGTGTTTAGATTCCAGTTCTTTAGTATTTCATTGTAAATACCTGAATTTTCTGAAGAACTAATGATTGGGTTACTTTCGGTTAAATCGGTTATTGCCCGTAAGATTTTTGTATTATCGATTATTGTATAACTATTCGTAGTAGTATCTTTCCATAATTCAGAATATTTTAGAGCCATTTTCAAGTTTAGATTTTGATTGAGTCCTAGATTGGTTGTACAAAGTCTTGTGAATGGTATATCTATTTTCGAAAATTGAAGTGTAAAGTTTTTTGTTTTATTATCTCCACTTATTGTTCCAGAAAAATGAACTGAATTAAAATGAAATGTAACTTTTTGCAATATTCCCTGTGGTAAATCCGAAAGAACAAAATTTTCTGATATATTATAATAACCAAACTCATCTGATCCATTAGCGTTTAGGAATGAAGACGTTGAATAGCCATTAGCCGTCGTAAATACTTTAATTGTTGCTGACGCGGAGCTAGAAGATCCGCTATCAGCTTCATGTAGCATAACTTGGTTAGTCGCATCAGATGAATTAATGCTGGAACTAGTTGTAGATATATATAATTCTACTTTATCAAAACTTATTTGAGAAGAATTATTTAATGTTACTGTATAGATATCCGAAGCCACTGCACTGTTTAACTGAAAAGATTTTAAACTCTCATCTCCTTGGTCATCATAGAATAAAATCTGTAAACTTGCATTTGTTTTTATAGATTCCCGAAGAAGTGAAAGTCTGTTTATAATTATTTTTTTCTCGGTAAGACTGTTTCCTTCAGAGCCAAATGTGCAGTAACTGCTACTTAGAAGCAATAGCAAAGAACAACTAATAGTTCTTTGCCATACTTTTATATGATATAAATTAAATTTTAGTTTCATTGAAATGGATTACTAAATTTAGGATTAGAAATAAACTCATCATCAGTCAGAGCTTTTAAAAAATTTATCAAATCTGTTCTTTCTTGTGGCGTTAAGGTAAAAGCACGTATTTGCGGATCTTTGTTCTTATGTGATAAGCCACCGGATGCATAATGATCGATAACCTTTCCAAGTGCTTCGGTGGAACAATTTTCAATGTCACTAGGACTTGCAGTCGTACAAGTAAAGCTTCCATCGTGCATGTAAGGATATGTCAATGCGATGTTTCTAAGGGATGGTGGTTTAAACTTTCCAATATCAGTCTGTAAAAGGGTAACTTCATAAAGTCCTTTTTTGTTGTCAGGTAAACTAGCATAAGTCGTATCTGAAATAATTCCGTTACTGGAATAAGAAACTTCCTCAAACACAGTTCCTGCATGAGTCATCGAATTAGTATAGTTGATTCCTCCATGACAATGAAAACACTCAGCCGTTTCTCCATTAAAAACTGCAAGCCCTCGGATAGCAGATGAGGATAAGGCGGACTTATCTCCATAATTCAAGTATTTGTCTACTTTTGATTTGCCGCTAATTAAACTTCTTTGAAAACTAGATAGCGCAAAACGAACATTTTGCTCTGTTATATTTTCAATTCCACCTCCGAACGCACTTTGGAATAATGTTCTATAGCGACTATCGGACTTTAGGCGATTTAGGTAATCATCATTACTAAGTCCAAGTTCAATTGGACTTGTTCCAAACATAGGACCACGTGCTTGAATTTCTAAAGAAGTCATTTTGTCATTTGACCAGGTTAAACGCGTATTATACGCAACGTTTGCAAGATTCTGAGAGTTTCTGGGATGAACTTCAGCGGTAGATCCAATACCAAATGGTTTTCTATCAGTAAATGCAAATTCCTGAAGATGACAACTGGAACAGGATTGAGTTTGATTTTGCGACAAGTTTTTATCATAGAATAAAAAACGTCCCAAAGTAACTTTTTCTTCAGACATTGGATTTTCTCTCGGAACACTTGGTATTGGAAAATCATTGGGCAAATTCCAATTATATCCAATTTGAGATCGTCCAGAAAATTGAGCAATAAAGGCTGATTGAAGTAGTTGCGAATTATTCTTATTATCCTTATTCGCTTTGTCAAAACTTGTTCCACAATAGATTGTAGACAAGAGCAGTAGTATAATGAATGATTTCATTTTCTTCCTCCAGAGAAGTAGATGCAAAAAGAAAAGTAGGATTTGAAATTGTTTGGCTCACCTTGTTATAAAATTTAACAAAGTGAGTCAAACAAGGAACACTACTTAAATCTGTTTTAGATGTATCGTATTACCGAATACTGAATGCTGATTGCGTTGTTGTTGCCCCGGTTGAAGGCACGATACCGATGTTAGAGATTATCGGCTGACAAGCAGTAGTCGCATTCCCAGTCATACAAATATTAATTCCTGTGCTAGAGGCATCTGAGCCACTAAAAAGAGCATTCAAGTCAAGAGTGATTACATCCCTTGTTGCATTAAATCCAGTTGCTTTTGTTAAAGAAATTGTAGGACGATTTGGTAAACCACATTCATTTATTGGTCCGGTAGTATTGCCTGAACAAGAACCACTTCCGAGGTGAAATTGATTTTTACTTGTTGCAGTAAATTCTATTTTTGCAAATTTATAACCACTATTCCATGCCCAATACATAGCAATATTATTTAGTGGAGAAGTTGCAGTAGATGTTGATAAATGATTTAAGTAAAATGGAACTCCGATTTTAAATTCTACACCCACATAGTTACCAACTGCAGAAGTTCCGATAATGGATTTGTTTGTTTCAGTAGTTCCCCCACTACAACCGTTAGTCGCATCTTCAAAGTCAAGAAGTGCTACGCCTGAGTAACTTCCAAACGAGTTGGAACCAGCGCCTAATTGCCATTTTCCGTCGGTAGTGATTAAAAAATCTGACTTTGTTCCATCAGTTGATATTAATTTTACATCATGAACATAGAATCGTAAATCATTTAGAGTTGCACCTGTTGTTCCTGCGATAGTTCCAGAAAGAGTTCCGGCACAAGAAACGTTAGTGTTTCCAGACACAACATTAAAATTGATTGTAGATACAGAAGTTGGAGAAGACGAATTGATTTGATTGGACACAAGTGCGATAGCCGCCTGTTGAGTCGGGTTTTTGTCTGTGTCTTTTTTTCCTGTAATTGTATCACAGGAATTAATTAGTGTAGATAAAAATAGAATTGTTAAAATGATAAAATGTTTCATAAAATATCCTTGTAAAGTATGAGTAATACTGTTTACTCTATATTATTTTGTGGCAAATATGAATTTGCCTTGTAATCGGTGTTATCTTTCTATACGAGCGCGGGCGGCGGTTTTACGATGTAGAGACAGGTTTGAAACCTGTCTCTACGACGATGATGTCGCCGCATCGCCCAGAATTTAAGAAAACTTAGGAGGTTTAATGAGTGTTAGCTGATAGCCTTTATGGTTAGAAATAGAATTTGAAATTGGAAATATATAATGCGTTAGTTGAATGGAAAGAACAGAGAGCGTATTTGTTGTGATGAAAAAAGTTTGTTTGATTAGATTAGAGAGTTCGTTTGGATTTTTTGTTTTTTTACAAGAGCAAACGTGAACTGTTTTTTTTATATCATGGCAATCTGATTTTACAGAAGATCTGGAATGGATTTCTTTTTTTGAGTTGTGGTTACAGGTGCATATCTGCCTGACCTTACGCATAAAACAAAGTCCAGAATCATAAATCAAACTTTGTGAAAGGACAGCAAAGATAATAATAAAACTCAAAATAGATTTTTGAATCACGCTTTGCATGTTAACTACGGTCTAATTCTAAACATTCTGCTTGTCAAGGAACATTTTACTGTAACCTCATCGCCCTGCGTGATATATATCATATTAGGTTCATGATCTAGATCAATGTGCAAATATTATGAGTAGGCAAAATCTATTTTTTTTACTGAAATGAATTGCAGGGAAACGATAAATTTGTACATTGCTAAATTAGTATGAAACAAATATTGCTTGTTCCTAATCTTTTAACTTTGTCTCGGATGATTCTTATTTTTCCCTCGATCTATTTTTTAGAAAAGTCTGAGTTTTTAATTGCTGCTATTCTGGTGGCTATTTTACTTTTAACAGATTTTTTCGATGGGTTTTTCGCTCGTAAGTTAAATCAAACTTCCTATTTGGGAGCAATCCTTGATCCAGTTGCAGATAAAATGGTTGTCATTCTTTTTTTTACTCATTTGATTTTGGTGAATTCTACTTCTCCGCTTTACTATGGCTTAGTTTTGACACGTGATATTTTACAGCTTTCTGTTATTCCGATTTTACTTCTTTGGAAAAAAATTGAGTTTAAAGTGAAACCAAGTCGGATTGCAAAACTAGGTACGGCTTTGAATTTTATTATTCTCGCTTTATATGAAATGAACTTTGTAGTTGCAAAAACTCCTGAGTGGTATGCGCGGTTTCTGGATGAATTGCAGACTTTGAATGTGTTTACTTTATTTCCTTTGCTTCTCATTTCCGCTTGTATTGAAGTTTACATCTTGTTTACCTTTATCCCTAGATTCATTCAGATTTATAAAGGGACTCATGATACATTTGAATAGTTTTTTATTTTATCTCTCTATTATATAAAAGGAAAAAGTATGGATATTGTAATTTTTATTATTGTGCTTCTTGGATTTATTTATGTTGGTTTACGGGAAACAAAAAAAGTAAAGGACGATAACTCCTACTTACTCGCGAATCGTAAGACTGGCTTATTTGCATTAGTCGCTACTCTTGTGATGACTGAGTTTAATACTTCTACATTACTCGGATTTTCCGCTGCTGGTTATTCAGTTGGTATCTGGGGACTAACGCTTCCATTTGTATTTTTATTCGGTCTAGGTTTTTATACGTTTACTGTTGCCAAAAAATGGAAGAAGTTAAATGGGATGAGTGTAGCTGAATTATTTTCTCTTCGTTATGGTAGTACAGTGGGGATAACAGCCAGTTTGTTTTTGATTTTTGCTATGATTGGGTTTAGTGCGACCTATGTTAAGTCTGTCACTGTAATCTTTCAGCCATTTTTACCGGATGTAAATTCTTATATAGTCAGTGCTCTTCTGGTAGGGGTTGTGCTTCTCATGACTCTTCGTGGTGGATTGGTTTCTGTTATTTCTACCGATATTATGGGATTTATTGGAACTATTTTTATCGTTCCTTTACTGTTTTACTTTTCCTATTCTCAAAAGAATTTAGGTTTAGAGGAAATTATTCGTGTATTTCCACCTGAAAGTTCTAATGCACTTCCTATTCGGTACATCGTTTCTCTTGTAATACTTACAATGTTTACTTATATAGCAGCACCTTGGTACGGACAAAAGATATTTGCCGCAGCTTCTGAAAAAACGGCTTTTATTGCAGTTGGAATTTCGAGTGTTATTGTATTTATCCTTTACGCCTTTCCTATATTAGCCGTTGCTTATCTCAGACTTAATGGTGTAACGGGGATTAACCCCGAGGAAGGAATTCCTTATATTATCAAATCCTATTTCCCAGTAGGTCTTAGGGCTATTGCGTTTGCTGTGTTATTCGCTGCTGCTGCTACAACTCTTTCTGGAATTTGGAGTGCATTAACTACAATGCTCGTGGGTGATTTCTTATTATCCGCTAAGAACCCAAAACTAGGAAAAGATTATATAGGAAGTATGAAAATATTTTTTGGATTTGCTTTTGTATCGTGGCTTTTGGGAAATATATTTGTAGATAAAATTTTAAATAAACTCATCCTTGCGAATATTCCAATTGCTGCTCTTTCGTTTGCTCTTCTTGCTGGATTTTTTTGGAAGAGAGCATCTAGGCGAGGGGCGATATTAAGTATTGTTCTTGGACTTATTTGGGGTCTTGGTTGTTACTTGTATTTGGGGGAGGATGGTGGTTATACATGGTTTTGGGCAGCTTATGGAATCCCGTTAATTTTTGTGAGTGGTATAATTGGATCTTTCTTGTTTCCTCAGTCAGAGGAAGAAAAGAAGGCACTCGAAAAATTTAATCTTAGAATGAAAGATGAGTCCTGATCATGAATTTTCAAACTGCAATTTTACTTTTTATTTCTTTTTTATTTACTACTCTCGGGGGATTCATCGCGTTATCCGGTAGGACTTCGGACGAACGAAATCTCGGGATTGGTTGTGTTGGTCTTTTTGGTGCTTCCTTCTTTACATTTGCCTATTTTGCTTGGAGAAAAAAGAATTTTGAAAAGCAAATGTTAAAAGAGGTAAATTCTATTTCTATATTGGGTAATAAAAAATTCCATATTGATAAAAATAAAGTCTATATTATATCCATATTATTATTTTGTTTGGGCGGATTCCTTGCTTATTTTGTAAGACTGAATTTAGTTTTTACTATTTTGACAAGTCTTATGGGGCTAACGGGGCTTATCCTTTTTTTGGGGATATTATTCGGATTTTTTGCTAGAGAATATTTGGTTTTTGAGTTTGATGGGATTCGAATGGGTTTTAAAAATTACTCTTATATTATTCGATGGGATAATATTATGAAAGTTTCTACTGAGGAATGGCATAACAATATGGCAGTCTTCATAAACTTAATTAACCCGGAGGATATTACACGTTATCTCTACGTGAGTAAAGGTCGAAGAGATAAAACTGTCAAAAAAATTTATTCTAAGATTGGATGGAATCTAAGTATGACAAATTCGCATCTATTGATTTTACCTGAAAGATTTGGACTAGATGTTGGGTATTTTTTTAAAGCCTTAGAGAGTTATTTGCATTATCCAGAAAAGAGACAGGAATTGAAACAAACTAAAAAAATTGGATCATGAGGTTTGATGGATTCATTTAACAATTTATTACTAGCCATTTCTATACTACTCGTTCTGAGTATTCTTGCAAGTAAAGTGACTGGTAGATTAGGAGTTCCTACTCTTTTAATTTTCTTAGGAATTGGGATGCTTGCTGGTTCTGATGGAATTGGCGGAATTTATTTTGATGACGCTGCCATTACGCAAAATGTTGGTATAATCGCTCTTATCTATATATTATTTTCTGGTGGATTGGATACAAATTGGAACAAAGTAAAACCTATATTTTGGCAGGGATTTTCGTTAGCTACTTTGGGAGTATTTATAACTGCGATTGTTGTAGGTATTTTTGTTCATAAAATTTTGAATTTTACTTTGTTTGAAGGAATTTTAGTCGGATCAATTGTAGCTTCCACAGATGCTGCTGCGGTTTTTTCGATTATGCGCTCTCAAAAAGTGCAGCTCAGTGGACAAATTCGAGAGACGATAGAATTGGAATCTGGTAGTAATGATCCTATGTCGGTGTTTTTGACTATCGCACTTCTCAGGCTTGTCAAAGAGCCTGATGCAGGTATGATGGATTTAATTATTTTATTTGTTCAGCAAATGGGACTTGGTGGGGTAGGGGGATTTTTATTTGGAAAAGTTTCCATTTTTTTGATTAATAAAATTAAGTTACAATACGAAGGACTATATCCAGTTTTGACAATTACGATTGCTTTACTTAGTTATAGTTTAACTTCTTATATTGGCGGTAATGGGTTTCTCGCTGTTTACCTCACCGGTCTTATTTTATCAGATAAGGATTTTATTCATAAGAAAAGTTTGATTAGGTTACACGATGGCGTGAGTTGGCTTATGCAGATAATTATGTTTTTGCTCTTGGGTCTACTTGTATTTCCAAAACAACTATTAAGTGTAGTTTGGATTGGAATTGTACTTTCTGTAATTCTTATTTTTATCGCAAGACCTCTTAGCGTTTACATAAGTTTAGCCTTTGCAAAATTAAATTTTAAAGAAAAAGCAATGATTTCTTGGGTTGGACTTAGAGGATCTGTTCCGATTATTCTCGCAACATTTCCCAAACAAGCTGGAATTGAGAAAGCTGATTTAATTTTTAATTTGGTTTTTTTTATTGTGATTACTTCGATTTTATTCCAAGGAACACTTCTTCCTGCTGTTGCAAAATTTTTTAAAGTCATCGAAAAAGATTCTAACCAACAACCGAAAATTATTCCCTTTCAACCAGAAGAAATTGGCAAAACGGATAATGATTTAGTAACTGTTACACTTTCTAAAGAATCTAAACTAATTGGAAAGCAGATTGTAGAAGTAGGGCTTCCTGAAGGTGCTCTGATTGTACTTCTCACTAGAGGAGAAGAGTATGTAGTTCCTCGGGGCGCAACTCAACTCATGGAAAATGATATTATCCTTATTTTAGCTGGTCGAAAGTTACTTCCCAAAATCCACGAAATCATGAAAGTCTGATTGGTATTCGGATAATATTTTTAGATAAATAAAAAAATACTTTCACATTCAAACCTGTGTTTTCCTATATTCATAGAACAATAGGAGAAATTTATATATGAACAGAGAAAAACTTTTTGGACTAAACCCAAATTACTTCACAGTAGGTTATGCACATCTAATTAAAACAGCAATTTTTTTGCGTTATGGGATTAATCCAGATCAAAAGATTTCTCTTTCGACAAAACCATCTCCCATTTTTAAAGACTTAGAAATTTTTCAAAAAGGTGTAGGAACTCAAGTAAAAGACGATGGAGTTCTAGTTGGAACTATTCGTATGGGATATGGTCATCATCGAATGGCATATGCACTTTATTCTTGGGTTCTCGCAAAAAAGTTAAAACCATATTTGCATGATTTGCTTGGAATTGAGTCAAACGAAGCTGTTGCGATTAAAGAAATCGATGGGCTTTACAGTCAAATGAGTCGAGTTTCTTCTGAGTGGGGCGGACCGATTGAATGGGCTTGGGGTCAGCTCACTGCACAAGGAAATATTGGTTCGTTGTATCTATCAAGTTTACTTGCGGAAAGTTATGCGAATATGATGTCTGATCTTTCTCGTGAGTTACCGTATATTTCTACTTATCCGCTCAATGGACAAATTGCAGTAGAGGCTGGTTTTAAAAATGTTGTTCATTTGATTTGTGATAATTTTCCACAATATTACTTACTTGTTCCTGGTGCTTTGAATTTAGTTCAGAGTCCAGCTTCCTATCATAAGTTTATTGATATGGGAGTTCCAAAAGAGAATTTGCATATTGCTGGACATTGGGTGTCCGAGCCTCTGGTGACTAACGTTATGGTTGATTCAATTGCACGTATTGAGAGAATTCAAAAACAAAAACCTAAACGCCTTTTACTTCCGATCGGCGGAGCAGGTGCACAGAAAAATTATACGATTAGTTTTATTGATAATATCAAAAATAAACTAAAGAATGGAGAGTTACATTTATTTATCAATACGGGTGATCATCTTGGTATGTTTGAGATTCTAAAGACTGAAATTGAAAGAATGGGTTTGAATTATCATATAGTAAGTAATTGGGATAGTCTTTTGGAATTTTGTAAAACTCATAGTTTTGATTCGGTGGATGAGTCAAAACTGAAACCAGTTACTTTATTTTCTTATCAAAATTATTACGAAGCGTTTACTACGACTGATTATTTGATTCGTGTATCGGATATTTTGGTTACCAAACCATCCGAGTTGGCGTTTTATCCAATTCCTAAGTTATTTATTCGTAGAGTGGGAGATCATGAAGCTGCTTCTGCTTTTCGTTCGATGGAAATTGGAGAAGGAACAACCGAATGTAGAGAGCCAGAGCACGCATTTGAAATGGTAAAACTTCTAACCGAACAAAATCAAATTTTACAACGTATGAATGAATGCGTTATTCGCAATGCTAAGTATGGAATCTACGATGGCGCAAAAAATGCAGTTGAAATTGCGATGAAGACAACTTAAAGATTACCACCGATGAACACCGATAAAAGATTGGATATTTTCAAGATTGTCGGTGTTCATATCCTTGTTGCTTCGTAAATTAATTTTATTTCTCTGACGGCAAATCTAAAGTATCCGAAGAAATGATCTTCGATTTGATCCTTTTTGGATTTACGATTTCCGAAAATGTAAAGGTTGTCCTTGGCGCGGCTAAGGGCAACATACAAAATTCTTCGTTCTTCTTCTATAGTTTCCTTACTTTCATTTAGTTTTAGATTCCAACCAGAATGTAAATCCACATAAACGCTACCAAACTCTAATCCTTTCGAAGCATGGATAGTCATGATATGTGTTTCTGGGATTCCTAATTTTGTTAAGAATTGGATTCGTAGATTTGATCTGCATAGAACTATTATATCAGGATTAGTTATAATTTGATTTTGAATTGAGAAACAGAGTGATTCTAAAGTTTGTTCCTCTGACAAACAAATTCGAAAAACATTTGCATTCCCTTTTCGAAATGCGTGCACTTTTTTTTGAATGTTTTTTTTATTTTTCGATATAGGAAGTGCAGAAGTTTTAATTATTGCGGGTAACGAGCGGTAATTGGTAGTGAGGAAGTGAATAGAGCAGGGCGAAAAGAAGTCTTTGAATTTCAAAAATGGTTCTGTGCTAGCTCCTCTAAATCCGTAGATTGCCTGCCAGTCATCACCAACTACACAGAGTTTTTCGGGGTTTAACAATCTTAGCCACTCTAATTGTTCTAAGTCTGTATCTTGAAACTCATCTACTATCACTCGTTTGACTTCTTTACGAGCTTCTAAAGCCCACATTTTTTGAACTCTAAGTCCGTCTAGGTAGATTTCAACTAAATCATCGAAATCTAGTTTGCCATTTTCTTTTTTATACAGCGCATAATATTCATTTATCTGAGTAGCAAGATGTGGAAAGTATTTTTGTAGAAAATTTCCAGTGGAAGAGAGTAAAAATTCGTAAGGTATTCCGCCAATTTTGAATCGCTCTCGTTTAAAATACTCTTTGAAAATTTTTTCTTTTTCTGTTGGTTCAATGATTTTGACTTCTATTCCTTGAAAATCAGGATTGTATTTTTGTAAAATGTAGAGGCAATAGGCATGAAATGTTTGAATTCGAATCTGCTGTGATTTCACTTTTTTTTCCAATCGTTCCTTGATTTCCGCCACTGCCTTTCTGGAAAAAGTAATCACTAGAATCTCGGATTGGTTTTCCTCTTTTTTTTGAATTATCTGTTCAAGGAGTGCTATCATTGTACTTGTTTTACCGGAACCCGCCGCCGCAATCACTTGTTTGAAATTCGTTTCGTCATTTAGAATTGACTGTTGTTCTTTGCTGTAATTCATCTTTACCCTCAAGTTTGTATTTGAAAGTAGGTGGTAGCTAGTCAGCTTCAATTCTTGATTGTAAAGTATTGAGCTTTAGATTGTAATTTACTTTCAATTAGAATAGGTAAGAAAAAGTCGTGTGGGCGCATTTTTTTTAGAGGAAATTACGTATTTGAGCTGATTTTTTATTTTTTTTTTTCAAAAAAATCTCTAATTTGTCCTAGTTGTAAACTATACTTATTTTTGTAAGCAGGAAGAGAATTTGTGAAATTTCCTAGTAAATTAATGGAAATTACATAAAAATCTTGACAAATACTTGTCGTATGTTAAGTATGCTATACAAATATTAAGTTTAATTTTTAGTTGACATAATTACTGTTTATGTCGTCTAATAAATGAAACGGAGGAAACCATGATAATTAGATCTTTGGAACATCCAGTTTACTATCGCAGGAAAAAAGGCGGTCTTTCAGGTGCTGAACTGAAACCAAAGCCAGTTCAAGATAGATACAGCAAAACCTTTGAGGAATACCTTGCTGAGGCTTTTCAAGGTGAAGTTGTTCAGAATGGTGCTTGGTTCTCCAATCAACTTTCTGATCTCACTAAACGCAACTTGAGAAGAATCTGAGTCTCACTTTTTCTAAGGGACTCAATTCCAAGACCGATCCTCGCTCTATTGCTCTCAGAAGTCCTGAAAAGATGCAGGACTGGGAGCTAATTGCAGTTTTGTTTGGGAGTGGAGGCAGGGGGCGTGATGTTGAGACTCTCTCTAAAGAGTTATTGGTTCAATTTTCAGGAATTTTGGGTTTGATCAATGCCCCAGCTTCTTTGCTAGAAAAGCAAAAAGGGATTGGAAAAGCCAAAATTGCGACATTATTCGCTTTGCGGGAGCTTTGTCATAGAGTTAAGCTCAAGAATTTGTTTCTTAACCCAGTTCTGAAATTAGAATCATTAATTGAACTTTTACATTTAAAACTAATCAAAGAAGTCCGCGAGTGTTTTTATCTGATTACATTGGACTCAGACAAAAGTTTGATTAATTTTGAATTACTTGCTCGTGGGAGTTTAGATGAAGTCGGGGTTCACTCGAGGGAAATCGTTAAACAAATACTAGATGAAGCTGCTAAATATGTAATCATAGCACATAATCATCCGCGTCAGTCGTGTGAGCCAAGTAGTTCAGATTATCTACTATTTTATCAACTTCAAAATTTACTTTCTCAATTAGATGTAATTCTTTTAGATCATTTAGTAATTGGGAAGGAAGGTGTTTTTTCTTGTTCAGATAAAAAAATCCTTTTGAAATCTTAAAAAATCTTTCATTGATAAAGAGCCAAGTCTTTAAAATATAGTGTTAACGACGTTATGGTATTAGCTTTTAAAAACCTACAAATTCTTTGGATATTAGTAAAGAGAGATTATGCGCTTCAATTTGCTGGCAGTGTACTCGGGGTTTTTTGGATGCTTGTGCAGAGTTTGAGTTTAATTTTTATCTATACATTTGTGTTTTTTATCTTAAATAAATCCACGAATATTCCTAATTCAAAATTAGATTATCCTAGTTATATTTTTGCAGGACTTTTATTTTGGATTCCTTTGCAAGAGATGTTGGTTCGTGGTGTTAGTATTTTAACTGATAATAGGCAATTAATCAAACGTTCCAGTTTAGGCGCGAATCTATTTTTATGGATACCTTTTTTACAGATGTTACTTCATAGTTTTGTAATTTCAATTCCTGTATTTGTAGTTTTGTTTTGGAAGGGTAGCTTAAATTGGCATATTTTTTATTTTTCCTACTTAGTAATTTTTTTCACAGGTTTATATTTGATGCTTATTTTAGAGTATCTTGCGCGTATAAACATTTTGTTAAAAGATATATCTCCTATCATGCGGCTTCTGTCACAGATTTTATTTTGGACACTTCCTATTTTATATTTTCCATCTGGAGTTTTAGGTGAGGTTAATCTATATAATCCTTTTGTTATTCCTTTAGATATTTTTCGATGGATCGTATTAAAGGAATATTCGATTCAATTTTCTTTTTTTGTTTTTTTAGTTCCTCTTTCACTTTTTACTTTTATTTTTATTTTGACTCGCTTCAAATTAGATGAAGTGGTATTGGATCATCTGTGATTCGACTTCAAAATCTTACTAAAAAATATGTCGGGTTTAAATCTCCTTTTGAGAGAATTTTAACTGCCATAAGTTTCGGGCTAATACCCGGTAGCCGTTCTTTTACTGCGTTGAATGGAATTAATCTCATTGTAAATCCAGGTGAAATTCTAGGTATCATTGGAAGAAATGGGGCAGGTAAATCAACTCTCTTAAAAGTTTTATCCGGAGTTTCTAAATTTCAATCAGGAGTTCTAGAAAGAAAAGGTTCTATACGCTCTATTTTGGAATTAGGGGTAGGGTTTAACTCAGAGTTATCAGGTTATGAAAATGTGTATTACAATGGTTTAGTTTGGGGTTATTCGGTTACCGAAATTGAGGATTTAACAAATTCTATATTTGAGTTTTCGGGTTTAAATGATTTTCGAGGAGTTCCTCTGAAAAATTATTCAACCGGCATGATGATGCGTCTTGGTTTTGCCCTAGCTACCGCAAATCGTCCCGATATACTTTTAGTTGATGAGGCACTTGCTGTGGGAGATGCAAGTTTTCAGCAAAAGTCACTTTCTCGTTTTCAGAAATTTAAAGAAGAAGGTTCCGCAATCGTAATTGTGAGTCATGATTTGAATCTTTTACAAATGATTTCGGATAGAATGATCGTAATGGAAAAAGGTAAAATCGAATATGACGGATTACCTGCGTTAGCTCTTAAAAAATACATTCAGATTTTAGCAGAAAATTCTTTTTTAGAATCTTCTCATGATAAGAATATTGATTCGGAGTTTATTGATTTTTATGCAGTTAGTTTGTCCAGTTTTGGTATTGCAAAAGCGATTTTTGGAATAGGGGAAGTAGTTACTCTTCATTTTTCGATTAAGTTTAAAGCGGCTATTCCTGATTTGACTATTGGATTTCATATTGATGATGCAAAAGGTTTAAGAGTCTTTGGCACAAATTCGCATCATCTAAAAAAAGCGATTAAAGATTTAAAAGCTGGGTCGACTATTAGTTTTAAATTTAATTTCCCCTTAAATATTTCACATGGAAAGTATAATCTTGGTTTTGCGCTACACGAAGGGGATAACCATACTACGAATTGTTATCTCTGGAAAGATGATATTCTTGATTTTGAAGTAGAAAGATTAGGTGTTCCTAAGTTTGATGGACCTAGTTTTTTGCCTGTCGATTGTGAGTGGGAGATTGAGTAGTAAAGAAACAGCATTATCGTAAGGACTTGATTAATCAAGTTCCTTACGATAATGAGCGAAGATGGTTATATTGTGTAGCGGCTAATTTCGAGAACTTTGAAGTTCATATGACTTCCTTCAAAGTCAACAGACGCAGTATCACCGATTTTTTTGCCTAGAAGTGCTTTGCCCATTGGAGATTGGTAACTGATGATGTTTTTCTCTGTATCAGCATCCCAAGCACCTAAGATGGAGTAGGTATCTTCTTCTCCGTTATTTTCGTTTTTCAGTTTTACTGTACAGCCAATGTTGATCTTGTCTGTTTTGACATCAGTAATATCTAGAATACGAGCACTTTTGAGTTCAGTTTCCAGCTTTTTGATTTGGGCTTGTAGTTGAACTTGTTTTTCCATCGCTGCTTTGTATTCTGCGTTCTCTCGTAAGTCACCTTTTTCTTGCGCTTCCCCAATGTCTCTTGAGTTTTCAGCCATCTCAACGTTTACAAGGTGTTCAAACTCTTCTTTCTTTGCATTAAATCCCATTCTAGTAACAAGGATTACGTTGCTAGGAATAGAATACGTGTCATCCACTGAATCATCGTCTGAATTTGTATAATTGTCATCCCAAGAGAATCCTGGTTTAAGCGTATTGATTAGGTTTAGAAGTTTGTCTTTTTCACCATCTGTCACGTAAGGAACTTCTTTAAACAGTGCATAGATTTTTCGGATAAAGTCTGCATCACTAGATTTTATAACTTCAGAAACAACTTCATTTTCGTTTCCAAATAAAATATCCATTGCTGCATTTTTGAGTTTGGTTCCTTTTTCTTCAATCTTGGCGAGAGGTTTGAGTAATCGGAAAGTTCTAAGAACTAAGTCTTGTCTCGAAACGTTTAACCAAGAGTAATCCCATGAACCGGCTAATATAGATTTTGCGACCCATAAAAATACTTCAGGATTTTCCTTTGATTTATTGATAGTTGTTTCAATAAATAAATTTAACTCTGAGTGTTTTCCCTCTGAAACCAAAACAGTGAATGCATACTTATTGATTTTGACTGGAACTTCAAAAAGAATTCCCATAAGAACATTGATATAATCTGAATGGTATTTTCTTATTAAATTTACATAATTTTTCTTAACGTCCACATTTGTAAGTTGTTTTGAAAAATTCAGAAGTTCTTCTTTAGATAATCCTTGAATAAGTTTTTGAATATCGTCTGGTTTTTGATGTCTTGGTAAATCATCAGATGGAATGATATTCGATGCAATTTCCAAATAAAGATACGCGACCAATTTGCGGAAAACATCTTTAGCCTCTTCTTCTTCATAATAGAAGTGATTGAAAGACTCTACTGCTCCATCTGCTTCTTCGTAGACCTCCAAAGCTTCTAAAGCAATGTCTAATTTTTTATTAATATCAGTTACAGCTCCGAATTTATCAGAAAGTTCTTCTGTTAAAGAAATTGGCTTTTGGCGATAAATGATCTCATCTTTTTTCTTTGGATTAAATCCAATACGTGGATCTTTTTTGAGGAGGATTTTAGCTTTATTCCACCACTTTGACCAATCATCTGATTTACTGAGAAATTTAGTTGTGATCTCGCCTTTGATGTCTCCCAGGGTCATAATATTTTCATGAGAAGTTAATAGCTCAACAAAGAAAGTAGGAATATCATTTGCAAATAGATCAACTATTTGTTGTTTGTTTTCGTATAGTTTTACCCAAATATGATCTTGTTTGAGTGGCTTTAAACTAGTAATTGCCATTTGAATAGAAAGTTTATGTTCTTTTTTGTCTAAAAAATCTACTACAATGGAATCACTTGAGCTACTAATTGATTTGATTTGACCAACACCCCAATTGCGATGCATTACGTAATTGTTTGTATCGAATACAATATTTCTCTCAAAATTTGTAATACATGCTTTGATAGATTTTTTACTATTTCCTAACTCGGACATTTTTAAAAATTCTTCAAGAAGGGAATGGTTGGCATATTTCGATTTATAAGATCTAATTAAGTCATTTCTTGCTTTTTGTGAAAGTGGCTCATGGTCTAGAATTTTTTTGAGAAGCAATATAGTTTTATCATAATCCTCTAATTGTTTGTAAGTTTCCATTAAAGGATAAAACAGAATTACAATTCTAGATTTTTCACGAGCAGATAGCAGGATTCTTTCGATTTTCTCGAAGAAAGGCAAATCTTCAAAATTGTGCTGAATTAGAATTGACCAAATTTCTTCCAGTTGTCCGTATTCTTTTGATCTTGCAAATGATTCTGCAGCTTGTTTGAGGAAAATAATCGCCTTATCTCTATCTTCATCTAAGATAGACAGAGCATATTTTTTAGCGATTTCAGGATTTTTTCGGTCATGTTTTGCTAGTTTTTCTAATACAAGTTTGAGTTCTTTGTTTTTGTTGAGTTTTTCAAGAGCTTCAGCTTTAAATTTTAAAGCAAGTCTTTGTTCTCCAAATTGTAGAATATGATCAGTTATATATTCAATGATAGTCCATTTTCCATGAATTCTGAATTGTTCCAGAAGAGACTTTAGATGGTTTGAGTCTTCAATCTTGTTTTGAATTAAAGAGATAAAGCCAGTTAAATACCTAGCTGAAATACTTTCTGGATGATCCTTTAGATGGTCCTCTACTTTTTGGTTGGCTTCATCTAGCTTGTTTATTGACTTATAGTGATTAATTAAGTCGTCAAGGATTTTGAATTTTGTAACCGGTACAGAAGATGCATCTACGCGAACATAGATTTCTTCGTTAAAAAGATTTGTGAGCTTATCTAGATCACTGCTTGATTTTTCGTTCGTAATGACTGTTTCTTGGGACATGAAACCACTCCAAAAGCAATTAAAGATTTATTTCTATTTGTTATTTTAGTAAAAGAAGACGTTAAATTCTAATATTTTAGGGTTAGGAAATAAGTAAACTATAAAATATCGAATGAAATCTGGATTAGCATAAAAGGGATTGAATTTTGCAATATTGTATTGAAAGTTTGAAATTCGAATAGGCAAAAAAAATCCCCACCAAAATAGGTGAGGATTTTCCAATCTGAGGAAGCTTTAAGCTTTAAGGCTTCTTTTCGGCAGCAGGAGCAGATTTTGCGCCACCAGTTGCACCACCACAATCTTTAGTTGGTTTGCCACCTTTAGCTTTTGCTTCTACTTCTTCTACTCTTTGTTTGTTAGAACAATCTTCTTGGTCAAAGTCAATGTTCGCTCCATCAAAGTGAACATCAAATGTGTCTGCTAAAATTTTGAGTTCATCAAAGAAAAGATAGGTAACATCGCCACCAGTTTTAGGTGTAGATTTTAATTTGAATTGTTTGAAAACAAGACTTTTTGTTGCAGGATATGCTTCTACAAATTGAGGAATGTTAGCAGGAATTACTGCTGTAAGTGGTCTCCAGCCTACAAAATTCACTGAACCGAATTTTAATACGTGTGTATCGCCCTTGTAGTCTTCAAACCAACCCTCTAGAATATAGTCAATTCCTCTTCCTAGAACCCAAACAGACATAGATTTCGTAACACCTGGTAACTCTACACCATAAATAGGTTGCATAGTTACATTGTTTAAATCTCTTTTAGAAGGATCTTTTTTAGCTTCTTCGCTTGAGAATGCGTTATCATTGATAAACATTCTTGGACGATTGATTAAAAATTCTGGAGTTCTAGGAGGTCTGATAGTTACTTCATTATTTCCTGGAAATGTAAAATGAAATTTGAGAGCTAAGATTTGGGCATTATCTTTGTCTTTGCTCATATCAAGATATTTTACATCTCTTGGATATCCTTTTAGTAATTTAACCTGTCTCATAGATTGAGAAGATGGCGGTAAATCCTTTTTGTATGGTTTTTTACCATAGCTATCTGGTAATTCCGAATCTTTGTCTGTAAAAACTTCCCATTCAGTTTTGTCCCAAGTCTCAAGTGTAATGGATTTCAACTCAGCTGAGCCAAGGTCATTTCCATTAGTTGTCTTTAAACCTTTTTTTTCTGCATAGGCAATTCCAGAAAATGCAATTACGATTGCAATTAAACCTGAAAGCATACCTACTAATTTCTTTTTGTTATTCATATATTCCCTCATACCAAGTAAATAAATTCTACCAATTATCCTTGATTTCAAAACCAGGATAAATCATATCATACTTATCAGATCTTACTTCTAAATCATCTACATAGAAATAAAAATCTCCCGCTACTTCATGCACATCACTTGCAACAAACAAAGATACAAAGTGGATGTTTTTATCTAACAATGAATATCTTGTGCTTTGCGGAACATATCCTGGGATTGGAGCAGTTAGTTTTCTCCAACCGTAAAAATCTAATCTACCAAGTCTTATGTTGTGAGTATTACCTTTATAATCTCTAAATTTTGCAAAGAGAGTATGTTTGAATTTTCTTCCAAGAACCCAAACTGAAATTTGTCTTGCTTTACCTTTTATGATGTACTCATGAGGTGGAGAAAGCTCAACTCTATCAAAACCCTTTTCTGCAAAGTATGTCTTAACGCCTAAGATGTGGTTTGCACCAATTCTATCTTTTTGGTCTTCGGCAACAGGCACATATTCGCCTTTTTCGTTCTTCTTGTCGGGAACTGATTTTTCATCAAACACGTCTTTAATGATACCTCTTTGTATCATTTTCAGAACTTTCGTTTGACCAAGTGGAGTAGTAGATTTAGCTTTCCAGTCTTCCGATTCTTCGAAATCTTCAAGCGTAACCCTTTCCAAAGGCTCCATTGCTGCACCACCACCATTGCCACCAGAAGACGACGCTGGCGCTGCCGGAGCTGCTGCTGTAGTTGTCTTTGCCTGTGCATAAAGTGACGGTAATCCTAGCACGACCATCAACACCATCATAACAATATTTTTAAACTTCATTCGAAACTCTCCTTCCTCATTTGTACGGAATAATTTAGTGCTTAAAAAGTCCATAGTCATCTATATCTTACTCTTTGTCATTGGCAATTAAAGATTGAAATTTTGAAAGAATTTCTATCAATTTATCAACTCCTTCTGCCGGAACAAAGATAGAAGATTTTTTGCTATTTGACCATTCGGAAACTTTCAGATAATATCCCGCTTGATTCTTTTTCAAATCAACTAGAAAAGTTTTGTTTTGGGTCACAATCTTCTCAGTTTGGATTTCAGGATCTATCATTCGTTTCTTATTCTCCCAAATTGATATACTTGCTATCACTTTCTAAATCAAATTTAAGAAACAAAAAAATTTAGAAAGAAATATTTGTAAACACCTAAGCAAAATTACTAAAGTATTTAATCCCTAAAACTAAAAAGTCATCCAAAAGATTCCTTATTTAATTAAAGTGATATTTACAAGTTTATCTCTATTCTTATCGGAAATACAAGTTTAAAACTTAGTACAGGGAAGTAAATAAACTTGTATGCTTTAAAAAAAAGGTTTAGTTCTTAGATTTCTTCTGAATTGCTTTTTCTACAAGAGAAACTATATTTTCAGATCGCATTCCGAAATAATCTAAAAGCTCACTCCAAGTACCAGACTTTCCGAATACATCTTGCATGCCCAGTTTTAGAACTGGAACCGGAAACTCTTCTCCTAATAATTCGCTAACAGCGGAGCCTAATCCACCTATAACGTTATGCTCTTCGCATGTAACAACAGCACCACAGATTCTGGCGTGTTTTAAAATCAACTCTTTGTCAATTGGCTTAATAGTTGCTATATTGATTAAAGTAACTGAGATTCCTTTTGTTTTTAATGTTTCTATCGCTTTTAAAGACTCTCCGACAAGAAGTCCACAAGCTACAATTAGAACATCTTTACCCTCGGTTAATAATTCCCCTTTTCCAATTTCAAAAGAATAATTTTCTCTTTGAATTAGAGGAATGGGAGGACGACCAACGCGCACATAAACAGGTCCCTTATACTCAGCAATTTTTTTTATGACTAACATTGTCTCGTTGTAGTCCGATGGACAAATTACAGTCATACCAGGAATGACCCGCATAATAGCAAAGTCCTCAATGATCTGGTGAGATGCTCCATCCTCTCCTAGTGTGATTCCTCCATGAGACGCTACCAGCTTAACATTCAGATTCGGATAGGCTACACTGTTACGAACTATTTCCCAGGCACGACCTGCCAAAAACATCGCGAAAGAAGAAGCAAAAGGAATCAAGCCAGAAAGTGCCATACCTGCTGCATGACCTACTAGATTTTGTTCTGCTACTCCCATGTTAAAAAATCTATCTGGGAATTTTTTCTTAAAGACATTTGTTTTTGTTGAGCCGGATAAATCAGCGTCCAAAACAACCACTCTGGGATTTTCAGATCCCAAGAGTGCGAGTGCCTCCCCGTAGGCATCTCGTGTTGCTTTTAATTCAGAGTTTGTATTAGTAGTTACAGCACCCATTAGCCTTTAAGTGCCTCAGCTTTATCGGTTTTTTCCCAAGTAAATGTTTCACCTGTTCTACCGAAGTGACCGTAACTTGCAGTTTCAGAATACGTTCTGCCTTTTTCAAGAAGTTTCAGTGTTTCGATAATTCCTCTTGGTGTGAGTTTGAAATTTGCCTTTACTCGTTTAACGATGTCAGCATCAGGAATTTTTCCTGTTCCAAATGTGTCCACTAATACAGAAACAGGCTCTGCGACTCCAATAGCATAAGCAAGTTGCACTTCGCATTTTCTTGCAAGTCCTGCAGCTACTACGTTTTTCGCAATGTAACGACCCATGTAAGCTGCTGATCTATCTACTTTAGAAGGATCTTTTCCTGAGAAAGCTCCACCGCCATGTCTTCCATACCCACCGTAAGTATCTACGATGATTTTTCTTCCAGTTAAACCAGTATCACCGTGTGGTCCACCAATGATAAAAATTCCAGTCGGGTTAATGAAGTATTTTGTTTTTTTCAAGAGATTGGCAGGGATTACTTTTTTGATACATTCTTCAATAACAGCTTCTTTGATTTGTTTGTGTTTTGCTTCTGGTGTGTGTTGGGTAGAAATAACTACAGTGTCTACTGCAACTGGTTTTCCATTTTCATAGATAACGGTTACTTGTGATTTTGCGTCAGGGCGAAGAAATTTTAATTTTTTACCATGGCGTAAATCGGCGAGTTTTTTCATGAGTGCATGGGAGTATTGGATTGGCATAGGCATTAATTCTTTGGTCTCATCAATCGCAAAACCAAACATCAAACCTTGGTCACCAGCACCTTGTTCTTTAAATAAACCCTGTCCCTCTGTCACACCTTGTGAAATATCTGGACTTTGTTTGTGGATATGAGTTTGAACTACTGCAAACTCAGCGTCAAATCCCATAGCTATATCGTTATAACCGATTTTGTTGATTACGCTTCTTGCAATTTCTTGGGCATCAATCTTTCCGGCACTTGTAATTTCGCCAGCAACTACTACTAAATTGGTAGTTACGAGAGTTTCACAAGCAACTCTCGATTTTGGATCCTGAGCTAAAAAGGCATCTAGAATAGCATCAGAAATTTGATCACATACTTTATCTGGGTGGCCCTCAGAAACGGACTCGGAGGTAAATATAAAATCATTCAAAGACATTGGTTATTTTTCCTGTAGTGTTATTATTTTTCTAACCCAAAAATTATAAAACGAGTAATCTTTATCTTCTAAATTATGGGCTATAGACTACAAATTGTTTGATATTTGTTTCGTCAATGAGGTTTATTGCCATACCGTTTCCACGCTTACCCTTACGAACTGACGTTTTTTAAATAAATTGCATAAGTTTTCTCAAAAAATAATTTCAATTAAACTGATAAAAAAAATGATTTCATCAGCAATGCCAAATCTAAATTTTTCCACCTACAACCAAACTCGAATCCGCGAAACAAATCAAAAACCAATTTTAGAAAATAAAACTTATGTTCTCTACTGGATGCAAGCCTACAGGAGATTTGAATCGAACCATGCACTTGATTACGCGATACATCTTTCGCAAAATTTAGGGAAAGAACTGGTAGTCTACGAAGGATTACGAAGTGATTATAAATGGAACTCTAAACGAATTCACAAATTTATATTAGAAGGAATATGCGATAACCGCCATACTTCTGAAAAATTAGGAATCAATTACTGGGCATATGTGGAAACTCCTGATAATCCGTCAAAAGGACTTTTGAAAAAAGTTTGCGAGAAAGCCTGTGTTGTGGTTACGGATGATTTTCCAACTTTCATTATTCCTGAACATATTGAAAAATTATCAGAGAAAATAGATTGTAAACTAGTTGCCGTTGATTCCAATTCCATTATTCCAATTGCGCTTTACGGAGAACACGCATCTGCCGCTCGTGTATTACGTCCTCGTATTCATAAACTATTTGCTGAAAGTTATATTCATCGCGCAAAAGAAAAGATTTCTAAGAAAGATTTGTTTCCAGTGGATAAACCATCTAAGCCCCCGTTTAAAGAATTCAAAGCCGAAAAATCAGAAATCGACAAAGTTCTATCTAAAATTTCTTTTGCAAATGAAATTGAGCCAGTTTCTGATATGATAGGAGGAACCAAGGAAGCGTTAAGGAAGTTAGATTATTTTATTGAAAACAATTTGAATCTTTATGGAGATAATCGCTCTAATCCGCACTCACCCAAACTCACTCCTGCAAGTGGCATGTCGCCTTATTTACATTTTGGACATATCAGTGTGGAAACCATTGTTACTCGATGTCTAAATGCAAACTCGAAAGAAATCTGGGCACCTGATAAATTAAATATGGACGCAAAAGGAGACAAAGATTTATTTTTCGGAAAAAATCTAAGTCTCAATTCCTACTTTGATGAACTTCTGACTTGGCGCGACATAGGATATTTACTTTTCTGGCGCAAAAAAGAATTTCACAAAGATTTGTCTATACTTCCCGACTGGATTCAAAAAATTCTGACAAAACATTCTAAGGATAAACGGGAGTATCTTTACACCAAAAAAGAATTTGAAGCGGCAAAGACCCATGATCCGCTTTGGAACGCTGCGCAAAAGGAGTTAGTCATTACCGGCAGAATGCATAATTATATGCGAATGCTCTGGGGAAAAAAAGTAATCGAGTGGTCTAAGACTTACAAAGAAGCTTTTGAAATATTGGAAGAGTTTAATAACAAGTATGCGTATGATGGACGAAATCCAAATTCCTATACTGGAATTCTCTGGTGTTTTGGTTTATTTGACAGACCTTGGTTTCCTGAGCGAAATGTTCATGGAAATTTACGCTACATGTCTTCAGACTCTACAAAAAAGAAATTTAAGATGAGCGAATACTTAGAGTATGTCGCAAAATTAGAAAATAAACAAGAAAGTTTGTTTTAGGTTTTTGAGAAAATGGAAGGCATTTGTTTGGGCGGAATTGTAATTGTGAATGTACTTCCCTTTCCGACTTCGCTTGTCAGGTTGATAGAAAATCCGTGCAAATCTAAAATACTTTTTACAATTGATAATCCAAGTCCGGTTCCTTTGGTTTTAATTGTAAAGTTATTTCGAATTTGTTCGAATGGTTCAAAAACACGTCCAAGCTCTGAATCTGGAATTCCAATTCCAGTATCCCAACAAGTTAAAATTGTATTATCCGCTTGTTTAAAAATTTTAAATCCAACTTTTTTTCCTGCAGGAGTAAATTTTAAAGCGTTACTAATTAAATTAATTAATACTTGTTTGATTCTTGTTCTGTCTGCAAAAATGGAAAACTTATTTGCCTTGTTGATTTCTAAGTCAATGGTTATACCTTTTTCATTCGCAATTGCTTCTTGTGCATTAACAACTTCTTCCATGAGTTGACCAAGATCAAAATCTTCTTTTTCAATTACAACTCTTCCTACTTCTATTTTAGAAAAATCCAAAATCGTATTCACTAAGGCTAATAAGTGATTACCGCTTTCATAAATATAGGAAATAAATTTACTTTGTTTTTCGTTTAATTTACCAATTTGTTCCATTTCAAGCAACTGACAGTAACCCAAAATTGAGTTAAGTGGTGTGTTAAATTCGTGTGTAATATTTGCTAAAAATTGAGATTTAGATTTGTTTGCTTGTTCTGCTTGGTCAAATGCTGTAAGTAGTTTTTGATTTACTTTTTCTATTTCTTCGGCGTACAAACGTAATTTATCTGCGGCTATTTTTCGATTGGTGATGTCATTTCTAATACCCTGAAATAAAAATGGAAGTTTGTCTTTGTAAATTATTGTAATATCTTCTTCCAACCAAATTAACTCTCCATCTTTTCGAAAAAACCTATACTCAATTAAAAAACTTTTTTTACCAGAAGGTGGAAAATTAAATTTGTTTATTGTTATATCTTTATCCTCGGGGTGAATACGGCTTATCCACAATTCATAGTTAAATTCTTCTTGAGAAAAGTGAGTAATTTTCGCAATTTGCGGACTATGAAACAAAAACTCTCGGTTGTTATCCGTTGTCATAATATAAATTGCACCGGACATATGTTCTATCAGATTCTTATATTTAATTTCTTCAAAAAGAAGGTTTTTTTCAAGTTCTAAAGTTTTTTCTTCTAAGAATTTATCATTGTAAAAAGATCCTAATGCTTCTTCTACAGAGGATAATAACTCTTCATTGCTCCATGGCTTTGTAATATAACGATAGAGATTAGCATTATTAACCGCATTGGTTATGCTTGTAGTTGAGGCTTGACCTGTTAAAAGAATTTTTCTTGTTTCTGGATTTGTTTTATGAATTTGAATCAGTAGATCATCACCACTCATCGTTGGCATCAACCGATCACAAATCACAACAGGAATATCTATGTTTTCTGCATTACAGTTTTTTACAATTTCAAGAGCTGACTCAGCAGAATCTACTGCCTCGATTAGAAAATTTTTACCGTATTTTTTTTTGAGCTGTTGACCTAGAGATGATAAAATAATCAATTCATCATCAACGCACAGTATTACCGGTTTCCCGCTCACACTGGATAATTTAAGTTTATTTACTAAATCTAGAGATAACATATAGCTGCCTTTACTTTGATAACTTTTATTTCGGATTGTCAGAGTGCAAGTCTTTACCAAAATGACTCGTATGAAAGAGAGAATAATTTATATTCGAGGACTAGGAGTGATTGGCTGGCCTCTAGCTGGACTATTACTTTCTTTAAAAAATTTACTTCCTGATTTAAAAATTACGATTGAGCCATATAAAATCAGCACGGAAAATATTTATCATATAGAACATCTTTCGCGTTTGGGAGCAATTCTTGTAGAAACTGAGGAAAATAGGGTGTCTCGTTGGACTCAGTTTCCTTTAGTAGTTTCCGAATTTCAAATTAGAAAATCTTGTGAAATTGTTTTAGATTGTTCTCCTTCTGGAGTTGCGGAAAAAAGAATTACTGAATATACAAAAGAAAATTATCCAAATTGTAAGGCATTCATCGCACAAGGAAGCGAACACAAATTCGGCAAACAGCTATTATTCCCTGATAATACAAGCATTATTGAAAATACGCAGGATAGATACTTCCATATAAGCACTTGTAATACACATACATTATCCGCAATCCTCAGAATATTTAATTCTATTCCTGTAAAAATTTCTAATGTGGATTTTGTGATTATCCGCCGCGATGCAGATATGGCAAAAAATGATCCTCATGTGACAGGACCACTTTTTCAATTTCCTGAAGGAATTCATGGAACTCACCATGCAAGACTTTTAAATGAACTCTATGCAACGGTAAATCGATCTTATGCGGTTACATCGAGTGCGATGACGGTTAACTCTCCTTATATGCATATCACTCGATTTCGTTTGGAATTAGAAAACGAAATTTCCCGAGAAGAAATTTTAAAATCTATCAACAATGATCCGTTACTTTCCCTTACAAGTCAAATTTCATCTAATATAATTTTTTCCTCCGGTCGAGAGCGTGGAGAGTTTGGACGAATTTATTCCCATGCAGTCTTTGTGGCTCCAAGTCTTGAGGTTAATGGTAATATTGTGCGTGGGATTGCTGCAACGCCAGGGGACTCGAATGTTTTGATTTCTACGATTTACTCTACGCTTAAAATTTTAGGTCATGAGAGGATAAATGATGTTATGCTCGATTTATATAAAAAGGTATTGAAGAATATTTAATGGGGCGATTCGGCGAACTCTATTGTAATAAAGACGCACAGCCATGCGTCTCTACAGCATTCCACAAAACGCCGACCGCGCTTTTGTTCCAATGCCGGATTTTTCGGATTTGGAACACCTTATCATTTTAATGTGAAACTCTTTACAACTAACGGCATTTCCACGACAATCGCTATCGCTACGAGTAGAAATATTTTGCTGTTGACGATTAAATTGGAATAGAAAAAATAAAACTTAAATCACACCCTTGTTAAAATAATTTTATGAAAATAAGACCACTAAAAAAAAACTGAACTGAAAGATCTAAGTTCAAGTCATGCAGATGAGGTAAACTCCGTATACTTAACATTACTGCTTTCTGATTTTCAATTTGATCCAGAGGAAGTAACCTCTAAGTTAAAAATACTTCCAACGGACTCATTTTCTAAATCAGAAAATCAAATGCTAGATACTAAACGAAAGAGATTTGAAAATAATTTCTGGGAGTATGAAGAAAAACATTTTAATATTTATTGCCTTTATGATGAAAAAATGAAAACTAATAAAATTCCTCTTAACTCCTAAAAACATAGACTTCGTTCATTGTGTAAAATAAATCATTGAGAATCCTTTTTATTCTTGACATGTATCCAATATATGGCTACAGTAATTTATGCCTTTTAAGGTCATTGTCAAAAAAGAAAAGAAGGTATTTGAAAAACTACCTTTGCATATCAGGAAAGCTTTGTTGATTCTGATTGACGAATTAATTGAAGAGGGACCAATTCAAGCTGAATGGTATAATTTTAGCGAATTGGGTAAAGACAAATACCATTGTCACCTAGCAAGAAGCTGGGTTGCATGTTGGGAAAACAAAAAAGATTCACTTTTAATCGAGGTTTACTATGCAGGCAGTCGTGAAAGCGCACCATATTGAAATAAAGGCTAAGGGTAATATTCCGCCAAAGGTTATAAAATTCTTTAAAGATACTTATGGTTCTGAGTTTATAATTATTAGTGATTCCGATAAATCAGAATTTATAGATATTACTGAATCAGAAGGTTATAAAAAAATTAAAAAAGCAATAACACCCGGCGATTATTTAAGAACATATAGGGATAATGCACAGTTGTCGCAAGCTAAATTAGGGAATATGCTAGAAGGTTTTTCTAGACAAAATATTTCCGAAATGGAAAAAGGAAAAAGAGGAATTAGTAAAGAAACCGCTAAGAAACTTGCAAAGATTTTCAATAAACCAGTAGAAAAGTTTTTATAGTAAAAGTAGAGACACGCTAACGCTGTTTGAAACAGCGCCAGCGTGTCTCTATAATGAGAAAAAATATTCCGCAATCTTCATCCCGTTATACTTAGTTACAACAGAGGAGTATTTTAAAAATTTGCGTTAGTATGTAAATATTCTAAAAAAAACCGCACTTGGAGAAAATTTTTGAACTAGTATAAGTATGAGAATTCAATTCTTATGCATATACTTATTATGTAATACTACATCCATTGCCGAAGAAATTTCTAAGAATTATTTACTCGATCATTATCGTTTTCGAGAGTATTCTTATGGAGTAGGGCTGTCCAAAGAAACTCAGTATCACCGCGCAATATTTGGATGGATAAATTTTGGAAAAGAGTTTTTTCCAAATTTAGATTTTAGTTTTAATTTATACGGAGCTAATTCACAAAAAAAAGTCAAGGAAGTCGCACCACTTGTTGATGGATTTTATTTTTCTAAACAAGAACTGCAAAATCAGAATATACTTACATTTTCTCCTGGTATCCGATACAAATATTTATCTTTTTATTCAAATCTAGAATCAATTTACTCGACCAATAAAACTCTATCGTTCGGGATAAATATTTATTCTGAGAAAAGCCTATTTTTATTTTATAAAGAAAATTCTAAAGAGAATATTCGTTCTTATACTCTCTCTATTTTAAGTGGTCGATCTCCCGCGATTGGTCTTGCGGTAACTAAGGAGTATTCACCAGAAAAAGTAGAATGGATTGGAAGTATTAGTTTTAGTTTTCAGTTAGAATTATTCCAAGCGGGTATTTCTCATTTTGCGCAAAATACAAAAGAGGAAAACTCATTTTTCGTATCTAAGATTCTTCGAGAAAATTCTAATTCCTTATTTGAAAAAGAAATCAATCCTTATGAAGAAATTTTAGATAAAGAATCAAAAACGAATCCACAAGAAACGAAACAACTTGTAAAAAAAGAAAGAATCATTTATCCAATTTCAATTGAAGAACTACTAAAATTTAGAATTCCACTTGTAGTCGCCATTCGAATCGCAAGAGCAAGTAAATCTAAAGAAGAGTATTTAGAACTGCTATCGAAACTGTCTCCAGACATTGTAAAAAAGTGTAACAAAATCCAATTTGATAAATCTAGGGCTAAACGATGATAGCCGTTCACTGGATAATCTTCCTTTTACTTTTATTTTGGACTGGATTTAGTGAAGCCAAAGAGGTTACTCCTAAGTTTGCGCTTTATGGAACTGCTGAGTATTTTGAAAGTAGGTTTGTCAGAGAAAATCAAAAATCCAAGACAAATGCTCTCTTAAATACAGAATACAAAAATTTCCAAATTGGAATTGAAAGACGTGGAGAAAAAGAATTAGGATCTCTCGAATTCAAAAATGATTTATTTTATATTTCTCTAGGGCATAGATACAAACCAATTCCAGGCTTTTATATTTTACGCGATGAAAAATACTATTCGGCATTTCAAAATCCTAAACTTGGAGTAATTCCGCAACCTCTAAAAAAATCTATTTGGTTAGGAATATTTCCAACTAAATGGTCTGGTGGAATTTTTATGGGAGAGAATCTTTCTGAAAATAAACCTTCCCTTTACATAAAATCACCCTCGGATGTTTTCGCCTATACCTATAGTCCAGAAACTAAAATTCATTTTTTTGCAATGAACTTGAGAGGTTTCAAACCTAATTCAAAATCGGAAGCGGAGTATACTGCTAATTCGCAAATGATGGGCACAAGGGAAAACTATTTTGGCTACTTAAATCTAAGGGCTTTATTTCCAAAGAGAGGTATTGAAGCAGAGTTTTCGACATATAGAGAGAACAATGGAATGTTATTTGCGACTAACCAAGATAATCTTAGAGGAACCGATAATGAAAAATCTTTTTCATTTAAAATATCACGTTATCATTACGATAGACTAGAAGCATTTCAAAATATTACCGAGGAGAAGAATGAACGGATAATTGGCGTTAACTCTTCCATCTTTACAGGAATCAAAGGCGCGATTTGTATTTCAGGAAGAAGTTATCAAAATCAGATATTAGATTCAGAGAAAGATATATCCTTGTTAGCCACTCAAGCAGTTGGTGTTTCTTATGAATACCGTCTGAAAGATACTGAATTTATGCTAAGACTTGAAAAAAGGAAAAACCAAGATCAAGTGGGAGAATTAAAATTTACCATTCGCCCAATTCCTGAGTGGAAGTTTGAAATTTCCTCGATTCTCCAAAAAGACTCCAATCAATTTCGTTCTCTCTACGAACAATGGAGTGACGGTGAGAATATCAATACTATTCTTACTGACAGAGCTGCTGTTTTTAAACTAAAAGTTATTGGTAGTTTTTTAGTATTTAACGTGAGTGGTTCTCGTAGAATCAATGGTGCCGGTGAAATCTATTTTGCTAATATTCAATTCAAACAGGAGTTTTAAAAATGATAACTTTTCAAAATTCTAAATCTTTTACAATTGATAATCTCAGAGATAAAGATAAATCTGTTTCAACCTTACTCGTTCCCGCTCACCTAATCGAATCTCTAAAACAAAAACAAAAAGATCTCGGGAAAAATATGACTGGCTATCTCAGATTTCTCCTTAAATCATACAAAACTTTTACTCACTCCGGTATGCTACCTGCTCCTCGAAAAATTAAGACCGAATTCCAAGAAGAAGGTCTTGATTTGAAAAGGGTTTCCTTTCGTCCTCATAATGTGGACTGGATTGAACTAGGAGAACTGGCTCTTGCATTTGGCAAATCTCGCTGTTGGGTATTTACTTTTTTGTTCGAGCTTGATCTTACTGGATTTTGGGAAATTCTCTATTATACAGGATTGATTAATGCAGTTCCTACAAAAAATAATTTACTTCTAAAAGTTTCACTATCCATACGGCAAGTTTCACAGGACTTTGCACGCGGGTATCACGTTAGAGTTTAGCAAAAAACGAAACAAGTCAGAATTAGGTCAAAGTGAAACAACAAAAATAAAAAGGTTTGGGAAAAATATGCCAATCGGTTAATCAAAATTAGTCTCAAATCGTGAGTCTAGACTTAATAGCCTTGCCCAGAGTATATTGGTCAGCATACTCAAGAGTGCTACCCACAGTAACACCATGAGCAATACGAGTGAGTTTAATGCCTG
Source organism: Leptospiraceae bacterium UBA2033 (assembly GCA_002333425.1). Lineage (GTDB taxonomy): Bacteria > Spirochaetota > Leptospiria > Leptospirales > Leptospiraceae > UBA2033. Next base: position 46,366 of record DDBL01000133.1, read on the forward strand.
TTGATCTCAGGAGATTGAATAAATAAGAAGCAGTTGCATCTCCCTCGAGAGTGGGATTCGTCGCAAGTAAAACTTCTTCGACAGGTTCGTCTTTTAATCTCTCTAATAATTCTTTGATACGAAGATTTTCAGGACCTATTCCGTCTAACGGTGAGATGACTCCATTTAGAACATGGTATTTGCCTTTAAACTCTCCTGTATTTTCAATGAAGAAAATATCTTCGGGAAGTTCGACTACGCAGAGAATGTTTTTTAGGCGATTATCATCGGAGCAGATTTCACAGATTTCGAATTCAGTGATTCCGGCACATTTTTTACAAAATTTTAAATTGGATTTTACGGACTCAATGCTTTCAATGAAATTCGAAAAGGTTGTAGCATCCATCCGTAAAATATGAAAACCGAGACGATAGGCGCTCTTCTTCCCAATGCCGGGAAGAGAGCTAAGTGTAGAAACTAACTTTTTGAAAAGAAGATCAGTCACCCGATCCACCAAAAAGTTTGCTTAGTTCGTTTGGATCAAATCCACCGGTTACATTTTTCATTTCATGAGTCATTGCGTCTTTTGATTTTTTGAGAGCTTCGTTGGTTGCTGATATTACTAAGTCTTCTAACATTTTCATATCATCGCCTTCAAATAGATTCTTATTAATCTTGATATTCGTAATTACACCATCACCACTAGCAGTAACGTCGACCATTCCTGCTCCTGCTGATGCGGTTACGCGGATAACAGAAATTCTTTTTTGAATTGCTGCCATCTGATTTTTCATATCTTTCATTTTGCCGAGAGTTTCGGCCATTTTATCTAGCTTTTTACCAAACATAAGTTTTCTCCTATTTAGTTTTTAAATTTCTGGTAACTTAGAAGAATCTACTTCCGTTCCCAAAAATTTATCTTTTAGTATGGATTCCATATCAATATCTTCTGGTTCTTCTTCTATTTCCGGTTTATCGGAAGTAACCGCGTGTAATGGTTTTGTTACAACAGTTTGTTCTGCTTGTCGTGTTGCTGCAGATGCGATAAATTTTTCTCCTTCTTTTTGTAGGAGTTGTTGTAAATCGTGAATTTTTTCTAAGACACCTGCAACGGACGGTCTGTTTAAATCAAATATTAATTTTCTAATAGAAATTTCTATAAATATTTTCATTTCAAATGAGTTTCTAAGTTTTAGATACATCAATTTTTCATAGATGGTATATATTTTTTCAGAGAGTAAGGTTAATATTTCTGAGTTGTATGGTTCGAGTTCTTTTGTGATTTTTTGAATATCTTCTATTGGATAATTTAGAGAATCCCGGTCAGCTAAATTTTCTTTGATGAGAATTAGAGCATGAGTAAATTCCACAAAGTCCCAAGCAAATTTATGAAGGTCAGCTCCTTCATTGTAAACTTTTTCGATTGTCTGAAAAGATTTGTGAAATGTCTTCTCGCCTAGAATACTTTTGAATAATTCAATTTGAACGTCTACACCTTGGTAGCCGATCATTTTGCCTATGAGTTTACCAGTGATATGCCCGTCAGTGAATGTAACTGCTTGTTCTAAAAAGGAAAGTGTATCTCTTACAGAACCATCACCTTTTTTTGCGACCCAAAAAATTCCATCTGAGTCATAATCAATATTTTCGATTTTGCAAAGATGTTCTACATAAGATTGTAAATTAGGAAGAGGAACTTTTTTAAATACAAAGTCCTGGCATCTAGAAAGAATCGTTTCTGGAATTTTGTGGTATTCGGTTGTGGCTAATATGAATACTACGTGATGGGGTGGTTCTTCTAAAGTTTTTAATAATGCGTTAAACGACTGATCGGTGAGCATATGAACCTCATCGATGATGTAAATTTTGTAACGCCCACCCATCGGAGAAAATTTTACATTTTCCCTAAGGTCACGAATATTATCGATCCCGCGATTACTTGCCGCGTCAATTTCCAATACATCATTGGAGTTGCCTTTCATAATTTCAGTGCAGGATTTGCATTTATTACAAGGCTCGTTGTCTTCGGGAGATTCACAATTTAACCGTTTGGCGAGAAGCCTTGCGATGGTAGTTTTTCCAACACCTCTTGGACCGAAGAAAATATAGGCATGACCGACTCGGTTGTTCTTGAGAGCATTCATGAGTGCACCGATAGCAAGTTTTTGCTCAACTACTTCTTTAAATAGCTGAGGTCGGTATTTTCGGGCGAATACTAGGTGGCTTTCTTCTGACATGGCAGTAAAAAATCGGAGAAGCCGGGATTCGAACCCGGGGTGCTTTTGGCACACACGCTTTCCAAGCGGGCACAATAGACCACTCTGACACTTCTCCTTAGTTGGAAATTCCAATAAATTAGATTAGCCTAATAAATCGAGCGAAAAAAGTTTTAAATTCTAATTGACTTAATACGTATTATATTTATTATCATACGTATGATAGATACAAAATTAACTTTAAAATTAGATAAAGGCATTATAAATCGAGCGAAGGAATATGCTTCGGAAACAAACCAGAGTTTATCTCGCTTGGTTGAGGAATATTTTCTAGAGCTTACATCTTCCAAGAAGTTTAAGCAGAATTTATCCCCTCGTGTTCGAAAGGTAAGCGGAGTTTTAAAAGGAAAGTCTATTGACTATAAAGATTCCGTAAGTAACTACTTGATCGAAAAACATTTAGATAAATGAGTAAACCAAAACTATTTCTAGATTCCGATATTATTCTAGATGTGCTTTTAGAAAGAGAAGAATTTTATGAAGCCTCCGCAAGACTTTTGGACTTAGGTGATTCTAAAAAGATTCATCTGTATACTTCTTCCTTGGTAGCGGCAAATATCTATTATATTCTCAGAAAAGAATTGAAGAGCAATAAAAAAGCTTTGGAATGTCTAAAAGACCTCATTGATATAATCAAGATATTACCCGTCGATGAAGAAACAATGAGAGCAGCCATGAAAACTGGTTTTTCTGATTTCGAAGATTCCATTCAATACATAGTCGCTAAAAATAATGCGTTAGATTATTTAGTAAGCAGAAACAAAAAAGACTTTAAGAAAGCAGATATGAAAGTTTTGAGTGCTGCAGAAATGTTAGAGAAGTTGGAATTTTAATTAACGTGAACTCGATGTAAGAAATTTCACGAATTACGGCAGTGGTTTATTGTGTCATTCCCATGCGAAGGCACTGTCGCGAATACTTGGAGCGAAGGGTGGACTTTCAATCGGGAATCTGTAGTTCTAAGCAGGATTTTATAATACTTGAGATCCCCGATAAGGGATTTCGGGGATGACAATGAGTAATCTTCTTATATGGAGTTCACGTTAACTATCCCCTTCTTTCCTTAAAAAAATCTTTCACAATAGATTCAATTTCTTCTGAATGTAGTAGAGTCAATTTCGGAAAATGATTTTTTGAGTAAATGGATTCAAAACTAATCGATGTTATCCCCTCTGTTTTTGTTGCTTCTAAGAAATAAACTACTTCTGTAATTCTAGATTGGATGATTGCACCCGCACACATTATACATGGCTCAATACTAGTTAGCAAAATACAGCCGTTTAAAAATTTTGAATTAATTTTTTTTTGCGCCGCCTCTATACATAAAATTTCACTGTGAAGGTGAGTTATAGAATTTATTTCCACTTGGTTAAATTTCTCTTCGAGCAAAATTCCATCTTGGTATATTTGAGAAAAAGATGGAATTTCATTTGGATATTGTTTTGCGAGAAATAGGAATTTCTCTAAAAAAAGTTCAATCATCTTTCTTCAAAGGATTCGACTCCTTCCCAGTCAAAAGGAACTCCATTTTTCTCGTAATATAAGGAACGTTTTAGATAGAGTTGTGCTGCCTTATCGTACGGATTTATCTCTGCGATTTCTTTAAAGCAGCTAACAGCCAAATGAAAATCTTGCGTTAAATAAAGACTAACCCCTGTTTCAAATTGAGTTTTCGTTGCTTTAAATAATTCCAAAGCAGTTTCTGATTGACCATCTAGAATTTCGACAACGGTTAAGTTTTTTGTTTTTCCTTTTACTTTTACTCTATCTAAAATTCTATACATATATTTGTCAGCATCTTCCAATGAAAAAAGAGTTTCGATACTCATCAGGATGGAAGCTCCATAAATTTTAGTTAATCCTTCAATTCTTGATGCCAGGTTCACTGCATCAGAAATTACGGTTCCTTCCATTCTGTCTTCTGTTCCAATAGTTCCAAGCATCAACATCCCAGTATGAAGCCCGATTCCAATTTGAATAGGGATATAATTTTTCTCAATTCTCTTTTGGTTGTAAATTCTAATTTCTTTTTGCATTTCGATTGCAGATTCAATTGCATCGTCTGGACTTATGGGGAAAAGTGCCATTAGCCCATCTCCTATATATTTATCAATAAATCCGTTATGAGATTGAACGCATGGATTCATTCGTTTCAAATAAGCATTTAAAAAATTAAAGTTTTGCTCTGGACTCATTGTTTCTGATAATTCTGTAAATGCTCTTATATCAGAAAAAAGAATTGTCATTTCTCTTTGAATTTGGTTTCCGAGTTTAACATCAAGTATACTTTCTTTTTTGAGATATAAAATTAATTCATAAGGAACAAATCGCGCATAAGCAAAATTAGTTCGTTTTAAATCTCCTGATAATTGTTCGATTCTTTTAAATGCAGAGGAAAATTTTAACAGTAGCGCATAAGATTGAGTAATTGCCATGATCGCAATTCCATAAGGGATAAGAAATACATTCGTGTGAATAATTTCATTAATCGCTAACAGATCATGAATGTTCGTGAGTATAATCGCAACTGTGCTAACAAGAATAGACTTAGCGTAATCTCTTTTGTTTAAAACAGCTCTTAGAATATAGTAGGGTACAATTGCTAGGGCGATAATCAAAACAGGTTGCAAAATTGGCACCGTATAGGTAAAATATTTAGGTTTTAATAAAAGACTAAAACTAGAAACAATCGCGATGACGTAATATATGGAGAAAACTTTTTTGTTAATTTCTTTGGGAAAGAGATAATTTAAAAACTGAATCCCTAATGCAGGAATCCAAAAGAATACAAAATATTCTAAACGAAGATAAATATCATAATTATCAAAAATAGGGTAATTTGTTATTAGCTTCTCGCCGGTAGTTATAATTCTAAAAAAAAGAACTAGAAAAAACATAGAAAACAAAATAGAGGATTTGTCATTTCGACTGAGTTGATAAAATGCTAAGTGATAAACAAAAATAAAAAATAAAAGTCCAGCCAAAAAGGAATCCGTTTCTCTTGCCGACTTTTCTAGTTGACTAACTTGAGAATAAGTTCCCAAAAAAATACTATGCCATACTCCGCCTTTCCTATGATGGAAATTAGAAATTTGCATTACTATTTCCATATCTAACATTTTTAGATCTGGTGTGTAACCAATTGCAGGTACAGTATGGGGAATCGATTTTTCCTCTGAAGTCCCTACTTCTCCTGAGCCAAGTGTTTCACTTCCATTTACGAAAATTTTAAAAGCAGTAGCTTGTTGTTGGGATCTGATGGCTAAAGCAGGAGAATTTTCAGGAAGCAAAATTTTCAGCCGATAGGTTGCAAATCCATTTCCAGATAGCGGCTTACCATCAATAACCGTATTATTCCACGTGTTAGGAAGTTGGAGGTAAGTTTTATTAAGGAAGATTGAATTAATTTCTTCTAGAGAGTATAATTTTTCCCAATAAAATTCCCATTCGCCATCTAGTTTTATTGGACCATTTTTGGCAAAGTCCCAATTTCTTAAATCTAGGATTCCTTTTTGTGCCTTAAAATTTCCTATCGACTTTTCAAAAATTATATAGTTACAAGAATCTAATAAGAAAAAAAGAGATATAATAAAAATTCTGTAACACATCATCGTAAGAGAGCATAAAAGAATTTTTTTTTCAATATATATTTATTTCTAACAAATCTATTTTGAAAAAAAAATAATTTCATGCAGTAGACTTATGTTTGTGTTTCATCATCGTCAGTATCTGTTTCATCAGGAACTGTATTGTTCTCTTGGGTTTCTGGTTTAATTTCTTTTTTTTCTTCTTCTTTTTCTGAATAATTACTTTCTTCTTTTAAAAGTTGAATACATTCCTTGGCGTATTTCTTAGCTCTTTCTGTTACAGTACTTGGTTCGTATTTGTCGACTATCGCATTAAATACCACTGCTGCACGGTCATATTTTTTGGTAGCAAATAAAGCCATTCCTTTTGTGAATAATGCATAATGGTCGAGAGAACCCGGTTCGTTAATTAAAACTTCTTCTGCAAAATGAATCGCTTGCGGATAACGTCCTAATTTTAAGTTACATTCTCCCATATAGTAGAGTATTTTTTCTCTTTGTTTGCCATCGCGTGTTCTTTTTAAAAGTTTAGTAAAAGCAGTTAACGCTTTTTCAAATTGATTTTTGTTATATAGTATTTTGATTTTATCAAAGGCGGCTGACTTTTCTTCATTTACTGCTACTTTAGGCTCTACATGGTCTAAAGCTGAAACCTCTTCTGAATAATTTTCAAATATATCGTAAGACGCGAAATCTTTTCCGAGTTTTCTCAGTGCCCTTGTCCAGCCAATTCTTGCTTGTACGTTATTTGGATATTCTTGAACTGCTAAAAAGTAATTTTTACTTGCGTTCTCGTATTTAGATTTTCGCATAAAAAAATCTGCAATTGAAAGTAGAGCTTTTGAACGTAATTTATTGTCTCTGCTTGTTTGAAGAACTGAGTTTAGATGGATTTTTCCTTCCTCTTCTTGGTTTAAGAGTAGAAGAAGATTTCCTAGCGCATAACTAAGATTTTCCCTTTCTTCCTTTGAGAGATTAGGCATTTGATTTAGTTCTTTGTAAATGTCTAATGCTCTTAGTCTATCTTTGTTTTTTTGTAGAGCACCTGCGTGACCGAAAGATACTCTGAATCTGAAAATATCTGGAACAGTTTTGGAAGTAAGCTCAGTAAATAAAAGAAGTGCTTTTTGAGAACTTTTTTTACTAGACTGACTTAATAGTTCTTCTGCTATTTTGAGTCTTTCTTCAAACGGGTAAGCATTATTCTCCACCGTTTTTTCTTCTGCGTGGTTTACGATAACGTAAACTCCAGTTAATACTCCCGCAGCAACAAATATAAATCCGACTAAAATTAAAATTAATCTACTCATCTACTTCCCCGATTTTCTAAACATCTTTTTACGTAAAAATCCACACGTTCTTTATCATAGTTCATCTGTACTTCTTCTTTGAGTAATATCTTTAATGCTAAATTGTATTCCCCTAGATTGTAATGAGATAACGCAGCGAAAAATAGCGATTTGCCTCTGATAGAATCATCTGTTACTCTATCAGCTAGAGACTTGAATTTGACTAGAGCTTCTCTAAACTTTTCTTTTTTATAATACTGTGACATGATAACATCAAAATCAGGATTGAGTTCCTCTACAATTGGAGCTGGCTTTGGTGTTGGAACTGGTTTTTCTTCTGATTTGATTTCTTCTTTTTTCTTTTTCTTCTTTTCTTTTTTCTTTTTTTCTGGTTCTATTTCTTCTTTTTTTTCATCTTCGACTTTTTCTGCTTCAATTTTTACAAACGATTGTCCTTCTTTTAGGATTAAATTTTCTTCTCCATCTTCTGTTTTAGTGGTTACAGCGTAATACACTGTTTTTGATCTGTCTGTATTGGGATGAAGAAATGATTGTCTCGGATGGTTTACTGTTCCAACTTTTTTTGCATTTTCATTAAGTTTGCCATTAGCCTCATTTATGATTGGAGTTTCGGATTGATAGATATTATATGTGACAGAGCCATTTCCAGGTTCTTCCAGCAAAGTCCAAGTTAGTGCAACTCCTATTTTTTTGGTTTCGGCAGTTAGGTTTTTGATTGTTATTGAATTAGTAGCAACTGGGACTTTTTTTTCTTCTACAACTGCAATTTCTTCACTGGGAAGAGCTTCTTTTTTGTTGTTACTTTTTACAAAGTAAAATTTGCGAAATGACTTATTATCCTCTAATGGAATTTTTTCTTTATCTCCAATTGTAACGGTTACTCCATAGTAGACGTTCTGTGTGGATGTTAGACCTGTGTCTAGAAAAGTTGTTTCGGGATGAATTACTTCTCCTATCTTAGTGGCTTTTTCCATTAGCCCAATATTGAACATTGGCTCTACGGAACGATAAATAGAATATTTAGGGTTGTTGGTTTCTGCATCATGTGGTGCAATCCAGTTAAGCTGAATTACATTCTCAACATTTTTAATTCTGAGATTGCTTATTGAGTCTATTTCTAAATTTTTATTTACAGGGGTTGTTTCTTGCGATTTGGCTTCAACGGGTGCATTGGCTTTCGTAGGAACTGTAGCTGGAATAATTGTATAATTCAAACCTGGAAAAAGTTTCACATTTTTCTTTTTTACTTGCGAGACTAGTACGATCGCATAATAGTAGTCGCCGGGTCTAAGATTTACATCTCTAAAGGAATTGAAAATATGAACTTTATCGCTTTTGTATTTTCCTAAAGAATCTGAAATACCTAACTTTTCCATTGTATCAATTACTTCAGTTGACCTAGCAATTACGACATCTCCCTCATCTACGGGTGGTGTCCAAGTTAGTTCGATAGAAATAGAATCTGCGCTAAGAGTTGCTTTTAGATCCGATACAACGTCTTTATCTACTTTTTTTTTCTCAGTAGTCTCTATTTCATTTACTTTTTTGGCTGGTTCTTGCGAAAAAATACCAAAGTTGCAAAAGTAAAGGAGTGTAAAAAAAAGAATTTTGCAGAATGTTAATTTGGAAAAATTCTTTTTTGAAATTGATTGGTTGATCGCGGTTAGATATTTCATAGTTTTACCATTTTACGAATAAAAGAACACAAAAATAGAGGGAAAGGAAATAAATTTCAACCATAATTAAAAAAAACCGTAATTACAAAACAGAAATATTTCTTTTTTATTCTTAAAATACTCTGTTTACAACCTTGCATTTATTATCGACATCTAATAGTTCATATTATACAACATGCAAAACTAATTTATCGGTGCTTTCGGTGTAATCGTTGGTAATCTTTGATTTTAAAAAAGTTGTAGAATTTATTCGTTGCTATGAAGTATTGAGAGTCGATTAGACATAATAGGGAAATAAAGTATGATTAGCCAGGAAATAGATTATTATGAAGATATGAAATACCAAGATTTTCTTTTGTCATTTAGACGAAAGATTATTTGTCCGCCAGAAAAAATCATGTACTACTTAGAAATTAAAGATGCAATGAACGTAGCAGATTTTGGGATGGGGAAAGGTTTTTTTATTCCTTACTTAAAAAAGAAAATGGATAAAGAAGCCCATCTCTGGGGAATTGATTATCAACAAGAAATTTTGGATTTGGTTCTTAGACGAAAAGTCGAGGAGGATATTCAGAATTTTACAGCCGTTCATATTGATAAAACAGAGCATCCTTTACTTCCGAATTGGATTCCTTTGCCTGACGTGATTTTTACGGCTATGTGTCTTTCTACTTTTCCTGACCCGGGATTTGCCATGGACGGTCTTATTAGGTCGATGAAACCAGAAGGTAGACTTTTTGTGATTGATTGGGCTAAGGTGGAGTTTCCGGAAGGTCCCGCAATCAAGGATAAAATTTCTTTTGATAAAATGAAGTATCTCGCAGAATACCATAAACTGAAAATTGTAAATGCATTTACAGTAAATGAATTTGTCTATGGAATGGAAATTGTAGCTGGTCCTGAATTTAAAACCCAGTTCTATGACTACAGGGAGTAGAGTATGAAAGAAAATAAAATTCTCGAACTATTGAAAAAAAAAGACTGCACTATTGCGATTGTCGGCGCTACGAATGATTCTAGCAAATATGGAAATATCATTTATAGAGATTTAAAAAATAAAAATATTAAGGTTTACGGCATTAATCCCAAGGCAACAACGATAGATGGGGATAAGGCGTATCATGCGCTAGGTGATTTAGGATTTATTCCTGATATCATTGACATGGTTGTTCCACCCAAAATAGGACTCGAGACTATTAAGGCGGCTGTGGCTAATGGCTACGATAACTTTTGGTTACAACCCGGAGCTGAAAGTGAAGAAATAATTGAATACCTAGAGAAAAATCAAAAAAATTATCTTGCTTATGCTTGTGTAATGGTAGAGAGCAGGTAAGGGTAAACTTATGAATAACTTTACAGAATCAATCTTAAAAGATTTGGAAAACAAAGAAAATGGATCTTTCCAAATTAAAAATGAAAATAACCATGCTGTATTATCCGTTTACAAAGCCGGCAAAAATGGAAAACCTGTAACTAGGCAAGATGTATTTCAGAGATTGAAACTGTTTAATATTGAAGGTTATGATAGAGCACAAGTCGAAGTTATTGTTGCAAATGCAGACGGGAAAGACCATCCAATTGCAGCTTGGACAGGTGGAAATCCAGTTGATTCAAAGTTAGACATAGAAATTTCTCCTGATAAAATGGAGGCTTATATCATTATTTACCCCGCATTACATGGTGGAAATACTTTAAAAAAAGAAGATGTAATTCAGTCTTTAAAATCAAATGGAGTTTTTTTCGGATTAAAAGAAGATGTAATTTCTCATTTACTGGACAATCAGAAATTTTTTATCAAAACGTTAGTTGCCCAAGGTATAAAACCAACCCCTACAATCAATGGTTATATAAAAGTTTTATTTGAACCCCATAACAAACCAAATCTACATGAAGACGAAAAAGGTAGAGTAGACTTTAAAGATATTCAAGTTATTAAAAATACCAAAAAAGGCGAAATTTTAGCAGAAAAAATAGAACCAAAACTTGGAACTGCTGGCAAAAATGTTTTTAGTGAGGAAGTTCCTATCGACAAACCAATAGAAGGAAATTGGAAAACAGGGGCTAATTGTGAGTTGTCGGAAGATTCTAAAAAGTTAAAAGCATCTATTGCCGGAAGACCCATTTTAGAAAGAGATGGAACAATTCGTGTGGATGAAGTTTGTTACTTAGAGAATGTAGATTATTCAACGGGTAATGTTGATTTTCCGGGAACGATTATTGTGGACGGAACTGTTGCGGATAACTTTACTCTTCGCACAAAAGGTTCCCTTATCATTAAAAAAAGTGTAGGGCGAGTTTTTCTCTATGCGGATAGAGATATTGTTTTATCCGGTGGGGTGATGGGGCGAAATGGTGGAGTTATCGAATCTAAAGCAGATGTATATGCTCGTTTTGTAGAGCAGGGAAATATTAAGGCAGGAAAAAGTATTTTCATCGAAGAGGCATCCATGCATTCAGAGTTAGTTGCAGGGGATTCTATCACTATCAAAGGTGGAAGAGGAGAGCTTATCGGCGGAGAGGCAATTGCAGGAAAAATGATTTCTGTTAGTAAACTAGGCGCAGTTGTGGAAACTCGAACTGAGTTAATTGTTGGTTTGCCTCCAGAAATTTTAGAAGAGCTTCGCAAAATGAAAGAAGAAATTTTCTCTCAGGAAGAAATTTTAAAAAAAGTAAAACAGAGTATGTCAAAACTCATAGACCCGAAAAAAGAAAACACTCCTGATGAGAAACAAATGCTCATTAAACTCTACGAAGTCGAAAAAAAATATACCGACCTACTTGCAAATACTAAAACTCAATACGAAACGTTAGTTGTTAGTTATGAGCCCGCAGGATCTGCCTACGTGGAAGTGGAAAAAAGTCTTTTTCCAAAAGTAGCTATTAATTTAGGAAAAGGAAAAATTTATAATTCAGAGCTTAAAACTTATAACGGAAGATGTTTTATCTACAATAACGAAGATGGAATTCCTACTAGAACTACGGTTCCACCTAAAAAAATATAAATTTTGTGTAACTACTCAGTGTGGTTTGCCACAGAGGCACAAAGACACTGAGAATTTTGGATTTTATGCGGACTCTGGAATTTGTACTTCGCCTTTAAGAAGAGGGGTTGTGTAAAAGCATTGCCACGGAGGCACAGAGTCGCAGAGAAATGCGGTTTCTTGGCATTCTGCGCTCAAAAATTTATGCTTTTACACAAACCCTCTATTATAGTAAAATAATAACTAAGACTAAATTACTGAAATTGGCAGTATTTTATTAAATAAACTCTCTTTGATTTTCTCCGTGCCTCAGCGCCTCTGTGGCAATAACTTATGTTGTGTAGTTACAATTTTATTATTACAACTTACTTCAAAAACATTTTTTACAAACTAACGAAGTTGGAAGCGCATAAATCCAAGTTTCCTCTCCCGATGTTTGGTAGGTTTGTTTTTGGTCTTCTGTAAGTGTAATAGTAAGAATTGGATAAATTGGGATTTCATTTTCTGTAGATGGGATTTCTGGGAAGATAATTTGATTAAGCGGCTTAGAATTATTATCCGCATTTGACTGTAAATGAAAGGTGAAACTTATATCTTTTCCTTTGGTAAATGGAACTCCCGTGCTAAGTAGGAATGGTCTGTAAAAATCAAAGTCAGATTCTTCTAAAAAGTTTACTCCAACTGGCGAGTCTTCTTTTTTGACAGCTAACATTTGGTCTCTTATTTGATTTCGGATATATGCCAATTGTTTTAGTTCATTCTCAAATTCTGTGTTAAAACTTATCCAATGTTCCATCAAAATAGAAAAAGAATCTTCGTCTAGGTCAACGCTAAATTGAGTTAAAAAATACATTGCTAAAAAAGTTTCTTCCCTATTTAAACTTTTTATATCATTTAAGATATTTTTATAAAAGTTAGCAAGTCGTTCATCGTTTAAAATTCCAATCGGAAATGGAGAGGTTGGGTTTAGGGCAAGTCTGGATTTTATTTCATCTGGAATTTTGTCCAAAGCAAGTAAATGAGAATTAGCCTCCGCAAACGCAATAGAATAAAAAACGCCACTGCCATAATAATCAGCAAAAATTTCCTCTGGACTTTGCCATAATTCTTGTTTGGAGAGATAATAAACTAATCCACGCCGGACAAATTCTTCCTGTAGATTTTTTTGTTCAGGTGATTCGCCTAATCCAAGTTTGCCCCAAATCGAATGGGGACGAATTCCTTCTGCTAGAGCGGTTAATGTGGATTCATCGCTCCGTAATATTTTTCCATCCTTGGATAGTAGAAAATCTTCGTAAATACCTTTTTGTATTTTGCTGCATATTGATTGGTTTGTGCGAAAACATTCTTGGTATTCTTGGATGATTTGGGCAGAACGAATATGGGGTCTTTGAAGAGAAAATAAGAATGTCACAAATAGGAGAGAAGAAAAAAAAGCTGGCACAGTCAGTAACAGTCGAAAGAACTTTTTCTCTTTAGAAAAATCTAGAAATAGTAAAAAGGAAATTACTAAAATTGGAAGAATAAGTAATAAACTTAGTTTAGACCAAAATTCATTTCCTGCGATGAGATCTTGTTTTTTTAAACTACGGATGTATATAGGAAGAGCAAAACCAATGAAACTAAGGAGTATACTTTCCAAATGTTCGTCTATAAAAGAATTTACCTTTTCGGTTGGGATTTCTTCAATGAGAGCATCTTTCTTTTTAGATAATTCTCGCTTCATTTCTTGAAATATTTCATTTTCTTTATCACTGGCAGCTACTGTTTTTGTTGCACCTGGTTTTATGATGGGAGGAGAACTTGATTTTTTAGATGAATTATTCGGCATAGTATCTTACTCACTTTGAAAACTCTCTTTAATTCTGTCAAGTTAAGGATTTTTCACCACATTATGTTGCGCCCCAAGAAGCAACATTGAGTTTAAACACTGATTAACACGGATGGTTTTAATAAATCAATATTTTATGCGTGTCCATAGCGTTAGCGTGTGGTAATCTTTAAATTTTACATTGACTATTGTAACTTTTTTTACAAAAAATCTTGACATAACATATATTAACTATTAGATTGTATAGTATGAAAGAATTGACAGACAAACAAGAACTTGTATTAAAATTTATAACCGGTGTTATTAAAGACAAAGGTGTTCCCCCAACTATCCGTGAGATTGGGGACGAATTTCAAATTACTGCTAAGGGTGCGTACGATCATCTCAAGGCTATCGAAAAAAAAGGTTATCTCAAAACTTCCAAGAACCAATCTAGAGCCATTGAACTTCTTCGCCATAGTGCAGAGGATGGGCTTCCTGTTCGTGTAATGAGTATTCCCTTGATAGGTAGGGTTGCGGCAGGTCTTCCTATTTTTGCCGAGGAAAATATTGAAGATTATATCCCCGTTCCAGATCGTATGTCCAAGAAAGGCACCATTTTCGCTTTGAAAGTTGTGGGTGAATCCATGATTGGAGATGGGATTAATGACGGTGACATTGCCATCATTCAAAAGAAGGAAGTTGCACGAAATGGGGAAATTGTAGTTGCTCTTATCGAAGGGGAGGCTACTCTCAAAACTTACTTCAAAGACTCTGACATGGTTCGTTTAGAGCCAAGTAATAGCAAATTCAAAACTATCAAAACCAAGAAAGCCAGTATCATTGGCAAATTGATTGGTTTATATCGATTTTACTAAGAAGTGTCTTATTTTTTACAATCTTAGTTTGCTCGTGAATTCCTATTGACAAAAAAAGGAAACTCGCATTTTCATAAATCAATGAAGAGTTTCCTTTTTCTTTTTTTATTAGCATTCACTCTTTTTTATTCCTGCGCCCCTAAGAAAGAGCAAGTTTCCGATGTGGATTTGAAACGTTTAATTGATAGAATCGCAGTGATTCGAATGAGTCAAAATTTAGATTTCAATCCCACTGATAGTAAAGCCCTCAAGACGGACTACCAGATATTTAAAGAAGTTTGTGAGATATTTCGTCTAGACCCTACACTTGCATTAGAAAAAATGAAATCTCAAAATCCCGAATTATACAAACACATAATGGCAAAACGATGAAAAACAAAGAACGTTATATATGGATTAGCCTCGTCGCAATTTTAAGTTGCTCTTTATTTCAACCAATAGAGCGTGTGAAAGCAATTTCTACAGATGGAGAAAAATACCTACAAATCCTACATGAAGTAGTTGCTTTCATTGAAACAGATTATGTAGAATCTGTGGAAGAAAAGAATTTATATGTAGGTGCTATCAAGGGATTGATTGCAAGTCTGGGTGATCCTCATTCTAGGTTTATGGGTGAAGATGAGTTTAGGCATTTGCAGGAAGAAACTCGCGGTAGTTTTGGTGGCGTAGGTTTGGAAGTCACTCATTCGGAAGGATCTATTTTGGTGATTTCTCCTTATGATGATACTCCTGCTATGAAAGCGGGAATTCAACCCCAAGATAGAATTTTAGAAATTGCTGGCAAAAGCACAGAAAAAATGTCAATCGAAGATGCTGTCAAACTCATGCGTGGTGCTCCTGGTACAAACGTTACAATAAAGGTAAAAAGAAAATCGGCAAAGGATCCTTTTTTTACGACCTTGACTCGTGAGTTAATTAAAATTCAATATTTAAAATCTGCTTTTTTGGAAAATGAAAAATTAGGTTATATTCGGTTAACCCAATTTATGGGAAGAGAAAACAATACCGGCGGTGAATTTAAACGAATTGTACAAGAGTTTGCTTCAAAGGAGGCTCAGGGGATAATCATAGATTTGCGCTCTAATCCTGGGGGATTACTGGACTTAGCCATTGAACTTTCGGATATATTTTTGAAACCTGACTTGGATATTGTATCGGTCAAAGGTAGAGGTGAGAAGTTAATCCGAGTATATAAATCTGTGGATAATCAAGGTAAGATTCTTGACATTCCATTGGTTGTTCTACTCAATGCAGGCTCTGCTAGTGCATCTGAAATTTTAGCTGGTGCATTGCAGGATAATAAACGTGCGATTATCATTGGAAATCAATCGTTCGGAAAAGGCTCTGTGCAAAATATTTACACACTTCCACATAAGACTGGTATTGCACTAACCATTCAGAAATACTATACTCCAAGTGGAGTTTCGATTCACAAAAAAGGAATTACTCCTGATGTAGTAGTAAATCAAATCACACCGGATAATGACGATAAGGCGCTACTAGAAAAATTGACTAAGACAACTATATTGCAGACTTTCATCAAAGAAAATCCAGGTTATAGTGAGAAAAATGTAAAGTTATTTCAAGATTTACTCGCGAAAAAGGGATATAAGATGAATAAAACAATCTCTCGTTTTCTTCTAAAAAAAGAAAATGCAATCGGAGAAAAAAGTCCTGTGTATGATAGAGAGTTTGACCCACAATTAAATAAGGCGATTGAACTACTTCTCAATCCTCCAAATCCTAAACCCATTTCAATGTAAATGTTTGGACTTGGAATTGAATCTAGTTGTGATGAGACTTCTATTGGAATTGTAGAAGATGGAAAACACTTACGTTGTCTAAAGTTATTTAGTCAAATCGAAACTCATGCCGAGTTTCGAGGCGTAGTTCCTGAAATTGCTTCCCGTGCTCACTTAGAAAAAATAAATTTACTCTTAGAAGAAGCACTAGATGAATCAGGTCTTTCTTTTAGCGACTTATCGTATATAGCCGTAACTACTAGACCGGGGCTTTTGGGTTCGTTAATGATTGGAGCACAATTGGCTAGGTGTATTTCGTTTGTTTGCAAAATTCCAATTGTCACAGTTGATCACCTAGAAGCGCACCTAAGCACTGTTTACCTCGAGAATAAATTTCCATCATTTCCTTACCTTGGTGTTTTACTTTCCGGCGGGAACTCTTCTATTTTTATTGTAGAAGATTACGGCAAAATGAAATTAATCGGAGATACGTCCGATGATGCTCTGGGTGAGGCTTTTGATAAAGTCTCTGCTTTATTACAGCTTCCTTACCCGGGCGGACCTGCTGTGGAGAAAAGAGCATTACAGTATGTGTCGCAAGATGGGGATAATAGTCCTTTTCCTGAGTTGTTAAAAGATTTTCCATCAGATAAAATTCAATTTTCATACAGTGGAATTAAGACTAGTGTAATGTATTATATCAAAAAACATTCCCTCACTGAAGAAAAAATTAACGAAATTTGTTATCATTTTCAAAATACAGCATTTCAACTCGTAGAAAAAAATGTCCTAAAGGCAGTAAAGCTTACAGGTATCAAGACGATTGTTGCAAGTGGGGGAGTGCTTGCCAATGAGACTCTTCGAAATCGTTTTCAAAAAATTGCAGATAAAAAAAATCTACAAGTCTATTACCCTGAGAAAAAAATTCTGTGTACGGATAACGGTGCTATGGTCGCTGTGCTTGGTTATTACCTATTTCAAAAAGGCAAAGTGGATACTTTAGATTTTAAAGTAAGCCCAAATCGCTATTGAAAAATGAATTTACATTGAATGGATTAGAATTATTCTTTACCGTGAAATTTTGATTGGAAAAAAAGGAGAATTATGAAATTAAAACTAAACTGGGTGCCTAATGCACTTTCCCTTGGAAATCTTACATTAGGCTTTGTTTCCATATTAATAGCATCTGAGGCTACAAACTCGAATCCGAATAGCTCACAGGTGTTTTTGTTATCGGGAATTTTTATTATTTTGGCGGCTTTGTTCGATGGGTTTGATGGGATGGCTGCTAGGGCTTTAAATGCTACCTCCGACTTAGGGGCTGAGTTAGATACATTGGCTGACTTGACTACCTTCGGAATAGCTCCGGGTTATCTTACCTACAAGATGATTTTAGAGAATTTTAAGTTTGATTTTTTTGGGACAGGAGAGCTTTTTCCTTATGGAATGTTAGTTGCTTCTATTTTCCCTATCTGTGCCGCCTATCGTTTGGCAAGGTTTACTGTGTCTCATGATCCTTCTTCCTTTACAGGACTACCATCTCCGATTGCTGGTGTGATTGTTGGACTTTTTCCAGTTGCATTTCCTGCTAATACTTTTTCTACTTTTTTTACAATTCCTGCTTTTGTGATAGTTGCTTTACTTATGGTGTCTACCATTCGTTATTCCAAACCACAAGTTGCTATTAGGGGAAAGTTCACCCGAGGAAGAATTTTGATTATCTTAATTGGGTTTGGAGTTTTATTTTTCTTTTTAGGACTTCGTAAAGCTCCATTTGTAATGTATGGTCTTTTAGTATTCTATGTATCCTCTGGAATTATAAGTTTGATCATTCAATTCATTCAAGATTTTTTTCCTGATGCAGAGGAAAAGTAATATTAGCCTTAATCTTTTTTTTGAATTCTAAATCGAACTGTTCTATTTTTAGGGTCAAATTTATCTTTTCCTAAGTGTTGATTTGGCTCTGGATCAGCAATTGCCTTTAATTTGGTTTCTTCTATTCCATTTTCAAAGAGCAGTTGTTTAATCGAATTTGCTCTTCCTTGTGATATAAGTTTCCTATTTTCAGGAAGTTCTGTTGCATCCATTTTCCCGCGAATTTCGATATAGTAATCACTTCCTAAACTTTGGCTAATCTCTCTTATCTGCTCACAGTATTTTTTACACCACTCTTTAAAATAGATTGGATTAACTTCATTTTGCCCTGCATAAAATCCTGAGAAGAATTCTGTTTCAGGATAATTGATTTGTTCTAGTTTTTGATTTTGTAGATAAATACAGTCAGAGAAAAAAAATAAAGACAACAAACTTCCAGCTAAGTAGGAGTGCAAAGATTTTGTGAATAATGAGCAATCTTGTGACTGTGCAAAAACAAAGAAAATATCTCTCACAGAGGGCACGGAGTTCACAGAGAGTATTGATTTCGCCGGCGCTATTGACTCTTCTCTCTGTGCTCTCAGTGTGCTCTGTGAGAAAATCATGCTTTTACACAGTCCCAAGCTCAAGAATGAAATGTTTTTTTTTAATACAATCGTAATACTGCTTAGTCTTAGATTCATACTCTCTCCTCTTTTTTTAGAATTTATACTCTGCACTGACAAAAGCCTCTCTGATATAACTTCCCATTCGACTATCGTTTAATGCTTTTAGACCGTCGCCTGGCTGAAAATAACCAGAACGAAATAATAACTGAAAGTCGCTCAAAACATTCCAGCGAATATTTAAGTTGTATTCTTTTCCCAAGAAATTGGAAGTATTTTTACCGTATAAAAAATTAAAGTCGCGATTAATGCTCATTGTAGGTGCTTTGTTTGCATAAAGATGATAATACCCTAGTGTCAATTCAACCGGTCCCCAAACGATTATATTAGTAAATGCGCCTACTTCATATAAACCGCTCATTGTATTTGCGGTAAATAATGCGTATCCTCCAGTAAAGTCTAATGCAATATTTGAAATGGTAAAGTCAGAAAAAAGACCACGATACCCACTTCCTTTATAACTAGCTGGTACACCGTTTTTACTATAACCTGGTCTACCAGTTGTCCCAATTCCGATTAAGTTGAATTTGATTTGTGGATTATAGATATAGGAAAATTGTAAGTCCCAGAGTCCGCCGCTTATATTATAGTTTTTCCTTTCTTGGTAAATTTCATTTTCAGATAAATCTCTTTGTGTTCTAAGTGCTTTTACATTTCCGTGGTTGTAAATTCCATGAGCAATTATATTAAATGTTCCTAGATTCCATTCATTATAAACTCCATACCAAAATAGATTACCCGTTTCTCTAAACAAATCTGTTTGATCATTATCTGTTTGTGAGTAATTGTAAAGTTCTAATTTATAATTCGCCATTGGTAAAAATTTGGCTTTCAAAAAAACAACATTTACATTTTGTCTTTTCTCATTAAATCCATTTCCATCTAGATCAGCAGCAGTTCTTTCCCTTGTACGAATCCAACCACCTTCTAGAGTAAGTTTGTAGCTAGGAATTCCTTTTGTGAGAACAGCACCACTTCCAATTGCAAATACTAATCGACCGAGGGCAGAAGAAAAAAACTGAATTCCATACCTGGAAGTAAAATCATATTCCTTTAACTTAAAATTGATGTACAAAAAGTTTGTTCGTAGGTTAACGGGTGTTTGCTGTCCGAGTTCTCCACCTGTTCCACTTCCTAGAACTGCAGGATTGTTTCTGTCTGCATTAGAAATAGATTTTCCTCCAAAAGTCATATCCCCAATTTGAACACCCGCTAAACCATCAAAATACTTTGATGTGTAAAACTCTAAATTTAGTAATACTCTTGAATCAAAGTAATTTAGATTTTCTTTTTGTGGTGATAGAGTGCTTTGTTTGCCTGCCAATCTAGAGTTTAGCTCATTAGTAAGGAGTTCATTGTTTGCAGTATTTTGATTTGCAAATTCTAATTCTGGATTGTAGATAGGATAGGTAGGAGTTTTGCGGATAAGCGGTGTATCCCTACCAAGTGCAAATCCACGAAATCGCATAGACCCAGTCATATTAAATTTGGTCTGCTGTTCTGCATCCTGTGAGTAAATAGAATAGATATTTAAGTTAATTAGAATTAGGATGAAAATAACTTTCATGCATTAAGGAACCCATGCACTATTATTAAAGTATTTTTCTTTTAAGCGATTTATTTCGCCTGTCCTCTTCATTTCTCTAATAAAAAAATTTGCTTCTACCATTAGCTCAATGTCATATTTTTTCATGGTGATACTTAAATGTTTTTCAATCACTGGATTTACTACAGGTTGCATTCTAACTTTTAAGGAAGGGTTTCGTTGGATTAGCCCCTCAAGATATAAATTGTCAGCTACATAACAATTGATTTGATTTTCATTTAATGCGTTTAATGTGGCTTCATCTGTAGGATAAGCTTTAATAGTTACTCTTGGGAAATTCTCTTTTACAAATTCCAAATTTGACGTATTATCTTTTACTCCAATCACTAATCCAGAAAGAGATTTTAAATCAAATAAGTTTCGAAAGATTTTATTGGTAACAACTTGTCCTTCAGACTCTGCGGGTAATATTGATTTGTTTACGAGCGCCCCAGGAGATGTTGAATAATAGGGGTCGCTAAATCCGAGAGATTTGCCCCTAGGTAGGCTAGATGAATTTCCAAACGAAATATCTACTCTACCAGATTTGATTGCTTTCGCATGGTCGGCAAATGTAAGAAGTGGAACTACTTCTTTTAGTGTTACTCCTAAATAATCTGCAAAAGCTTGTGCAAGTTCCACTTCAAAACCTGGGAATCCTGGCTTTGGATTTTGAATATAGTAGGGTTCGTAATCTCCACCAACGGAAATAACGATTTCTTTTTTCTTTAGAATTTTATGTAATTGAGAATTTTCATTTGCAAAAATTCCAATCGAAACAAAAAAAAAGAGACTAGTTAAAATATAAATTTTCCAATTTCTCATAATTAGTAAATAAATTATAGATTAATTGTTTTGTCTATAATATTATGATTTTTCAAAATGACTGTGTTCATTGTTAAAAGCAAAAATAAACAGGTAATGAATACAACTACGCCTACAGTCGATAAAAAAATAAAGAGTAGATTTTTCATGAATCTGTATTGTAAAAAAGATATACTAACAAGAATATTTTTGGTGGTTGATAAATTCTCTTCCTTTCCAATTTTATAATAGTTACGAATATAAAAAATGGAAAGTAGGATAATCATAATAAAAAGTAAAATTCCAAACTCAGAAGTATAATGTTTTTGTAAGGAGAATAATGGAATATAAACTAGGTTGCCAATTAGAATTCCGGAAAAGATTATATAAACAAAATGACTTGCAATTTTTATAAAAGAGGATTCTTTTTTTGTCTCAACTCCAATTCCTTTAATTGCGGGTCTTGCATTGTTTTCTTCATCGTTGTAAGAAGCTAGTAAAAGTGTATTAAATTTAAAATCAATAGACTCATCTTTTTTAAATAATTGAGTTAGTGAGTAAATCACAGAAATTAATACTGATAAATGAAAAAACAAAAGTGGAACACCGGCAAATGGTACATATACTGCTATTAACATGGATCTAAGTAAATATCCAAATACAATGAAAAACGATATCGATAATAAAACTCTCGCGATAAAAACAGAAAACCAAGCCTGATTTAGAACGGAGATCATGGTAGATAAACACAAGCCAATTATGAATACATTGACAAATAGAGAAATCTTATGCCCTATTAAAAGGCTTTCAATTTTCTCTATAGTCTTTTCTAATTTTCCGTCAGAGGGAGTAAAATTGTCATTAACCTCTTCTAAGATTGAGTTCAGAAAAAATATTTTAAATAAAATTCCTTTTTTCATCTCGAAGGTTGCAGGTTTCGCAACTGGCTCTTCTTCTGGCAAACCAATTTCGATTTGCTGTTGACTTGTTGGTTCAAATTCAATGGTGAAATTTAAGAGGATACTCTCTAAAGAAAATAGAAGAATCAATACAGAGATGAATAGAATAATTTTTTTTGTCTTATGCATACTTATAAAAATACATATGCTACGATCCAGGCTACAATTAATAGACCTATGAGCGAAGCAACCCCTATCGTATTTAAGTTAAAATTAAATTGTCTGGGCGGTTTGTTTTCTAAAATTTCAGAATCATTTTTCTTTTTGATTGTGGTTGCTAAAGTTTCAAAGCCAGCTAATTTTACTTTTACAGTAGTTTCTGCTTCTTTGTAGCGACCAAATATTCCATCTGTGATTTTTACAATTGTATCCACTTCTTTGGGATTTTTTTTAATATCAATAATCGTCGCAGGTACTGGTCGAATGATTCCTGCTTCATCTTTTAGCGAAAGTAGGTTAATTACGTTATTGGAAATTTCGTCGTCTGTAGCAAACTTCACCATGATTCTATCACCAATTCTAAGTTCATCTACCCGAGTCCCAGTTACAGGAGAAAGAACATATGTAAATTTAGAAATGAGAGAACCGGGTGGAATAAGACCATCTTCGTATTCTTTTTCTTTAGGTTTTTCGGTTAAATCTTCTTTAACTGCTGTGCCATCTAACTCTTCTCGTTCGATGGAATGAAAAATAGTATTAATTAAATAGTCTCCCTTGCCAAGGACTTTGGAGAGATTCTGCTTTAATAGCTCATTTAGTTTTTCGGAATTTTCATATTCCAAATAGTATAACATTTCTACTAGATAACTTTCAGAGCTAAAGGAATTTTTGAAAGAATTGACAAGTGTAAGAGTAGCACTTTGTACGTGATTGCCCTCAAACATAAATTTTTGAATACGATTTACAACGTCTTTGTATGTATAATCTGAATTGATATTAATTAACTCTGGACTATGTGATACAAGTGTTTCAAATCTTTCGATATTATTTTTTTGTTTGTTAGCCACAGCTGCAAAAACTACGAAAGTTCTTTGGATGCTATCTCGGGCTACAAATTTGATAAAGTATAAATCGCTAGACATATTTATTGTTTAAAACAGGATTTATAACAAATAAACCAATTCCTATCTAAATGGCAACTAATATTATTAAGTTTGCAAATTCACTCCTAGATACCAACATGGCTTAGGAATTTTGCCACAGAGACACAGAGGCACCGAGGTTTAATTTAATTGGTAATTTGGTCAGATTAACTGGCATTCTGCTATTAACGTCACTAGGAATTATTTTATTTTATGTCTATTGTTAAAATTGAAAATCTAAGAAAATCATATTATATTTCAGATAAGGGTGTTCCGATTTTATGGGACTTGAATCTTGAAATCGGAGAAGGGGAAATTGTTTCCGTGGAAGGGTCTTCGGGAGTTGGAAAGTCTACTCTTCTCAATATACTTGGGGCGATGGATGAGTTCGACAGCGGGTTAGTAGAAGTTTGCGGAGTTAGTCTCGGAGATATTACAAACACGGAAAAAGAAAAATTTAGAGCAAATAAGATTTCTTTTATTTTCCAACATCATTTGTTATTACCAGATTTTACTGCTCTCGAAAATGTGATGATCCCTCTTTTGATTAGCAAGATGAATGTAATCAAAGCAAAACAAGAAGCTATAATCATGTTACAAAAAGTTGGCTTAGGAGAAAGGTTAGATAGTTTTCCTTCACAACTCTCCGGCGGTGAAAGTGCAAGAGTTGGAGTTGCAAGAGCGTTAGTCTCCAAGAAACAACTCGTACTTGCTGATGAACCAACAGGAAATTTAGATAGAGAAAATTCCAAAAACTTAATGGCGCTGATTCTAGAACTCCAAAGAGATTTGAAATTTTCTATGGTGCTTGTTACTCACGACATGGAACTCGCAGCCATGGCAAACAAACGAAATAAAATGCTTTCCGGTAAACTTCAACCTATTACGGCTAATACTTAGTAGTCGAAGAAGAGTTCGCCACAGAGGCACGGAGACGCAGAGGATTTCGGGATTGCTCTATTTTTATTCCTATTCGTCGAAATAAAGAGAGCTAATAAAATATTTGGATTCAATTATCAGATTGTAATAGAAAAATAACCAAGGCTGAATTACTAAATAGACAGTATAGTACGAAATTGACCCTCTTTAAATCCCTCCGTGTCTCTGTGGCAAATTCTAATGTAGCGGTAAATTACTGTTTGACAATAAATCATCTAGAATTATATTGGTAAACAGATTTGGATTTTTTGTTTCAGCATTGATGATTGTTTTCTTAGAGTATTTGCATTTACCTGCCTTTTCTCTCACTCACAGTTTTCGTAAAAGACAAAAAGATTTTATAGTAGGGTTTTGATTTTTCTTGTCTTAACAAAAAAAATTTCCGCTTTTCTCTAATTCTCCAGACAAAAAACATTTTAAGGATTTTAATTATGAACATTTATGTAGGCAACCTAACATACGAAGCAACTGAGAACGATGTAAGACAACTTTTTGAAACTTTTGGCGAAGTTACATCTGTAAAAATTATTACAGACAAATACACTGGCCAATCTCGTGGAATTGGATTTATCGAAATGACAAACAAAAAAGAAGCTCTTGCTGCTATTAGTGATTTGAACGACAAAGAACTAAAAGGCCGTGCTTTAAAAGTGAACGAAGCTCAACCTAAAAAAACATACGATGACAACAACGGCGGTGGAAACCGTGGTGGTGGTTACGGTGGCGGCGGAAGAGACCGTGATCGTGGTCGTAGAAACTACTAATNNAGTCCCTGTTTCAATTTTGAGATAGGGACTTTTTTTATGCCTGAATATATTAGAGTTGTTGAAAAATTAGAGAGTGAATAAGTTTCACCCGCGCCCCGCGCGGGTGAAATCACTTCCTCTGTTTTATTTTTCAACAACTCTATTTTAATATTTGGGGATATTTCGGAAGTCGTCGTAGATGAATACGGAGTAGACGTTCATGAACTCTGAGTCTGCTTTTTTTTCATCACGGTCTTTTAAAATTTCTCGAAATTTTTCATAGTCATCTGTTAGATTGTTTGTTTTGGTGAAATATAGTATGGAAATTAAAAACTCTCTGTTATTGTTAAAATTGATTCTGAGAGAATTCCACTCAGCAAGTTTGGGTTTATCTTTTTGTTCAAAAATCTGAGTGAGAGAAAGCAATGCCCTCACATCATTTGTGGATTGTAATTGGAAATAACATTCTTTTAAAAATAAAACTGTTTCTGTGTTTAAGGCAAATCCATCTTTGGCGAGATTTAGATAGAATACTCTACGAAATAAATTCAATGCCTGATAATGTAGTTTTTTTTCATTGTAATAGAAGGCAAGTTTTAGAGAATACTTAGCATTATCCGATAAAAGAACTGCTGTGTCTATTAAAATGGATTCCATTTCTTTGCCTTTTGTATCTAATTGGTTTTGTGCTATATGTAAGTAGTTATGGAGAATTTCTTCTAATGGAAAATACGGTAAATACTTATTACACTCTTCTTTTGTTTCTTTATATTTTTTTTTAGAGATTAATTTTTTTATATTATCGAAAATTTTTTCCTTCTCTGACTCATATGTATTGTATGATTTAATTTTTTTAAGCGCAAAACGAACATACTCCTCTTCTCCTAGTCTTTTTGCAAGGATAAGTGCTCTGTATCGCATAGGAATATCATTGTCATTTTTAGAAAGATAAAGCCTTATATAATCAAAGGACTTAATTGGTTTGCGTGTTTTAAAGTTTAGTTCGTAGAGTTTCTTAAATACATTTGGTTGAGCGGAGTTTAATGCTATGCTAAACGTATAATGTTCAATTGCCTCATCTTCTTGGTTTAGTGCTTCGTGGACTTCGGCTCGAATAGAATAATATCTCCAGTCCTTTTCTTCTGTCCTAGATAAAATAATATCTAATTTTTCTAAAGCTCGTTTGTATTCCTTTTGGGTAAATGCCGTGTAAGCTCTCTCAAGTGTTTCTTCATAAAAATCATTTGCAAAAAGGGAAAATGTAAATAGAAATAATATTATAAATCGCATATGTAATACTATCGGCTTTTAATTTTTTTGCGTAAGTGCGTAATCGTGGTAAATAAAACTGAACCAACTTTACTTTTTTAAACCTAGTAATTTAGAAACAAAGGAGTGAGTATGCCTAAGACACAAGAAAAAACAACCAAAACCAAAGATAAAAAATCCAAAAAACAAACCGGTTGGTATGAACTAATCGAAGAAAAAGAAGAATTTAAGAATATTGTTCGTATTTTAAACAGATATTATAATCTAAATCCCTCTTCCAATCACCCAACTCCAGCACATACATTTCGAGAAGATATTGTTACTGCAAAGTTAGAAGAGCTTAGAGTTTTTTTCAAGAAATTTGGAAGCTACGAATTTTTAGTTGTAGTGGAAATTTCTACAGAGAAGGGCGCACGTATGGATTCATGGATTCATATCGACGGTGTTTCGCAGGAAAGAGTTGTCATGAAAGAGAAGGGAAAGTTAGATCATCCCGTATTTCGAATCATTAGTTTACAAGATTTATTTGTATCACACACGAAACCAGTTGAAAAAGGTTTTAATCCAAAAGTAGAAGATTTGATTTTATAATGGAATTGTAACTACTCAGTGTGGT
>DDBL01000133.1:73157-79050 GCA_002333425.1 Leptospiraceae bacterium UBA2033
ACTTATGCTGAGTAGTTACGAAAATTCTAAAAAAGGCAAGTTAAAGCATTATATTTCAAATGCTTTGTGAATTTCTTGGAGTGCTTTTTTTGAATCGGCTTCGTTAATCACACAGGAGATTTTAATTTCAGATGTAGAAATCATTTCTATATTGATATTATTATCTGCTAGCGCCTTAAACATAGTAGCCGCAACTCCCACGTGAGACTTCATCCCAACACCTACAGCAGATACGATAGCAATTTTATCATCTATATCAGGTGTTCCGGTTTGGTGGTCTTTTGCAAATTTTTCTAGAATCGGTGTCGCATCTTTTAAGGATTTGCGAGAAATTGTAAACGAGATTGTGTTTTTACCATTAGCCGGTGAAGATTGAACGATTACATCTACAATGATATCTGATTTTGAAAGACTACCAAATAAATCTGCGGCTATTCCAGGTTTGTCGGGAACATCCGGTAGGGTTACTCTTGCTTCTTCGCTCTTAACTGTTACTCCACTTACTCTTACTTTTTCCACTAATTTATCCTCACTTACTACTAATGTTCCGGGATTTTGATTAAAACTTGATCTTACATGAATGACTACATCGTAATTTTTTGCAAATTCGACACTTCTAGAATGTAAAACTCCTGCACCAAGACTTGCGAGTTCGAGCATTTCGTCATAGGTAATCATGGAGTGTTTTTTCGCGCCTTGGACTTTATTCGGATCGGCTGAATAAACTCCATCTACGTCAGTATAGATTTCACATTCTTTTGCACCAAGGGTTGCGGCTAACGCTACAGCTGAAGTATCACTTCCACCACGACCGAGTGTGGTGATATTTTCATCTTTGTCGATTCCTTGGAAACCTGCGACTATTACCACTTTGCCTTTAGAGAGTGCTTCGTCGATTCGGGTTCTGTCGATCATTTCGATCTTTGCGTTGGAAAAATTTCCATCAGTAATGATCTTGACTTGTGATCCTGTAAAAGACTGAGCAGGGACGTTAACCGCTTCAAGTGCCATCGCCAAGAGAGAAATAGAGACTTGTTCTCCCGTAGAGAGTAACATATCCATTTCCCTTTTACTTGCATTTGGGTTAATTTTTTCAGCTAGATCCACTAACTCATCAGTAGTGTGTCCCATTGCAGAAACAACAACTACGACCTGAGAACCTTTTTCATGGTAACTTTTGATTCGGTTGGCTACATTTTTAATTTTGTCAGTAGTGCCGACTGAAGTACCGCCATATTTTTGAACGACTAGATTTTGCATAAATTCTAAATTCCATGTTTTTGGAAAAAGGGTACGGGTCAAATGGAAAATTATTTTAAGAAGAAACGTCTCTTAGTTGAGTTGGCAAAGTTTTATATAAAAAAGTATAAAATTCAGTGAATCCTGTTAATCCACCCGCNNAGGTTAAGATTTTCTAATCATTCACCGTAAACTATGATGCAAGTTTTTGAATAAACAGAAAATAGAAAATTCTCCTGCTCAAAGTCTACTAAACTAATTTGTGTAATCCCACCGTTATCAGCCGCAGTTTTCACTGAGTTATCACCAATAATAAAAAAGGGAAGGTAAGATAATCCAACCATTAAGCTACAAGTTTTTCCTACTTTTTTTCCAATCTTGTTTGGAAATACATGTAGAGAACCTTTGTTATTTCCATAAACCATAGAAAGTGGTAGGGGTGAGCTTACGCAGGCAGCAAAAAGAGAACAAATCCCAATTAGTAGAGAGAGTCTTAACATTTTTTTCATGTTTTTACCCATTCTATTCTCCATATACAGTAATACAATCTCTCATGTAAGGTCCGATCATAAGAGTCAATGGAGTTGCTAAGAATCTAGTTTTTTCATAGGTAATATGGTTAATGACCTTGATATTACCTGCTGCTTTAGCTGCTGGCAAAGAGGCATCTCCAAATGCAAATAAATATAGGATCATACTTTGGCAAGCTGTCCCTTTTTTAGGACCAACCGACTCTGTTATTGCTTCTGATCTAGAAGTATTTGAATAGATAAAACCGCTGTGGTCATAACCATGTAAACCTTTCGTAGCACTGAGCGCATTTATAAATGTTCCACAATTACTGAATGTTACCATTACCAGTAAAACCAAAAACAATGAAATTTTTTTTGTCATAAATTTTTCTCCAATTTCAGGGATATCTCCTGTTAGGTGTTAACATAGGAATAACTCATAGAAACTGTCAAATCGTTTATTGAATTATACAGCTCTTCAAATGGAAAAATTATTTATCATCTGAGTTGATTCAAATCGAATACAAAACCAAACTGAATATGAGTTGTATTTAAAGTTTGAGTACTAAAATTTGAGCTAATTAAGAATTGGCGATAGTGTTCTAGTTCAATCTTTAGACCAATTTCATTTAATATAAAAAAATTTACTCCAGCACCTGCACCGATGATTTTACTGTAACCTAAAAAATCTCCCGATTTGAGAAAGTATTTATCATCGTCGTAAATATTTCGATGAGAACTTGTATTAAAAAAACCACCACCTAGTTTCACATGAACATATGGATCTATAATAAATTTAGGGATAAAATGATAACTCGCCATTAACATTAGATTTGTACCTTGGTACATTAAATACTTGCCTGGAACCGAGTAGGCTGTTTGATCTTTCAAACGAACATAAGATGGATTAGCCGCAGTTCCTACATTTGCATAGGAAGGATAACGATTCTGACCATTTGCTTTCATTGAAAATTGGAGAGCTGCGATCCCGAGTGCAAATTTATCAGTGATAGCATATTCCACACTCATTGTTTTTGAATCACTTGATTTATAACTGAAGGGAGTTACAAAAGGCTGCACTCTATTATCCACTAAACCCAATTGAGACTCCAATAAAAGGTTAGAATTATAAGCCTTATCCGTATCAATCAAAGAACCAGACGCAGCAAAAAGACCGATAGAACCGGAAAAGAAAATAACACCCTTATGAAATCCTTGGATTTTTTTGGAAGAATTCGGAGGCGTAGTTACTACATCTTGTGCAAAGGAACTACTAATCGAAATTACAATAGTTAAAATTAAGTAATACATAGGTTAAGTCCTAGGTTTACGATATATTTTGTCAATTGATTTACGCAAAAAACTAAGCAAAATCGAATGACATCTATCGTTCTACTTTTCGTTTATTTTAAAGAAACTCATTTCCTTTTGCAGCAAATCAGCAGTTTCTGCTATTCCCTGAGATGTGGCGTTTAGCTCTTCGACGCCAGCAGCAGTTGATTGAGTGATTTCATTTATATTGTAAATAGTTTTTGCTACTTCTTCCATTGCTATTTTTTGCTCTTGCATGGCTGAACGAATCATGGATGTCATTTCACTCAAACTATGTACTTCTTCATTTGCTACGGAATTAATTGCTTTTTGTACTTTGACTTGCATCTCTAAAGTCTCCGCCATCGACTGAAAAGAATTTACCCCTTCTATTACTTTGTGTATGATGGAAATTGTATCTTGTATAATTTTACTTCCCTGCAAAATCTCTGTTTGGTTTGTGCCGACTAAGTTGGATATATCTTTGATGCTTCTTGATGTCTTTTCCGCGAGTTTGCTAATCTCATCGGCTACTACTGCGAAACCTCTTCCTGAGTCTCCAGCTCTTGCTGCTTCGATTGCTGCATTTAAAGAAAGTAAATTGATTTGGGAAGATATACTTGTAATAATTTCCATTACACTTGTAATTTGTTTGGAGCTTGTGCTGATTTTTGTTATACTAGTATTCATTTGACCTAAAGACTGTTCGCCCTTATTCGCATCTTTGACAATGGAAAAAACTTTGCGGCTAATACTTGCTATCTCATCACCCATAGATATAATTGTTTCAGTTAGTTCGCTCATTTTTTTATCTAAAATTTCTACTTTTGAAAATTGGTCTTCTGCTCGTGCATTAACATTGTCAATTCCAGCAGAAATTTCTTCTATTGATGCAGAAATTTCTTCAGAAGCAGCAGCCTGATTTTGTGCATTACCAGATAAATTATCTAAAGCCAAATGCATTTGTTCAGAAGAAGATGCTAGGTTATCCGCAATTTTAATATCATTTTGAATGATGGAAGATAGTTTTTTTGTAAAGGATGACAAATTATGTTGGATACTTCCGACTTCATCCATTGAGATAATATTGAATTTTACTGTTAAGTCTCCTTCTGCCATTTTATTTAGCGTTAGAGAACTATTCGTAAGCTCAGCAAGTTTTAAATTTAGAATATAATATAGAAAACAACTAATTAAAATAAGGCTAATTAAAGTAATGACACTAATATCTTTTATACTACTAAATGCAGGCAATTCTAAATCTCTTTGTAAAATATTGGAAACAACAATTAGGTCATATTTAGAACTTGTTTTCTTTTTTAAGAAACGAATACTATCGTCTTCTCTGAAGTTTATTGGTAAATCACTGTCTGCCTCTAAGACTGAACGCGCATAATCAGCATTACTCTTATCAGACATTGCTTGTTTACTGTCTTTGTGAGCAATTACAACTAAATCCTTTGTTAAAAAAAATGGAAATCCATTTGATCCTATGTTTACATTTTTTATCAGACTATAACCAAACTCTCCAATCTTTATTGCAAATCCAGCAATCGCTATAATCTTCCCGTTGTCTTTAATGGGAGCTGAAATTAGAATTACAGGCGTAAAGGTAATTGGGGATATATGAATTTTACTAAAATACATTTTCCCATTAACTCCTGCCTCAATGTTTTCCTTTGCGAATGGAACTTCTCTCATTTTCAAACCAACACTGGCTCGTTTAGGCAATCCACTTGCCATTACTGTATAATCTGGATCTAGAGTAAAAATAAAATTATTCTCATAATAATTCGCCTGATTCGAATAATAAACAGCAAGATACTGATCGAGTAATGACCAACTATTTTGTTTAATTAAACTTACCACTTCTGGGTCTTCCACAAATTTAGAAATATCTTGTTGTCTTGAATCAAAATAATTCTCCATCACTTGGAGATTTCCTTCGTTTATGTTATCCAATTGATTTAGAAATGCATCTGAAAGAGAACGATAATTTAGATTAAATGCAATTAGTAATATAGAAAGTGATAATAATATTAGAGTAGAACCAATCTGAAATGCAAGTGGTGTAAACATTTTCTTATTATGAATATTTTTATTTGAAAAATTATGATTAAAAATTCCTGATTTAGCAATTCGAGTAATCAAAAACTCATTCGTAGTAAACGCACAAACAGTATGAAGAAATAAACCAAAAAGACCAGCACCAGTCAAATTGACAATTTGTGAAATTTTACTTTCTTCGAGTAATGCAATACTTCCAACCGTGACTATAATACCGATTATCCACCGAATAAATATTTCTAATGAATGCATCCATGGCAGAGAGTTTGATCTTTGTTGGGCAGCGATATAGATATTTTTATCAATTTCTTTTTCTTCTAATACTATCTTGAGATAATCAACAAAAGGGGTAATGATCTTTAAATTAAAATAAATACATATGATAAACTGAACTACCGTAATAGCCGTTACAGAAACGAGGATAGTCTGAATTTGCCTCGCACTAAGATCAATAAACTTAATACTGAAAGCAACTATAATGGGAAGAACAAAAAGTATCGAGAGTAACTCAGAATACAACCAAAAATGCGATACAAAACCTCGTAGATTTCTTTTGTGAGATTCATTCATAGGTATTTCTTGTTTCTCCAGTCTTATTGTTTTATTTATCGCAAGCCCCAGTTTCTAAATTAAACTTTTTCTTTTTTTCTAAATCATCACCAAAAGACTTTGCTAAATCAGATTGCATTTTAAAACACTTAGGTCTACTTTGTTTTCCTTCTTTAAAACAATCACAAACTGATTTGACTTTATCCTCATAAGAT
>DDBL01000133.1:79061-100894 GCA_002333425.1 Leptospiraceae bacterium UBA2033
GATTCAGAATTGGAGTAAAGAGGAGTAAAAAGTAAAGTAAGTAGAATAAAAATAACTAGGGATTTTTTTTTCATAGAAGGCTCTGTTTTTATTTTTGGATTATAGATTTCTACTCACATTTTTTGAGAACACGGATTACGGAAACAAGAAAAAAAGTAAATTTGTTTTAAGAAAAAATAGTTTGTTACTCAGGTATTACTTGTTTTGCTATCCAAGCTAGATCCCCGTAAAAGTCCCCAGTCATACAATTAGGTGGGTCAATAAACCAACCAAAACAAGGAGGAAAATCTTTCTCAATAAACTGGGTTAAATCCTTGGTATAATAGTAGCGGCTAATGTACTTATGCTCATATTTATCTGGATCGGGTTTGATTTGCAATGTGACTCTAAATATTTCTTTTGTACCTTCTCTAACTGAAAAAATCTGTTCATTGTTTTCTAACTTGAAATCTTTTTTCTTTCCTTTTGTATCAATGAATGTTGTGGTGTAAGATTTAATAGAAAGAGTATTTTTTTCATCGGGTCCGACAAGAGCAAATCCAGAATCACTAAAACTTTCTGCTTTTTGAAATTTTAAGTCAATTGCCATTTTACCCTCGTGGTTAATAAAATAACGGGTAAACATTTTACTAGGAATAGTTTCCTTTGCCTGAAAGGTTTCATCTACAAGCGCAAGTCCATCTTTGCTAAAACTACTAGCCATTCTAAAATTCAATGGAATTACTTCTTTGCCTGTTTTATCAATGTAACCCCAGAGTCCATAAGGTTCTTTTTCTGAAATCATTTCGCAGTCCGTGTAGGGGTTAGGCGTTGTTATCTGCACATGGGCAAGTCCTTCTTTAAAATTTCCAACGATCGTATACTTGGGTTCGATCACCCATCTATCTTCTATATCTTTGAATCCCCATTTCCCATCTTTGCAGGAAGGCATTAATCCTTCCGAAAATCTACCCGGACCAGCATAATAAGAATAAAGTCCGTTGTGGTAAATGTATTTTCCTGATTTTGTTAGAAAGTATTTATCGTAACGTTTAGATGTATTTTTAAATTTGAATTTTGCCGTTGCCACCTCAGTAACTCCTTCCTTGAAAGAAGTTGCATTATAAAAATTGGGCGGTATAACAAAATTACCCTTTATATCAATGAAGCCCCAACCTTTTTCATAAATTTCAGGATCCGTAATTTCTACTGCGGCTAACATGGGATCGTCGGAAAAAGGTTTTGCTGATTTAAATTGAAAAGGAATTATAACTTCTCCTTTTGTATTGATATAACCCCAGAGATCATTTTTCTTAACAGGAGCAAGACCCTGACTAAACCGATCTGCTCCTTCGAACTCTTGTGGGATTACAATTTTTCCTGTCCTATCCATGAAGCCGAAAGCATAGGTTCGTTTTTCTCCGTTAAATGCATCTACCAAAAGCGAAATACAGGATTGAAAAAAGAGGATTGTGAATAATACAATAATAAAAAATCTTTCCATAATTCAGATTTCTTACTTGAGTTCATTTATTCTATTCTTTTTTATAACCCTATACTTCGGGCGATGATTTCTTTCATGATTTCGGTTGTGCCGGCATATATGGTTTGGACTCTTGCGTCTAAGTAGGCTCGTGCGATTGGGTATTCTAACATATACCCGTAACCACCGAAGAACTGGAGGCAATCGTCTGTATGCCGCTTCTGCATTTCGGTAGAATACCATTTTGCCATAGAAGCTTCACTCGTTGTAAGTTCTCCCGACATAATAGCGTTAACCGCTTGGTCGCAGAACGAACGACAAACTTCCAATTCCGTTTTCATCTCTGCCATTTTAAAACGGATATGTTGAAAACTTCCAATCTTTTTGCCAAATGCTTCTCGTTCTTTGAGATAACGCAGAGTAATCTCATGAACTGCTGCCGTTGCTTCCACTGCACCCACTGAAAGAACAAGTCTTTCTTTGGCGAGTTTTGTCATTAGGTAACGAAAGCCTTGACCTTTTTTGCCGATTAGGTTTTCTTTGGGAACTTTTACATCAGTAAAATGTAGCTCAGATGTATCCTGCGCTTTTAGACCGATTTTTTCGAGTCGTCTGCCTCTTTCAAATCCAGGCATATCGCGTTCGACCATGAGTAGACTCATTGCATCATCACTTGTCTTAGCGGCTACTATTACGTAATCCGCAAGTTGCCCGTTGCTGATAAAAGTTTTAGAGCCATTTAAAAGAAAATGATCGTCTTTTTCAACTGCCGTTGTGCGAATGGATTTTAAATCAGAACCAGTTCCAGGCTCAGTCATTGCGATTGCTAGAATTTTTTCTCCCGAAACACACCCGGGCAACCAGCGTTTTTTTTGTTCTTCATTTCCGTATTCGGAAATATAAGGAGCAATGATGTCGTTGTGTAGAGAAATAAAAAAACCAGTATTTCCGGCGCGAGAAGATTCTTCTATGATGATTACATTGTATAAAAAATCTGCTCCACTTCCACCGTACTCCTCTGCTACATCGGGGCAAAGAAGTCCGGCAGATCCAGCTTTTAGCCAAATATCTCGTGGAACAATCCCAGCCTTTTCCCATTCTTCGTGGAAAGGCTTCACTTCAGTCTCAAAGAATTTGCGAGTGCTTTCTCTGAAACTGATGTGTTCTTCTGTGAAAGGTAGAACTCGTTTCACTTTTTTAGGCGTGTCTTTCGATAAAGTTTTTAATTTGGTTCTTTGGTAAAGCACCGATTGCTTTATCTACGAGTGCTCCATCTTTATAAAGAAGTAAAGTTGGGATAGATTGGATTCCTAAGTCTTGTGCTGTCTTTTGGTTGTCATCTACGTTGAGTTTTTTAATCGCAACTTTCCCGCCGTATTCTTTGGATAATTCTTCCAGAACAGGTCCTACCATTCTACAAGGTCCACACCATTCTGCCCAACAATCTACGAGTACTAAACCCGAACCAGTCTCTTGTTTGTAAGTTGTATCTGTAATTTCTGCCAATGCCATAAATAACTCCTTGTGCTTCTTAGTATTAGATAGTTAAATATCTAATTATTTCTCTATTTTTTCTAATTTCAATACATATTTTTCACTTGGCTTTGTCAAGCCTCACTACAATTAGAAAAGGTATATTTTTAATTCCCTTAACGACACTCAGGAATGGTGGAAAGTGTCACCCTCGAAATCTCCTATCGGGGGTCTCAATTACGTTAAAATTAATTTATTATACTCTCATATAAATCTTCCCAATTCGGATTTAGTTTTTCAATCAAATCTTCTTTCCATTTTCTGTTCCACTTTTTTAATTGCTTTTCTCTTTCAATGGCTGAATCAATTTCTTGGAATATTTCATAATAAACTAGTTTTTTAACTTTGTATTTAGTCGTAAAAGTATTCTTATCCTCTAGTAAATTTTTTTTATGTTCATATACTCTTCTAATTAAATCATTTGTAACACCTATATACAACGTGCTATTTGTTTTATTCGTAAGTATATAAACAAAGTATTGTTTCATGGTTTGTATTGACTTTTTTTATTTGAGATTCCCGATAACTACACTCGGGAATGACACTTTGCCCGTCACCCGCCGGAGGACTTGTCTACTTTTTCTTTTTCTTAGGGTTTGCTTTGTCGGCTTCGATTGTGTCGATTTTGTTGTTTAGAGATTCGATGAGAGTTTTTGTTTTTTCCAAGTCGTCGGTGTTTCCGGTGATTTGGAAGATTTTGCGGTTCATTTCGAGCATGGCTACAGATTTCTTCAAATCTGCGGTGTCATTGGTGGAAAGGTCAAATTTGGTTCGATATTCTTGCGCTGTGTAGTTGGCAAGTTCGATGATTAGATTATAGTGTTCCTTTCGGACATAAAAATAGGGGTTGTCGAGATCATTTTCCCGTTCAAAAGCACGAAAATCAAAGAAATTCTTGGCAAGGACGGCTAGTTTAAAATAAATCTCAGGCCAGCTCCATCTCCACTTACTTCCCTGTCCATAGGCGTCTATGAGACTCGCAATGGTTTTGCGGAAACTTTTTAGAAAATGTAGGCGTTGTAGTGGATTGATTTCGGTAATCACATCCAACATTTCCCGATTTTCATCTAAACCGTTTTCATAATCATTGCCCACCACTTTTTCCATGGCGGAAAGCACTGCATATATTTCTTTTCTGGCATAATTTAACTGCTCTTCTGCTTTTAAGTTTCTGGTTAGTAAAGAAACTTCGTTCATACCTAGGAAGGTATTGATTAGCTTAATAGAATTTAAAACCAAAGCCATTTGGTAGTATGGATCCATTGCCTTGTTGGTGTTCTTTTTCATCTGAGCCTTATAAAGACTAACCTCTTTTTTGAGATCTTCAATATAAGCCTTAAATTCTTTTAAGTTTTCAATGTAGGCTGCAGTTTGTTCTTTTGTCAGTGCCATATATGGATACTAATTAGAATATCGACTTTTGGAAATAATTCGTATAGAAATTATTCATTTTGGTAGGAGAAAAGCTAGGATTTTATCAAAAAGTGGGAGGTCGGGTTGGATATACGATTAGCTCTAAATCAAGCCGTCTGAACTATTTGATTTTTCTTTTCATAATTTGCGCATAGGTTTTTTATAACTTTACTTACTTTTCTATCTACATTTCTAAATGCAATTCCAGCACCATCTTCATCTACACGAACAACACCAGCTTCCAATTGTAAATCCCCCTCGGATGTTGGTATAATCAATTTAACAGTCTGGTTGATGTTTAAATTACACTTTGGCATATTTACATAAATTCCGCTCTCGCTTACATCACGCATTTGCAATTTTTGTCCATCAAGAATAATATTTATTTCAATTGGGTTTCGCTTTTGCATCCTCCAGCCGCGTGGATACCATCTTCATATAAGGTGCAGAAATATCTTTTTGAGTAAAATAATAAACTGTAGCAACTCCGAAAATGCTTTGTAACGCTGCGGAAATATTGAGTAGATCAGGGCTAATCTTAAGAACATATAGATTATATAAGATTAAGCTAATACCATAAATCAAAAAAAGCCACCAGCCCCATTTTTTTGTCGAAAACAAACCTACACCTACTGCTAAAGGCAGGAATAATAAAATTATCTCCACAAGATTTAATCTCGAAAAAAGAATAAGCGGAGAATGAAAGCTAACCTGTATCTCATAGGCTAAGTAAAAATAAGAAGCTACCGGGAGGAAAATGAATATTAGCCCAGAGAAAATAAGTGTATTGGGACGAGACTGTCTCTTTCTTTTTGTGATTTTTTTTAATCCATTTGTATTCATAAATTTATTTCTATAGAACATACTACTAATGTCATTACTTTTTTAAATTTTTTTACTTGCCTTCTTTCTTGGAATTTTTTATTCTTGAATTCTATTTTCGAGGATAATGGCTACAAGAATAAAAATTTATGAAAATCAAAATACCAACACAACACATTTCAGCCATATTTTTATTGATAATTTTCACTTCCTGCATGGGGATTTTGAATAAGGGACATCGAAGTTCTGAATTTCTTTTGCTTGGCTCTGATATAAACAAAGTAAACGAATCAGGCGGCGTAGTGCAAGCATCTCCGGGATTAGAAAATACTCCAACAACTACAAACACGACTACTTCTACTGAAAATACTTCTGGGGTGGGTACGGGGGAAACATTCGTTATTCCCAGTGATAAATCCTTGCTTAGATTTAAGTTACATGATGATCCCCTACCAGCGCCATCTAACAACGGTTAGGTTCACCTAATAGTTGAGTTTGATGATATTGAGACATTTTTTCATGGCTCTGAAAATAAAAAATCTGCCGCACCACCAGAAGAGGCAAAATTTACCATCACGAAAATGGAAGCTATCAAATATGGGGCTAAGGGCAAAAGCTCCAAAGACCAAGAAATTATCGCCTCCGTTCCAACAAGTCTAAATTCTTCGCAATTTACTATTCGACGAAATCGCCATTACATAGCAATCCTTCGAAATTTTTCATTACCAGCAGGCGTCTATGATGAACTAAGGGTTACATTAAAGAAAGAAGGGACAATTCTTATTGGGCAAACTATTTACAAATCAGTGTTAAATCGAGATACCTTTGATATCAAGGATCGGTTTACAGTTGCCGCAGGAAAGATAACAACTATTCACACAGTTCCTTCTAAAGAATACAAAGGACAGGGACAGTCCAAAAGAGACCGAAGTAAAAAAAGTTCCGAAACATTTACAGCTATAGAAAGTCCTCGTTTAGTCTATCACCAAGATTTGAGTAAAAAGTTTCATATCGAAATGAATCTAAAAACAATTTCCATTAGCCAACATTCCGTTGTAGAGAAAATCTTAATTCAAATGACCGCCTTGTATGCTGTAGATTCTTCCAATAACCGTATTTTATTAAATGAGACTCCCAGTATTTTTGAGCTTTTAGATTTGCGAGATGGAGCTGTTGCTCTCATGGGAAACAATATCGTTCCAGAGGGGGCGTATGCTTACTTTGAATTGGTTCTTGGCAACAAGCAAGAGATAGTCTTAGAAGGTCGAACAGAGCCTCTTACTATTGAAGATAAGTCACAGACTGTTTTAAGATTTCTAGGTCCATTTGATCTTCGAGGCGGGCGGCTTACAGAAGTTTTCCTCGATTTCGATCCCAATTCTTCCTTATTTTTTACCACCGACTATGGTTATATTCTAGACCCTACAGTAATTACAATATCTGTCATTAGCATGACAACTGTTCAAGACTTACGTCTTAGAGATGCACTTGGCTGAAGAAGTAATATTGTAGTAAGTGAATCGGATCTAATTTTGCAAGCTGTGGTTAACCAAGTAATACCGCTTACTGCTCAAAATACTTACGGGAAAATAATGATTTATTCTGACAGTTTCCTTACTGTTGAGGATCGACTAAGAGGAGAGGTAAATATGGAGAATCCACTTTTCTTAAGAGTTCCTGGAGGAACTGTAAATGGATTAAAATTAAAAGTTACACAAATGCCTGAATTTTTCCAAGGGGAAAGGTATCTTGTTTTTCTAAAGAAAAATGGTGATCGATACGTGCCTGTTCGTGGAGAATGGGGTAAAGTAAGTCTTTAGGAGTGATTTATATGAGAAGAATTTTATATTATAAAAATAGGGCATTTTTCTTTTGTTTGCTAATCATATCTTTTTTCTTTTTTTCTGCTTTTATGTTCCAGTCACCGAGTTTGCGTCTGCGCCGACTTGGGCATTTTCCAATTATCAAAGTTCAAATAAACACCGACTCCTCCTCTATAGGCTTATCTTCTTTAGAGTGGAAGAGGATAATAGAAGAATCCGCTACTGCCTGGTTTCAATATGGAGATGCGAAAGTCAGCTTAGTAATAGAAGGAGAGACAAATTCAGGTTATCCACTAATGCCTGCTTCAATCGACTGCTCCGATACAACAAAGGAATTTTTACAAAACTCTAAAGATTCTGTATATATCGCTTCGATGAATGATCCTGATTGCACGGGTTCTGCCTGTAGCTTTATTCTATCTTGCGGTGATGAAATCCAACATGTGGATATTCAAGTGAATCCGGATGTTGGCTCAACAGCCGATAATATCTCCAATACTCTTAGAAAATTACTGGTACATGAATTTGGACACGCACTGGGTTTGGATCATTGTGCATCGGGAGATACAGTTGTGCAATGCGGTGCCAAACAAAATTTCGCAATTCCCACAATAGAACCAACAGGGCTTTCTTTCATGCAGAAGTTTTATGATAGCGCAGATTTTAATTATCCGCAAGCGGACGATCAGGCTGGTTTAAAAAAATTGTATGGTGAATTTATTAATCCATTTCCTAAAACTGGTCTATATGCACTAAATGCAGCCGAAATTAAAATGCATTCCACAATGGAGAATCAGGAGCTTTCTATTGCTCACTTAATCGCTAGTCCAGAAAGACAAGTCGAATCCTATGCTGATTTGATGACTTTCCAAGATCCAACACCCGATCAAATCGACCAAGAAATAAATGCTTGGGCTGTTAAAAATGGAATTAGTCCTGCTCCATCCGGTCAAGAGATAGATTTGAATTATACTCCACCCAAATTAACAAGGGCGCAAGGAATTGAACGGGATAGAGCGGAAATGAACGCTTTCTTTGGAAATATGCAAACATTTATTCCACAATTGAATGACTACCAGCTTTCTGTGTTGCGAATGAATTCAGTTGCCGCTATCCGCGCCCATTCGATCTTAAAAGATGCTCTAAGTGCAAACCCAAAAATAGATGCAGGGCTAATCCAGCAAAACCTAGATTGGCATTTTCGGATTCGGCAATCAGTCATTGATGAGCAATTGAAAAGGTAATGTCTAGTATGCGCTCCTCGAATTTAAAAACGCATTTGGTTCAATCCCTTCTTTTGATTTTAATTTTACTTTTCGGTTGGAACTGTTATGAGGCGGAACCGAAACCCAGTAAATCGGGGAATATCTTTGCTTTTTGGCTCATTTCTTACTTGAGCGATCCACCGCATAGAAGGTGTTCTAACCATTTAACAGGGAAAGAAAAAGCACTCGAGCAAGGAGTAATAATAAAAGGTGGAGATGCAAGCTATATCAATGATTAT
This sequence comes from Leptospiraceae bacterium UBA2033, assembly GCA_002333425.1. GTDB lineage: Bacteria > Spirochaetota > Leptospiria > Leptospirales > Leptospiraceae > UBA2033. The sequence goes on from DDBL01000133.1 coordinate 87,619, forward strand.
TATATCATAAATTCACCGACAAAACAGCCTATAAAGGTTAAGATAGAATTAAAGTCCAATTGCCAAGTATATAGAAGTTTCCATTATTGTTTAAACAATAGATACGGTTACGGCAGTAAAGACCTAGAATCTGAAAATTATGGGACATCTTGCAATGATAATTCTACTAACTCTAATATTCCTATTCAAGGCGATGTTGGAACTTCAGAAACTTGTCAATTGTCTTACAGTGCAGAAGCTTATTACATCCATATATACAATTATATTACGACTAAGGATTGCTACTATGAAATTAGCTATGATTATTAGAGTTTTAAAAACTGGGTTTAAATTTTTTTTGCTAGCAACTTTGTTTATTATTATTTTTTCAGAATATATCATTTCTTATCCATATACTTCTAGACCCGGTAACTGTGATACATCTGGTCAGTATGCCTCGGATACGAAGGCAACAGTATATGGGGACAGCCGCATGGACTATATGGGCGGAATACCCGGGTTTCCTTGGCATGATATGGACGCTTACCTGCAATACCCAAATGAACGAACTTGGTCTGTGCAAAATTTTGGATTGAATGGGGAGAGTTCTACCGGTTTGCAAACACATCTGGAAGAATGCTTAAAGCATAGCCCGCCAGCTACTACTATATCCACTGGAAATTACAAAATTCACGAGAACGTAGCCTTTCATATAGGCGGAAATGATTTTGTACATAGCTTGTTCACGTTGTATCTATTTCCCTGGAAACAGAAGGAATACGTGCGTTATGCGAAATATAACAATGAAAGAATTGTAGTAATGCTACTCAGAAAGCGTAGAAATGTACTGCTGACTGGACATTACCCAGCGCTGTCTATGTCATCAAGCTATCATCTAAATGAGGTTTACTTACGCCCAAAAAATAGGGCTGTAATGGACAATATTGCTCTCGGATATACTATCCCAGATATGAATCTTAGCTTAGTGAATAGCAAAGTGGGTCAATGCTTCGGAAAAGAAGCTTTACTTATTCCTGCGGATTCCGATTTTTTTCTGCCTATTGACCCAAAAAGCTGGTATATAAATGTACCTACTGGGGAATTTTTAGGAACAATCCCCTCCCTTGGAATAATGAATCTAGAACCTCGAATTGTAGAGATTGCAGAGAGAAGAAAATCGCAATTTACCACCGTCGGGAAAACATTAACTCATCTACCAATTTGGAATTGCTTTAGATACGAAGCCGGTCCGTTTGCATGGGTAGTTGATCCTAGTTTAATGGTTGATCTAATTCATCCAAATGTTACTGGATTTGCACTTTGGGGTTTGTTAGTAGGAAATAAAATGAATCAATTGGGGTTTAATACGAGTAATTTTTCTATCGTAAATCAGTCGATACCAGCCCCACTAGCCGTAGAAGATCCTGATCCTGTACCACCACCATCCCCTCCATCGAATGAAGATACATTATTGTTAATAGCTATCTGTTTTGCTACAGGAATTTGCGGTTAAAAAGAAGGTTTTATGAAAGTTATAATTTTAATTTTGCTTAGTATATATTCACTTCCAGCTCAAAATGTTCAAGGCGGAAGCTGTTCCATAATACAAATGAACCAGTGCATGAACTTTGTCACTGGTATAACAACAGACGAAGGGTTTGCAACCTGTACAGGTGTAAAAGGAAAGTATTCTCAAACGTCTTGTTCACGTTCAGAAATTGTGGGAGTCTGTAGTTCATTCGTCGCTGGAAAGCAAATCGAATCTATTTTTTATTTTCCAATTTGGACAGTAAACAAAGCAAAAGAAAGATGTACGATGATGAAAGGAAATTTTCAGACAAACTAAAATGAAAAGTAAAACCTTATTCTTTTTAGTCAATGCTTGGTTGTCATTTCAATTTCTACTCATGCCAATTAATGCGGAGGAAATTTCTGTTCGGTCTGAAAAGAATTTACTTGATAATAAAAGCGGTTTCTATGCTAAAGCTGGTATAGCTGATTGGAAAAGTGGGGCGGTAGACGGATATGAAAAATTACAAAAGACTAGAATGGTTAGCGAACTAGTTTCCAGAGCGATGATTTTTCCAAAACCTTTGAATGTTTCAGAAGGGGAAGATTTTTTTCAAGGAAAAATTTACGGACTCGGTTATCTATTTGGTTGGTTACGGGATATTTGGTCTCTGTTATAGATTAGCCATATTCGAAAATCAGGAAATAGATTTAGGCTACTCTTTTTTGATAGGACGAGGGCAAGGTAAATACCAAACTATTTATTATCAAGTAGGAGCAGGCTTTTTTGGCGCTTCCGTTGCATTACTAGCTCCTGGTTTTCCTGTTAAGACAACTGAAAAAGGAACCTTTAATAATGATATTTATGGGAATAGCTTCTCGCTAGGCTATACCATTAAAATTGAAGAAAAGGGAGCTTTACGAATAGGCTTTGAAACTAGAATATTGACTTATACAATGGAAAGAGTTAAAAGCCGAAGTACAGCAGAAACATTTACAATCATTCGCTTACCAGATTTGGGTCCTTTCGAAAAGTTTCAGGACAAATACAATTCATTCACTCTTGAATATCAATTTCGTTTTTAATCGGGAATTTTCTGCAAATTAATCTAGCATTTTATCAAAAAGTCTGAGGTTGGGATACCAACCTCAGAAAGTCAGGAGATGAAACGAGGGTTGTTAGTTTCCTACTTTTTGAAAGGTAGTGACTTCCAAAGCAGAGCCGGAAAAAAATTCTCTAGTGATGCGTAGAACTTCTTCCAAGTTTAGTTGGTTGGAAGAGAAAATTTCTAAACTGGATTTTGGATTTTCAAAGGAAAAATCGCCGGCGATACAAGAATTTTCAACCAATTGAAAAGTGGAGAAAGACTCTTCCTTTTTTGCGAAGAAAAATTGACCTGGTTTGTGACTGCTAATTGCATCTGTAAGTAGTTTAGTAAAGTGTTTGATAGCAGACTCGTCCTTGGTCATTTTTCCAGAATTTTCAATTGCGATATGAGTGTGATTGTGCCAGCTTCCTTGGTTGTGAACTACTTCTTTTAAATTTGCGATATCTTTCGTGTTAAACATAAATGCCTCTTAATTTTAATTTGAATCCATTGATTCGGTTTTGTTAGCTAAATGCTTTTAGATAAAATGCCAAAGCATACATAGATTGAATGCTCCTTGAATCTTATCAAATCAGAAATGTTTAGCAGCTAAAGGGAGGCGGGATATTATAAAGCTGGGAAATAGTGTAAGAATGTAGATTATAAGAAAAATTGACTGATCTAAAATAATGTAAAAGTGAATTGGAAAATGGAGCAATAGAGCTAAGAAAATGTAAAGAGTTGCGGTTGTCTTCTCGTTCGGACTCTCGCGATTCTTCTAGATAAGAGGACAAGTTGTATTCGTTTGAGTAAGTGAAAGACTTAAAGGTTTTTGCCCCTTGCGATTTGGCAGACTTATGGAAGGTTCTAGTTTGCGAAAAGGGAACAATCGATAGAGTTAACAAAAACGAGAGAATAAATCCCGTAATCGTGAAAACTCTCATTGATTTTAAGAAAAATTCCTTCATTTCAAACTCTGCCTCTATATTATCAAGAAGGGGAGTGCTGTCAATTAGAATATGATGGTAACTACTCAGTATAAAAAAGACTGCCACGGAGTGCGAAGGCGCTGGGCGCGACCAAGCGCAAGGGTGGATTGAGGCACGGAGAGATTTAAAGAGAGTCTATTTCATAATATACTGTTTATTTTGGTAACTCAGCCTGAGTTATTATTCTTTTGCAATATGGTGATTGAATCCAAATATTTCATTAGCTCTCTTTAATTCAACGAATGGCAATAAAAAAAGCACAATCCCAAAACTCTCTGTGTCTCTGTGCCTCTGTGGCAAACCACATTCAACTTACTGACATCTTACCTTTAGCCATTGCCTTATTATCCGATAATAGAACCTAGGAACTTCCTCTATTTAATCTCTTGGAAAATATAATTATGACAAAACACAAAATCGCCTTACTCTTAATTCTAATTCTTTTTCTAAATCCTGTTTTCGCAGAGGTAGACTTAAATTACAATTACGACTACGAAATGGGCGGGGTAAAAACCAAATTTTCGGAATGGGTGCCATATAAACTACACAAATGGAGTCCGAAATTTTTAGAGGACTATTATGAACTTTATGGTTTAAAGTTACACTACGGAGAAAACGAACTTAGAAAAGATATTTCGTTTTTAAAAATTGGACTTGAAAGTAGGTTTCGTCATCCCAATAACGCACTGTGCAAAGTGAAGAACGAAAAGGAATACCACAAATACAGACTGCTTTTAACCATGCATATCAATTTACAGATCATGAGAGCCTACATGCGAATAGCCTCTCTTTACGATAAACGACATGTTTACTTTCAAAATTTGGATTATGCCCATGACTTAAAAAAATCTTTTAAACTAGCAGAAGGATTTTATAAGGAAGCAATTCCTTATTGGAAAAAAGCAGAAGAGTATGCAAAAAAAGCAAATGAAATCAAAGATGAAATTGACCTAGGCACAATGGAATCGGAGAGATTTGAAATCAATAACGGAAAACTCAACTTCGGAAATATCATAAACGATCATCTAGCAAGACTTGCCAAAAAACAAGAAACTGTAGAAGAATACCTGCGGCAAAACCCAGAAGCCGACAAACCTCCACTTTAGGGTTTGCCACAGAGGCACGGAGACACTGAGGGTTTTGAAAATAGTTTTCTGCTTATTCATATGCTTCATTTTAAAGAGAGCTTGAAAATAATTTTGAGTAGGTAATACATTTTCATAAATCAAACATAAACTTAGAATCTGGAAACAAATAGTAATTGTCGAAACCAACCCTCTTAAAATCTCTCTGAGTCTCTGTGCCTCTGTGGCAAACCAATCTAATTCTCAGGATGAAGGAATCGAATGGAGCTGATGATATTTGTGAGGATAATGGATAACTCGCGGTCTGGTTTTTCGTCGCTGTTGTAGGTACATACGATTAGCTTGGAACCAAAAGAAATCATGTAGACAAGCCAAAATCTTTCTTCCGAAATAAATTCACATGCTTTGATTTCGCTACCAAGATTATTTTTAAAACTAGCAACACACTCTTCGTCGTATCCGATTTTATGAACACCTAAAAATCGTTCTAACTCTTCAGCGAGATTGTAACTGCCTAATTTATTTTCGAATGCGGAAACTTGTAAAGCACCAGCACCATCTGGATCAAAAAAAGCAGGAATTTCTTCAATGACTTCCACTTCCCAGTGTTCGGGATACGCAAGCATATACCAGCCATTGGGAGAGCGATAGGGTTGATAACTTAAATCATTCATTCTGTTTTTCCTTTACTTGACAATTGAGTGAAACCTAATTTTTTAAAATATGTGAATCAAAAAAAAACTAAAACAAAGAAATTTTCTTTTCTTACCACAATCTTACTTCTCATTTCCTTTAGTATCGTAGGAGGATTTTTATTACTCCTTCTTTCGATAGTTCTATTCGTATCGTTTTTATTGTATCCTTTTTATAAAAGCTATTTTTTGAAAAAATATTCTGTCCGCGATATTTCCGATGAAGTATTTTTTGCTGTGACAAACGATGGATGGAACTTAGCAATCCACAGGCACAAACCAGAAAAACCAATACCGGGGGCATTTCCTATTATCCTTGTACATGGAATTATCACAAACAAATACTTTATGGATTTAGACACAGACCATTCCCTCGCCTATCATTTTAAAAAGTTGGGCTACGATGTGTTTGCCGTATCTCTTCGTGGATGTGGCGATTCTTACATAGAATCCAATGCGGATAACTTTGCGTTTGACGACATGGTAGAAAAAGATGTTCCCGCAATCATTGAAGAAGTTTGCCAAATTTCAGGAAAAACAAAAGTAAATTGGGTGGCTCATTCTATGGGAGCTATGATTCTCTATTCCTATTTAGGAATAGCATCAAAAAAACAAAAAGATAGAATCAAAAGTTTCGTTTCTCTTGGTGGTCCCGGAAACTTAGCTCACTCTAGTCCCGTGATTGGAAAAATTGCTCTCAAATATATTTCATTCTCCAAGAGAGTAGATATTAAACTACTGGCTAAGTTCATTTTGCCGTTCGTGAGTATTTTCAACTCTCCGTTAAAAGAAATTTTTTATAATCCACAAGTCACACCGAAAAACACAGTCAAAAAAATGTTATTTGGAATTGAAAATATCTCTGATGGACTCATGTTACAAATGCTCGATTGGGTTGCAAAAGGTGGTGATATTGTTTCTGTAAACAAAACCCACAATTACACAGAGTTACAAACACAAATCACCTGTCCCATTCTATTTATCGCTGGAGGATACGATAACGTAGCCACTCCAAGTAGTTTAAAATCTGTTTACGATAAAGTCAGTTCTAAACACAAAGAACTTCATATCATCTCGGAAGAGTCGGGCTTTAGCGGCAACTATGGTCATGCCTGCCTAGTAATGGGTAAAAATGCTAAAAAAGAAATATTTCCTTTGATAGAAAAATTTCTCGCAAAACAGGGGAAGAAGTCTTGAAAATAAAATTACGATTCATCGTCTAGTGGATAATTATAGATAACGGAATGATGCTTAAAGTATTTTCTTTCTAGGCTTCTTTTAAATTGTGTTACGGAAAGATTCCCTCTGAGCCATTTGTATTTGACCTTTACTAAACCTCTAATCAGATGTAATTATGGCTAATTATCCAGTTGAAATACTAAATAAAATTATAAATATTTTAAAAGAAGATCGGTATAAAGATAAGAGTAAAAAAAGTGTAGATTTTCCTTCCTATGCGCGATTAAAAGATTTTGAACGATACAGCAAAGGAGATGAAGATTCCTTAGTTACTCCCATCATACTTGAAATATTAAAAGCGATTGGATATAAATCAGGAGTAAATATTTTTCAGCAAGAATTTAAAGTTGGAGATAAGCCAGATTTTAGAACTAAAACAAACAAATTTATACTAGATGCTAAATCAACAGGAGTTGATATATCTACTTATCGAACAGGAGGAATAGAATCTGCAACTCAGCAGATTGCTAGATATTTAAAAAATTTACCAGGATATGATTATGGAATTCTATTTAACTTAGAAAAATTTGAATTCTTTCAAAGAACATTTGATGAATCCAATTCTGTAAAAGCTCGAAGGTTAGAAGATAGAACAATCAATCTTGTTAAATTATATCAAGATTATCATAAAGGTCAGACAGAGATAGATAAGTCGGAAGATTTTAAGAACTTAAAGTGGTTCATTGAAAATTTTTCATTTAAAGAAATTAGTTCTGATGAATATATTGAAATAATTAAAAGTAGGGAAAAATCTAAATTAAACCCACCGGATAAAGAGTTCCTGCAAAAAACTGTGTATAAGCTTTTGGATAGCATTCAGGATGATATCGCGGAGCAAGTTTCTGATTATGAAGAGGATAGTGACGATTATTCTAAGATACAAATTGAATTAAGAAAAATTAAGAGCGAAATTAAATTACCAGATTCTGAAAACCAAACAAAAATATTGATTCAGGAATTTGTAAAACAGGCTTCGTATGTATTACTTACTAAATTAATTTTAATTAGAATATTAGAAGATAACGATTTAATTGAAAAGAATTTATACAATGGCGGATTCAAAAAACTTACAGAGCCTCCTTTTAATTATACTTTATTTAAGATTTTAGATCAAGCAAAGTTAGAGGGTAAACATTTTTATCCGTATTTCTTTGCAACCACCGCGTATGATTTTGATCCAAGTAAAAATGATATTTTCCTACATGCTTTGTATGAGCTTTCTAATTTTAATTTTGCAGAAGTGAATTTTGATTTAATTGGAGATTTATATGAACATTATTTGAATCTAGATGACAGAAAAGAAAAAGGGCAATACTATACACCACATTATATTGTTGAATTTATATTAAATCGAGTTGGATTTACAGGATATTATAAAGGAGGCATTGATAGTCGCACACTTTGGGATCCAGCCTCCGGCTCAGGTGGATTTATTGTAGAGGCTGCTAGACGACTACGAGTTGCAGGGATTAACAATCCGAGCGATGCCAAAAAAGCCATTGTAAACAATATATATGCAACAGAGTTAACAGCATTTGCTAGTTTTCTTTGCGAGTTAAATACAGTAATTCAAATTTTNNCAAGCATTTAATCACGAAGAAATTGGAATCAAAGAAACAGCTTATCCCGAAGTTCACATTTTAGATTCTTCTAAAGAAATGAAATTCCATATTTTACAGAATAAAAATGACTTTGATTTTGTTGTGGGTAATCCTCCTTATGTGGGAGAAAGCGGACACAAAGAATTATTTCGCCCATTACAAGACCATCCCTACTGGAAAAAGCATTACCTAGGAAAAAGCGACTATTTGTATTATTTTATTATACTTGGTTTAGATAAATTAAAAGATGGCGGCAAATTAGCATTTATCACAACTCAGTATTGGCTAACGGCAGATGGCGCAAAGAATCTTCGTAAGTATATATTAGAAACATCTAAGATAGTTGAAATTATTGATTTTAAGGGAATCAAACTTTTTCCGGAAGCAAAAGGACAGGAAAATATCGTTTTTATTTTGGAAAGATGTGATGAAGAGTCCGAACGAATTAATAATAAAATTAAGTTAATTCATTTTAAAAAAGAATGGGTTCTTGATGATAAGGAGTATATCGCATCTAGCAATGCCTCAACTACTAATTTTGAAAATTGGAAAAAATTGATTACAAATCCCTCTCAATTCGAAATATTTTCCAATCCAACCAAAAGTAATTTTAATTTAGGAAAATTTAAAAGAGATGATATTGCAGACGTATATTATAGCGCAGTATTACAGGGTGAACTCGACTCAGAAGCTTGGTATATATTCAAAAAAGAAAAAGATGAATTTTCAATAGAGGATAAAAATGTTATACCACTGGAAGAATTATTTAATGTAAAACAAGGAGTCGTTCCAGGTCCGATAAAGATAAGTTCTTCTAATATTAAACAAATTCCTATAGAGCATTTGAATTTATATAATATTGAAGAAGGCGATGGAGTTTTCGTCTTATCCAATTTAGAACTAGAAAAAATAAACTTAAATGAAAATGAAAAAAAAATAATCAAAAAATTTTTTAAGAATTCTAATATTAATAAATGTTACATTGATTATAATACGGAATTAAATTTAATATATACTCCGGAAATTGAGGATATTACAAATTATCCGAATATTGAAATTCATCTTAAAAAATTTAAACCTATATTAGAAAAACGACGTGAAGTGGAAAAGGGAACTATCCTCTGGTATGAGTTATGGTGGGGACGAAATAAAGAAATATTTGAAAACGAAAAAATTATGATCTCGTATCGCACAACATCAAATAGCTTTGCTTATACCAATTTTCCATTTTATTCAGCAACCGATACCTACTATATCAATCAAAAGTCAGAGACGAATGAAAGTTTAAAATATGTTTTTGCAATTCTTATATCTACAAAAATCTTAGATTGGCTAAAAAATGGAAATTGTAAAATTAAAGGCAATGCACTAGAATTATTTACAACTTCTGTTTCAAAAATTCCAATTAGAAAAATTGACTTTGCAAATCCTAAAGATGTGGCTATTCATAATTTGCTGTCAGGTGACTATTCCTTAGAAGAAAAGAAAGGTTACAAATATAATTCAACTTCAAACACTTGGATTAAGGAGAAAGGAATAGTTGACTATTACATGGATTTAATAAAAGAACTCTATGNNTATTGCGATTTCAAAACTATCAGGATATTTAAAGAAGACTGATTTTTCTTCTGAGATAATAGATGATTTATCTTTCTTTGAATCGAATACTATTACCAACCCAGTCAATGCTGATGAAAGAAAAGAAACTGAGGCTATTTTTAAATCTAGAAACTATTTTTTTAAAATTAAAAACAAAAATTTTGAAATAAAAAAAATAGGCGAAATCATCGGATCAGGCTATACCCTATATGAACACGATTCGGAATTAAAGAAATTTAATTATAAACATCAGCTAGAGTTGATTACAAAAACGAATGAGAAAATATATGTAGAAATAAAGGGAAAAGAATACTTAGAAAATTTAATACAAATGATAGAGAGTTTATTTAGAGAAAAGAAAACGATAATCTGGGATGATTTGAGAAGTCTTCCAGTGATTAATGAGAAACTGAATAAATTTATAGAAAAGAAAAAAGATTTTATCTATCAATCGCTAAAACCTGTTGACAAGTCTGCAAAACTTTTAATGAAGGAAATTGTGAAAGATCATTCAGTAATAGCGACACAAAAATTTGAGAATGTTTTTTTTATGCAAGAGTTAATCGATACCCTTGTTGAAGAAATATATTGACTATAGATGATTAATAAATAACCAAACATTTAAGGAAGATGATCTTTATTTCATAATAAATTTTCCTGCTTAACTGCGTAATCTTATCCTCTTTTTTCCAAAATCACCGCACACAAGAAACCTTTTTTTACCTAATGTATTAGAGCGAAGGAAAGCTCTTAGAAAGGAGATTTGAGATATGGGAAATTTAGCATACGCGATTTTGGATGGGAATTTAACTGCTGATCCAGAATTCAAAACAGTTGGGAATGGAAAGAAAGTATCAACTTTTAGTCTAGCGGTAAATCACAATGAGAGATCTAGGAGGTCTAGTGCCTCTGGTAGCATTGGAGATGGTGGCGCGGCTAATAACGATGTTTCTTACATTGACATAGAAGCATGGGACAAAGTTGCCGAAAACTGTTCCGAGTTTTTGAAAAAAGGAAGAAAGGTGACAATCCTAGGTTACATCAAACAAGAAAGATGGAAGTCAGTCGATGGAACAAATAGACAACGTTGGAAGATCATTGCGTCTACCGTTCGATTCGATGGATTTGGTGAAAGAGCAGGAAAAGAAAAAGAATACAGAGACTACAAAGAAAGAAAAGCAGCTTAACTTTGAAAACAAATATTTTCCAAACTCAGAAGAAGTATTTTTTAGATACATTCGTGTTTGGAAAATAGTTTTTTAGCGGCTTATGTCAATTAGCCTTGGGAAACTAAAACATAAGCCGTATTTTTATTTAGAAATACCTATCGAATTAATTTGTTTACATTCAGAATTAATTGAGGTAACATACTCAAGTGGTCTGACTCCTAAAAGTTCAGAACCAGAAAATTTTCCTACAAAGTTAATTTCTTTATTTTTAAAAGATTCTTCCCAGTCTTTTTGTAATTGGTTGGCAATGGGCGCATAAGACCAATGCCATTTTTCTTCATTGTATCCTTTTCCACCTCGTTTACTGAGTTCGTTATAAGGCTGACAAAATCCAAACTTGGATGCATTCTTCTGAAGCCACTCATATAAAAATGCGCCATTGCCTTTTCCTGAAAAGTAATCATTTTGCAAGGCATTGATATCTAAGTCAGTTCCCCAGTGATGACGAGAAGTTCCAGGAGCGCTAGAATATTCTAAAATCAAATCTACAATTTCTTCAGGAGTTTTGCCTAAAACACTTTCTCTCATTTTACGTGTGCCTTTAAATTTTTGTTCCCAAATACTTTTTTGATCTGAATAACTGCGATGGGCGGATACAACAAAGATATGTTGTTTGCTTTTTTGTTCTCTATCTCTATCATACGCTTCAATCATTTTATTTAAAGCAGTGATAGTTTCTTCTCTGAGGGAGTGAGTATTTTTTTCTATTTTATTTGTGAAAACTTTGAGATTTCCTTCTCTTGGATAATCGCCCATTAAGTATTTTAATTTGGAAACATTCCCGTACAATTGGTCATTAGCCGCAAGAGTAAATACACAAACTAAACTGATAATAAAAAAAACAACTGAGAAACTTTTAATATTTTTTTGTATATAATTCATAGGAATAGTATTTTTAAAATAGATTGGTTGTCAAGTGAGATTACTTAATACAATAAATGTTTTACAGTAGTGCCTTTGTTAATAAGTTGTTTTAAAGAATCAATTCCGATTTTGATATGTAAGTCCACATAATCTTTAGTAACCGCTTGGTCGCTAACTTCTGTTTTGACTCCGTCTGGATCCATCGGTTGATCGGATACTAACAGTAATGCGCCGGCTGGTATTTCATTGTAAAAAGCTGTAGAGAAAATGGTAGCTGTTTCCATATCAATCGCCATAACTCTAATTTTTTTTAGGTATTCTTTAAATTGCAAATCCCATTCCCAGACTCTACGATTCGTTGTGTATACAGTTCCTGTCCAATAGTCTTGGTTGTAATCTCGGATGGTTGTAGAAATTGCTTTTTGTAATGCGAAAGCTGGAAGGGATGGAACTTCTGGCGGATAATAGTCGTTAGATGTTCCTTCGCCTCGAATAGCAGCAATGGGAAGTATAAAATCTCCTATATGACTTTTCTTTTTTAAGCCGCCACATTTACCGAGAAATAAACAGGCAAGTGGTTTGATTGCACTTAGGCAATCCATAATCGTTGCCGCATTGGGACTACCCATTCCAAAGTTAATGATGGTTATCCCCTCAGCAGTTGCACTTCGCATAGGTTTGTCTATTCCGTATACTTTTACATCGTGCCAATCAGCAAATTTTTGTACGTAATCATTGAAGTTAGTGAGTAATATATAATTACCAAAATCGTTTAGATTTAATCCTGTATATCTCGGTAGCCAGTTTTCTACAATTTCTTGTTTTGTCTTCATAGTATTCTACTTTTTAGTAATATTAGTTTCTGCCACGGAGGCACGGAGTCTCAGAGGATGATTCTTTTTATTCCATTTTTTAATAATGGTTGGTTAAAGTTGATCAATAATCCCAATTGTTTATTCGTAATTTTTAAGTATGTTAGCAACTGTGCTTCAAAGACTGCTTCGATTCTATCGACTGCTTTAAGTTCTACAATGATTGAGTCTTCAATTAGAAGATCAAGCCTATAATTTCCTAAGCTTAATCCTTTGTATAGAATTGGAATTTCAACTTGTTGCTTAAACGATAAATTATTTTCGCTTAGCTCATAGCAAATTGCCTTTTCATAAATCGATTCTAAAAGCCCAGGTCCTAAGTTTCTATGAACTTCTATTGCGCAACCAATGATTTTCTCCGTTATCTCATTTAAACTCTCTAAATCAGAAACCAAAATAACCTCCGTGTCTTTGTGCCTCCGTGGCAAACCAATCTTAACCTCAACGAGGCGTTTTTACATACGGTGAAATAAGAGCTTGTACATATCCGGCTAACTCTTTTGACTCCATTGTTTTTATTTTTTCCACGG
>DDBL01000082.1:0-39266 GCA_002333425.1 Leptospiraceae bacterium UBA2033
AATAGTATCAGAAATAGAACTCATTACTTAAAAGTCAAGAGTAAAATAAGAGAGGGATTGGTTTTCTGTAGAACTGATTGTTATCGTGTAGATCTACTAGCTTAGAGGTGTAAAAAAACTCTATGTCTCTGCGCCTCTAGCGCAACAAGCGTGGCAACGTCTTTTATCACTAGCAATCTTTTTCCCATATTTAAATTCTGTAATTAGCATCATAACGTTACCCACGCTTACGCTAAATAATAACAAAACTGATTACCACCGATTAACACTGATAAAAGAACGATATGGATTCATACCAAATCACGAATATTAAAACAATATCGTATCTTTTATCGGTGCTCTCGGTGTNNATTTCACTTAGAACAAAAAGATGTGGGTAACGTTATGAATTAATTAGCATGAGGTAGGAATGATCTGGGTAATACTTTTAGGGGTGGTGGTTTTTAGAGTTTTAACTGTGTCGGGGATGTCGCAGGGGGATGACTTGGCGTACACGGAATTGGCAAATCGGTTTGCCGAGGGAAATACAGATTACTACTATGGGATTTTTTATTTTAGATGGATTGTGTATTTGCCGATTGCGGTTTTATACAAAGTCTTGGGTGTAAATGATTTTAGCTCCTTAGTTTGGACAGTGTTTACTTCTGTGGCAAATGTGTATTTGGCGTATCAGATTGTAAAACTTGAGACAGATGAAATGACTGCGCGGATAACAGCTATTCTCTACGCATTCTTTCCACTGGTTGCGGTGTATGGAACTATGCTCGAAACAGCTAGCCCGATGGAGTTTGCAACACTCCTTGCGGTCTATCTTTTACAAATTGGAATTCAAAAAGAAAATAAAGGTCTATTTTTCTTAGGTGGGATTACAGCTGGGTTTGCCGCACTTGGAAGAGAGACTGGAATTTTTATAGTGCTTTTGTTGTTACTTTACTTAGTTTACAAACAGGGCATGAATCGAAAAACGATTTTATTTTTTGTAATCGTTGCGGGTAGTTCTGTTTTGCCTCTACTTGGGCAAGCTTTATATTTTCATTTTCGTTTTGGTGATTTTTTCTTTAGAATGGAAGAGAGTAGGCAAGCTGTAATTCTCCAAAATCAGACGACAGGAATGGATCCGAAAGATTTATTTTTCTATATTCTTACTGTTTATAAGAAGGAAGGTTTTTACAATTCGGATTTTTTTGCGAATTATGGCTATTTATTTCCGGCTGCGATTATCTCTGCACTTGTGTTTCGATTACGTGGGTTTGGAATTTTTCTGACTTGGTTTGTTTTGTATTTAGGTTTTATGACATTTGCCCCCAGTACATTAAGTCCGTATCAGACATTAATACGAAACAACCGTTATATGATCGTATTAATCCTTCCGGCAGTTGCAGTGGTTTCGATTGTTTTGGCGCATATGCTCCAGACTAAGAAAGTTTTGAAGTGGATTGGTTGTATTTTACTATTTGGAATTTTTTCTACTTCTGTTTGGAGTAGTATACAAATCACAAATGCATTTCGAAATGGTCACAAAGATTCTAAGTGGATAACAGAGTTTATCCTTTCTAAGAATCAAATTGTCTATTCGCTAGATCAGGATTTTCCTCGTCTTTACAAATACTATTCAGGATACAAGTCTGACAAATTACGGATCATACAAGACTTTAGCCAAATAGACCAAGAAGGACTTCTTGTGATACCGCTTGGTCATCATCCAAATAGATACAATATGGATCGAAAAAAATTAGAAAAAATTTCCAAACAACCACCAGTTAGTTGGAAATTGATACATGAACTAGCGGAGTATAGGGTATTTGCCGTTGGTCAGTTTCGGCAAGAAGATTTTATACAAATACTAAATGGAATAATAGCGATTAACTCCTCTGGCAAAATCGATTTATCGGCGAACGATATTTCTTTTTTTCAGAATGCTCATGTTGTAACGCAGATAATGACAGGGTTTGGAGACTTTTGGAGAAATGGGGATCATGTATTCATTGGAGGGGATAACCCAGGAGTAGACGCTAAGATTCTTTTGAAATCAAACTCTAAAAAGAATGTTTCCATTCAAATGGGTTTTACTACAGCCATTGATTTTGGGATAGTGGAAGTTTATGTAAATGAAAAACAAATTGGACAGATTGATTTGTATTCAGAGAAAGTAGAATATAAACAAATGGAATGGAAGCTCGTGGAATTAATAGAAGGAGATAATACTCTACGATTTAGAATTCTCGAAAAAAATCCTTCATCAACTTCCTTTCGTATGGGAATTGACTTTATAGATATTAGGTAAAAAGCGCAAACTTGACGTAAGAAAATTATCCTTCTTGTCATCCCCGAAATTCTTTATCGGGGATCACTAGTAGAATAAAAGTCTATTTAAGAACTACAGATTCCCGATATCGCTTGGCGGTAGCGGATGCAGTAGTATCGCATCGGGTGGAATTTCGGGAATGACGCATTGAATTACTCTTCGATTTAATTCATAGTCCTTACACCGAATTCACGTTAACAAAGGAGAGTTCATGAAAAAAATTTATATTGCGGGACCGGAAGTTTTTTTGCCGGATTCTATTCGTGTGTTGGAAAAACACAAAGCGATTTGCAAAAAATACGGTTTCGAAGGATTATCCCCTTTTGACGGCGAAGTGACAAATGAATCAGGACTCGAAAGAGCCAGAAAGATTTACTTGGAGAATTGCCAGTTGATTCGCGCATGTGATATAGTTGTGGTAAATTGCAATTCGTTTCGAGGAGCGTTAGTTGATGATGGAAGTTCTTTCGAAGTTGGTTTTGCCAAAGCCTTGGGTAAAATAATTTTTGGTTATATTCAAGCCCGTAAAATCCTACCTGAACTAGTACAAACGAAAGTTCCAACAAGTCCTCATTCGTCTGGCTACAGAGTGGATAATGATGGTTATCTTCTAAACGAAGACTTTGGAAATTCTATCAACCTGATGTTAGAATTTTCTATCCTAGAATCAGGTGGTCAATTGGTAGAAGGAAATTTTGAAGATGTAATTAGAGTTATTAGCATGAGTTCAATTTAACGGTCTCTCCCATTTGGCAAATACAATGTAGGCGCAAGGTACTACAACTAGTGTAAGTATGGTAGAGACTAAAATTCCGCCAATGATAGCGATTGCCATAGGAATTCTAGTTTCTCCACCCGGACCGATGGATAGAGCAGGTGGAATGGCTGCTGCAATTGTGGAAATCGAGGTCATTAGAATTGGGCGAAGTCTCACGGGACAGGCTTTTAGGATTGCTTCCTTTGCTTCGATTCCATTTGCTCGGAGTTGGTTTGTAAAATCGACGAGGATAATCGAGTTTTTCTTCACAAGCCCCATGAGTAGGATAAGCGCAATAAAGCTGTAGACGTTGAGGGAATTCCCTGTTATCCACAGAGAAAATACAGCTCCAGTAAAACTAAACGGAAGAGCTAAAAGTACCGTCACTGGATGTATATAGCTGTTGAACTGACTGGCTAATATCATGTAGGCGATAATCACTCCTAGAAGTAGAGCATACCATAAGCTATTAAAAGAATCTCCCATCGTCTTAGCTGATCCACTAAATGTTACTGAATATCCTGCCGGTAAAACATTGCGGGCAATTTCTTCTGCTTTCCTTAACGCAGCCTCTTGGCTAGTTCCGGGCGCAGGGTTTGCAAAAATAGTAATCGCTCTTTCGCGGCTCATCCTTGTTATGCTCTGAAGGGAACTTTTTTCTTCGATTTTTACTACATTGGATACTTTGACTAATTCTCCTTTGTTGTTTCGCACGTATAGATTTTTTATATCGTCTATCTTCTGTCTTTCGTTTGATTCTACTCGGAGGTTTACATAGTATCTATGACCACCTTCTGTAAATTGTGCTGATTTAACTCCGCCAATCATGGCTCCGATGATAGTCCCTATGCTCGATACACTTACTCCATAACGTATCGCAGCTTCTCTGTTTGGGACGATATGAATTTCAGGCTGACCTGTTTGGTAGTTTGAGTCTACATCTACAAAGTTTCCACTTGCTTTCATTTGTTTCGTAATTTCTTCTGATCTTTCGGCTAACGTCTCCCAGTTTTTTCCCTGAATGTAAAATTCCACTGGAAATCCTCGTGAAGAGGAAAAGCCCCGCATGGATAAATCCTGAACTACCACTTTTAGTTCTTTTGAAATTTTACTTAGTTCTTTTCTAAGTAATACAGAAATTTCTGCCTGTGTCTGACGACGTTTTGTTTCTGGACTCAATTCTCTTTCGTTTGGATTTTTTAGGGTGATAAAAAACATAGCTGAGTTTGTGCCACTTCCACCAATATTTGCATAGATTCTGAGTATGTCTTTGTTGGAAAGTAAATAGCCTTCGCACTTCGCAGCCATCGTATCCGTATAAGCGAACGATGAGCCAACTGGTGTTTGGAGTCTAATCAATAGTTGGCTCTGGTCTTGGGAAGGAACAAATTCTTTTTTGATTGGTTTTACAATAAAAATAGAAGCAGCGAAAATTAAAAGGGAAGTAGAAATTACAATTAATTTATGCGATAGGCACCACTCTAAAATTTTTGCATAAAAATTTTCTGATCTTTCAAACAATCTATCAATTCGATTCATGATTTTACTTTCACTTCTGGTTTGTAAAAACTGAGAGCATCTCATGGGAGTAAGTGTAAGTGCTTCTAGTAAGGATAATAGAACGGCAGCAGTAATCGTAATAGCAAATTGGTAAAAGTATTTTCCTATGATTCCTGTCATAAAGGCTACCGGCAAAAATATCGCAACAATAGCAAGAGTGGCGGCAATAGCTGCGAATGTAATTTCTCTAGCTCCATCGATTGCTGCGTCTAATAGGCTTTTGCCCATTTCTCTATGACGAACAATATTTTCGAGTACCATGATTGCATCATCTACTACAATTCCAATAGCAAGAGAAAGACCAAGTAGTGTAAATGTATTTAGAGTAAAACCAAATGCAGAAAGAATAATAAAACTTCCCATGATAGAAGTAGGAATTGCGAGTAGAATATTGATAGTAGAAGATAGGCTACCCAGAAAAAACCAGGTAACAAGACTTGTGAGTATAGCGGATAGTATAAGTGTAAACTCTAATTCTTCAATCGACTCTTTTATGAACCTAGTAGAGTCAGAATTAACTGCAATTTCAAACCCTGGCGGCAAATCCTTCTTTACCTGTTCGATTTTTGCTCGTATATCTTCTGCGACTTTAACTGCATTTACACCTCGTTGTTTTATGATTCCCATTCCTACTGCTTGTTTTCCATTAAAGCGGGATACTCGTTGTATGTCGTCAAGACCATCTTCTAAAGTCGCAACATCTTTAATTCGGATATTGGAATCAAAAATAGGAGAACCACCTCTAAAAGAGATAGGTAAGTTCCCAAAAACAGAGACAGATGGAGCTTCTCCCATCGAACGAATATTGAGTTGCTTAGTTTGTGTTTCTAAAATCCCAACTGGAACTTCCACATGCTCTTTTTGAATGGAGTTAATGATGTCGTCTATCGTTAACTCTCTTTGGTTTAGTTTTTTGCCATCCACCCAGATTCGTAAATTTCTATCAGTGTACCCACCTAGGTTAATCTGACCAACACCCGGAACTGTCGAAAAATTATTTTTTAAATGGTCTTTCACATACATCATTAGGTCGCGTTTGTTTCCAGTGTAGGAAACGCCCACCCACATGATTGGATTTTCTTCTGGGTTAAATTTTGTAACGATAGGTGGATCTAGTTCTTTCGGTAATAGTTTTTGAGCTTGAATGATTTTGGTTTGAATATCTTGCAAGGCTGCGTCTACGTCTCGGTTTAGGTCAAATTCTACAGTGATATTAGCAGATCCATATTTGGAAGTGGAGTTAATCGATGTAATCCCTTCCACGCTCATTACACTTTCTTCTATAACGTCTACAACGTTAGTCTCCATAACCTGCGGAGCAGCACCGTTTAAGTTAACGGAGATATTTACCACAGGAAAATCAACGTCTGGCATTTGAGATAGTCCCATTTTTCGAAATGATAGAAATCCAAAGAAAATGAGTCCAAACATGAGCATCCAGGCAAATACTGGATTTTTGATTGATATATCTGAAAGAGTCATTTAGTTTCCTTATGGGGTTTTAGTTTCTAAGTTTTCCGGATACTCACCAATAGCCACTTTAAGCCAGACTAGGTTTAATTGTCTTTGTAGCCTTGTTCTGTATAAGTCTTCTTTTGCATTTCTTAAAATTATTTGTGCGTTTAGTAGATCAAGACTGGTGGCTGCTTTTTTATAGTAATCGCTTTGAATTATCTGGTAGTTTTTTTCTGTTGCAGTGAGTGCTTTTTTGTAGCTTTCTTCTGTTTCTTTCGAGTTCGAATAACTGTTGTATGCCTTTCTAATTTCTTCTCTCGCAAAACGAACTGACTGAGTGACTTGCAATTCCGCCTGACGTTTTATGGACTCTGCTTGTTTTACTGCTGCTGTGATTGTTCCCATTGAGATAAGTGGAACTTGGATGATTAGCTGGTTTACTAGGTCTTTTGTGCTGCCTGTTGTGCTTGCGCTTGGGAAGGTGTAGAATGTGTCTATAGACGCAGTTGGCAGATGTCCACCGTATGCCTTTACTACTTCTGACTTTGCTATTTCTAAATTGAGTTTGGCTGCATTTACATCATAACGATTCTCAATTGTTTTTTCCACTTCTTCTAATCCGAAATTGAATGACAGCTCTTCTATGTGAATAATTTTAAATTCAGAGTCAAGACCAGTTAAAAAAGAAAGTGTATCTCTCATTTGGGACAAAGTATCTGTTATCCCCAAAATTTCCGCTTCTAGCCTTGCCAATTGTGCTGTAATACTTGTTAGCTCCGATGGTTTATTTCTACCTAGACTGACTCTTCTTTCTAGTTCTTGTTTTGATTCTTTTGTTAGTTCTAGGATTTGTTTTTTACTTTCTAGATTACTTTCTAATTGCAGCAAATTAAAATAAGCCTGTGCAATTTCTAAAAACATTCTACCCGAATCGTGTTTGAGTTCTAATAGCCTTAGCTTAACTTCATGTTTGGAGCTTTTGTAATTAGACCATTCATTTAAACCAGTCATGATGGGGATATGAAGTACTAACCTCGCACCTGGGCGAACTAAGGGAGAGGTTACTGTCGATGTGCCGCTACTAAAGGAAGAGCTTGTTACATCGTACGGAGTTGAGATATTGGTCCCATATACTTCATTGCTATAAGCGTTTACCAAGTTATTGCGGTTACGAATTTCTCTATCATGCGCTGCGTGGTTTGGGACTGTGATAAATTGTTGGTAACGAAATGCTAAGGAAGGAAAAAAACTAGCAAAAAAAGAATCTCGTTTTGCTTCTGCTTGTACAATTGCTTCTTTTTTAATCGCTATTCGTTCTGTTTTGGAAATAGCAGAATAATACAAGTCTTGTAAGTTGAAGGATTCTTTGTTTGTGTTTACTGGATTTGTTTTAATGAGTGGTGTATTTTGTGTAGAATTAGCTTTAATTTCGTTTGGATTTTCAGAAATTTCTTTGATTTGTTCTTCGTGACCACATTGGAATAAAAAAACTGTAAGTACGAGTAAATATTTTCGTTTTACTAATTGTTTCAAGATCTACCACCTCTTGGTTTGACCTATAATGATTTCAATTGGTTCCATTTTTTGGAAACGTAAAATCATTTATCTTCATCACAAAGAGTGTAACAGAGTATTTTCTGTGTGACTCGCTGCAATGAATGTAATTTTTTATGCAGGTATCATGTTAAAGTTATCGTTTTAAAAAAAACTTGACTTAGGGCTTCTTAAATTCGATTTTAAAAATAAGCTCAATTGAGTGAACGTTATCATACATATTATCTTGCTAGGAGTTTTGCTAGATGTTAAAAAATAAAATCGTAATTACAAAGTTAGACCAAGAAAGAATTCTCAAATTGTTAAAAGAAGGTTACAGCCTAAATTCCAACCAGTATCTAAGTCAAATTTTTGAAAAGGAAATCAAAAAAGCGCAAACAGTTAAGTCCGAAAAAATTCCACCGGATGTAATTACCATGCGATCTAAGTTTAGGCTCAAAGACTTAGGCACAGGAAAGAGATATGAGTATACTCTTGTTTATCCGCAAGAAGCAAATTCGGAAGACAAAATCTCGATTTTAGCTCTAGATGGAACTGCCGTGTTTGGATACAGAAAAGGCGAGATTGTAAGATGGGATTTAGCATCGGGGACAAAATTTTATCAAGTCGATGAAGTGATCTATCAACCAGAAGCAGCAGGTCACTGGGATTTATAATTCATCTAATATGTTTTAGTATGATTTCCTTTAACTGACTTACACTTTCTGTCCAAGTGAGCATTGGCATGTTAGTTGATTCGGGAATTTGTTTTTTAGATTTTAAAACTAACCATTCCTTAATACAATTTGCTAATGACTCAGGCTCTAGACCTGAAAAGTAATAAGCGTGACCATTTGTCACTTCTCGAAAGATGGGAATGTCTCTTGCTATGATGGGAAGTTTATGGTGAGCAGCCTCAATGAGCGGCAAACCAAAACCTTCCCCTAAAGAAGCGGCTATCAGACAAGTAGACGCTGCATAAACTTTTTCTAAGTATTCATCGCTGATCCCATCTAATAAAAAAAGATGTTTATTTAATTCAGGGTGTTCATGTAATTTGGTCATAATATTTTTGATTGGAGGTCTTACGTCTTCCGGTAAACTTTTCCAACCTTCTTTTCCTACAATGATAAGATTTACATCATACCCTTCTTTCCATAATAATGTAAATGCCTCTAAAGTTTGTAAATGACCCTTTCGTGGTTCAATTGTGCTAACCATTAAAAAGCTTGGAATAGTTTTAAAGCGAACTAATTTTTTTTCTTCTTCTTCGGATATACCAAAACTTGGGATTGAATTTTTTATATCTGCGCCTAAATGAAACCAATCTATAATAAGTGGAATTTCTCGTTTGGGTTGGACTACTTCCAAATAGCCTCTCAGTTCATTTGCAACTGAGCGCGAAATACAAATTACCGTATCACCAACGTGGATAACATGCTTTATCCACTCCTCGTGTCCCAATTTTCCGTATACTCCAGAAGGAAAAACTTCAGGCATCTGAATTGGAAGAAGATCATAAAGAAAGAATTGAATTTGAATACCTTGCTCTTTTAGTTTTTTAAAAACACCCGTCTCTTCCGCAAGAGTAATAAAACCAGGTGTATAGTCGGCTACTAGGAGTAAGTCGCCAGCACTAAATTCGATTGGTTCGTCGAGGATTAAACCTTGAGGAATTGTAAGAGAGGTTGATGTCCACTCTCGCGCATAACGGTAGTGCCAATGTCCACCTATGTCTGTAAGATAAATTGGTTCTATACGATAACCTTCTGGTGGACTTTGAATTAACTCTTTGGCAATTGCTCTTACTACTCTTTGAATGCCTGTTTTAAAATCATTGAGGTGAGTTTGAGTAATATCAACAAAAAGTTGTTTCATGGGTTGAAGTGTTGGCAATGAAAAGGCAATAGATTGAGATAATAGTATTGATTCTGAGTCAGATACTGGTTTGTCTAAATCTGAGGCGACTTTTAATATAAGATCATTTAAGATATTATTTGTTTTTGCGTAAGACTCTTCTATGGCTTTCGTGAAAAGATTGGATGACTCGTCCTTTATACTTCGTCTCGAAATATAATTCCACTCAGTTATATCTTTCCAATTTTCATACCACTTATGCGCCAATTTACCTGAATATTTTGAGTGAGTTATGATTCCTTTGGCATTTTGAAATATTTCAAAATTACAAGGATATTTATTGATAATGTTTATAATATCTTCTTCACTAAAACGATCGGCTAATGCTAAGTAGCCATGAGATTTATACAATGCAATCGATAATGCATGATTAGAAATTTCGTTTAGTTCGCGCTCTAACAGAATTTTCCCAAAATAAAAATTATGTAAAACTACAACTCCAGGAATTTTTTTTAGTAAGTCGAAAGTATAGTTGTATTCTTGACTATTTCCTAAATGGTAAAGGATACGATCGTAGTCTCCAAAATGATTGGAAAACCACTCAACTGTTTTTATATTACAATTAGCCGTTATCCAAGACTCTGTAATATTATCTTGTGGTGTTATTACATCAATTTCATAAAAACGTTTTAAGGCAGGGATCAAATTTTCATTGTAATTAGAAATCCTATTTTGTTCAGGCAAGAGGGGTGAAACATAAGCGAGCCTTCGACGTTTTTTAAAATAAAATTTAGAAGAGGAAGTCGATTCAGAAAATACATCTTCAAATATTTTAAATAAGTTTTGTGTTTCCTTAGAAACAGTTTCTGATTTTGAATTTGTTTCATTTATAAAACAACTTGGTATTATAAATTCTTTTGGTAAATCAATCTTTTTATAAACTTCTTCCATCGTAAGAGGGGGTAATACAAGTATGCGACTAGCTTTTTTTAGATAGCTCATTTTAGAAATGATAAAGGATTTATGGAGCGAAGAATCTTTTATCATATTAGTTGAATCTAGACTGTTAATTGCGACAACAGTTTTTAGATTCGGTAGAAATTCTCCAATGCTAGTTACTCCATTATCATTATATCCTTCAAATATATTGGGAAGAAAAACAACATCTGGTTTTAAGCTACTTATAAAAGCTTCCCGAATTTTTTCAGATGCCTGTCTTTGCCTTTCGTTTCCTTGTATACATTCTTTCACATCACCAATTGAATACCAGACTCTAATATTCTTTTGTGGTAATATTTGATCGAACATAGCACGAATAGTTGGAATTGTTTCTGCAAATAAACCATTCAATACTAAAAAAATTTCATGATTTTTACGATTACGAATAAGATCTATGACTTGTTTTGCTAAGTAGGAACCCAATTTTCCAAAACGATTTTCTGATTGTAAACTTTGTAAGTCGATTACAATACGCATCAGGTATTTTCCTTTTTCATTTTAGCAAACGCAATTTTAAGATCAGAATAAATCATAAAAGAACGAGGAGTTAAATAACTAAAGCGATAATTGATTAGCCCATAAGAAAATTCATGAGACACTACTTTTTTACGTTTATACACAGCTCTTATTTTATCATACAATCCTAGCTTTGTGATTAGAATAAGAATAGCTTTTTCGATACTCGGAAATTTATTTATCATACGCAAAACTTTAAATACAAGAGCAATTAAAATGTTTTTAATAAAATGTAATTGTTCCTGAAATAAAATACTTAACTGATAGACACAATGAAAAAGTATACGAATTGGTTTTGTAATTTTCCATGAACGGCTTTGGTATACGTTTTTAAGTTCAGTCGAATTTATTTCGCCTAATCGAATTTGGTCGTGTGCTTTATCTAAACGTTCTTCCAATTCTTTTACGCGGGCACTGATGAAATTATCAAATACATTGGGTGGATATTTGAATGCTGGAATTAGTTTAGATTGTTCTTTGGAGATATAAAATCTATTTAGTCCATCTACATAATGACATTGATAATTTGCAGAAACTAAAATAAAATCCAATTCTTGGTAATCTTTTAATTCAGAAGTTAAAGTAGTTGTTGCAACTATTACAATCCAAGGTCTGAATTTTTCAAAATTTGCTCCTGATAAAACCGATTTTTCAAATCCCTCTACGTCGATTTTTAAAAAATGAATTTCGCCTGTCGCATATTCTTCGCAAATATTTTCTAGTGTTCGTTGGTGTATTCGATGATAGATGCCAGACATTCCATTGCTAATGCTATCTTTGATTACAGATTTTTCCATGGTTGCCCAATCACCCACGGCACATTCCCAAATAAATGTTTCCTCTTCTTTTTCTCCTACAGCACAGTGTAGGTTAATATCCCTTATCCGCATATTTTTTAAATTATAAAAGTGAGAAGATATAGGCTCAATATTTATACCTTGCCAGCCACGATCATAAAATGCTTTCGTTACTGAGTCAATGACAGGGTCATTAGCACCTACATCAATATAGAAACCTTTTTTTACGTGTCCTAATGCACGCCAAAGTATAACATCCTCAAAGTTTTGTGCGTATGAAATAAACATGATTATCCTATCATTGAACTTGCAAAGTAAATATGTTCTTTCCTATTTGTAATCTAAATTTCTTTCGTTTTCGTGATTTAATATAATTTCGGTCACTAGTTTTGGGTTTAGATTTACGATTCCTGCCCAAATACTTGAGTTAGGAACACCAATAATTGAAAAAGACATACTTCCATGCAAATAAGATAAAATTTCTTTGAATGAGCCGACTCCATAGCCAGAATTACTTAACCCTACAGTAATTGTATACTCCCCAGGCAAAATGTCAGGTTGAAATGTGAAACGTCCAACTAAAGTAGTCCCCGCTTTCGTTGGACCGATGGTTTTATGCATACAATAGGAATTTGTTTCATAGAATACTACTCCCTGTCTATTCCGAATTTTAAAACCAATATGTGGATCATCAAAATTATTCATAAGTAGATAAGAAATCTCCAAGGTCATATTTTCATCACCATAACATGTGGTAACTTCTTTATTTTGACTGTTTAACAAACGAACACCAAGACAGACTACATCCTCTCTTTGAATGCTACCTATTTGACCTTTTATTTTTGTTGATAGAGTGTCATCTTTTGTTGGATGGATTTGATTCTTCGAAATAGCTAGAGGTTTTAATCCATCAGCTTGGTACATGTCGGCTGCTTCTTTTGGGTTTCCATCATACACAATTCTCCCATCATGAATGTAGATAGCTCTTGAACATAGTTCCAAGATTGTACTTATGCTATGAGATACGAATAACATTGTTGTGCCTGACTCAATGAATTTACGAATTCTATCAAAACATTTTTGTTGGAAAAAAATATCACCCACAGCAAGTGCTTCATCTACAATTAAAATATCCGGTCGAATGGCAGTTGCTACAGAAAAAGCAAGTCTTACTTGCATTCCACTTGAATACAATCGGAGCGGCTGATCAATATAATCCCCAATTTCAGCAAAAGATTCAATATCAGGTAGTAAATCTAGAATTTCCTTTTTTGTCATCCCTTGTAATTGTGCTGCCATAAATACATTTTGTCGTCCAGAAAATTCAGGATGAAATCCAATTCCAAGTTCGAGTAAGGCAGAAATTCGTCCTGTAGTATGAACACTTCCTACGGTAGGTAATGTTGTACCTGTAATCATTTTTAGAAGAGTACTTTTTCCGGCTCCATTTACTCCTATAATTCCAATTGCTTCGCCTGCGTTGATAGTAAAATTTACATCTTGCAAAACCCATTTTTTGATATGGCGTGGTCGACTAAATGGTATTATCCATTCCGCAAGTCGTGCCCAGCGTGTAGGATAATGCCTGTATGCTTTTGCTAAGTTGATTGCGGTTATCGTTCCCATCAAAGTTCGTCTACCATATCACCATTGTGTTTGTAAAATAGTTTTATACTAATTAGATTTAATAAAATTGTGACTACTAGAACAAAACTCAAATCTTCCCAGTTGGGCATCTGTCCGTTTACAAGAATTGTTTGGTATGCAATGATAAGTTTTGCCATTGGATTTAAAGAGATGAATTTACTTGCAAATTCAGGTAAAATTTCAAATGTGTAGACAATCGGTGTTAGCCAAAACCAGACTTGTAAAAGAACTGTATACAATTGTCCAACATCTCGAAAAAATACATTGAGTAATCCAAGGATGACTCCAAGTCCAATCGAAAAAATAATTTGAATGATAACGATGGGAATTACTGCAAAAAATACCAAACCTGGAAAGTTACCTGTTACAATTAAAAATAGAGTAAATATAGAGAATATAATTAGAAAATTAATTATTGCCGTGAATACTACCACAATAGGCAAACATAAATGAGGAAAATTTACTTTTCTAAGTAAGTTAGCGTTATCTATAAAAACTCGTAGGCTTCGTGTGGTGATTTCTACAAATAAATTCCATGTAAGTAAACCAGAACATAAATAAATGGAATAGGAAAATCTATTTTGAATTCCTGGGAGTTTAGGTTGCATTATTTGGGAAAAGATAACTGTATAAATTAGTATCATTGAGAGTGGATTTAAGATAACCCATGAAATACCCAAAAGAGAATTTTGGTATTTGGATTTCAGTTCCTTTTGGACACTACCAAAGATAAAGGCTCGGTATTTCCATACTGAATATATAACTTCCCGAATCATATTAAGGACTCAATTTGTATTTTCGATTATTAAAAAATTTCAAATGTACTATTCTACACAATCGTAGGATTTTATAGAATAGTAAATTAGTTAAGGCACAGAGTTTTAGGAGAGTAATTTTTCTCTGTAACTCTGTGCTCTTTGTGGTTAATATTATCTTTTAGGCATTACAACTATATCGACTCGACGATTAGCTGCTCTGTTTGCTTCTGTAGTGTTTGGTTTGATTGGATTTTTTTCTCCTAGACCAGCAGCGGCAAATTGTGTTTTGCCTAACTGTCCTTTGTTGAGATATTTTAAAACAGTTAAGGCACGTTCAAAGGAGAGATGCCAATTGTCTTTAAATTTGCTTCCATCAGCTAGAGGTTTATCGTCAGTATTCCCTTCTACTTGAATTCGCTCAGAAGAATGTTTTCTTAGGACATTGATAATTTTATCTAAAGTTCTTTTTCCTTCTGCGGTTAATTCTTTTGAGCCTGACTTGAAGTTCACTCTACTTGCGAGGCTAATAACAGTTTTCCCACC
This sequence comes from Leptospiraceae bacterium UBA2033, assembly GCA_002333425.1. Taxonomy (GTDB): domain Bacteria; phylum Spirochaetota; class Leptospiria; order Leptospirales; family Leptospiraceae; genus UBA2033. The sequence goes on from DDBL01000082.1 coordinate 14,728, forward strand.
TTTAGTAGAAATTAAAGTTCCCCCATTAGAAATAGAGTTAGACTTACCACCCTTTTTGATTTCTTTTTCAAGTGCGTCTTCTAATTTTTGAGCTTGTAGTGTTAAACGCTCTACTTCTTCTTTATGTTTTGCACTGTCTTCTTCGATTTGTTCTTTAGAAGAGGCAAGGTCTGTCTCTAGAGTTTCTTTGTCTTCTTTTAACTCGTTGATTTCTTTTGTGAGAGTTAGAATTTTTGATTCGTATTCTTTTTTGATTTCATCTAAACTCGCATTTTTTTCATCAATTCGTTTGCTGTTATTTTCTATGCTAATCTCAATGTTTTTTTTCTCTTCATTGATTTTTGCGATTTTATCATTTGCTTCTTTGATTTTTACAATTTTTTCTTCTTCAGTAAGAGTTTTATCTTGTTCGATTTGATCAATTTTAGCATTTAACTCAGCGATTTTATTATCTAGAGCTTTGTCAGCTTTGGATTTATGTAAATCTTGTTTTAGTTGATCTCTTTCTTTTGATAAAATTCCCAATTCTTCTTCTAATTGTTTGATTCTGTTTTGGGCTTCTTCGATACTTGTTACAGTTGTAACCTCTGTAGTGGTTGTGGTAGTTGTTTTTGTTTCGTCAGTTGATTTAGCATCTGCTACTTTTGCATCTTTTATTGTTTCGGTAGTTTTAGCTGGGTCAGTTGATTTAGTATCTGCTACTTTTGCATCTTTTGTTGTTTCAGTAGTTTTTACCGCATCAGTTGATTTGGTAGTATCAGTTCCAGTTGCAGCAGTATCTTTTGAAGTGGCTGCTGTTTTAGTTGAATCAACGTTTGTGGTTGTTGTTACAGTAGTGGTTGAAGTAGTTTCTGATTTTGTCGGTGTAGTTTCTGTTGTTGGGCTAAGAGGATTTCTTTTAGAATTGTAGACATTATTCATATGCGTGTCTAGGTCTTTTTGAAGTTTGTCTCTTTGTTTGGTCATTTCTGCCAAGTCTAGTTCTAGTTTTTTTGCTCTTGCTAATGCTTCTTCTAAACTTTCATTGGAACTAACAACTACTGTGTTGCTAGTTGTAGTAGATGTGGATTTAGTGGAAGGTGTAACTTCTGTTTTTGCTGAGTTAGAAGTTGTATTATTCTCTACAGTAGTATACGGATTAGCCGGTGTACTGACGTTAATTTGTTTTTGGTATCCATAAATCGCGGCAATGTCTCTTAGTAACTGATCTCTTTGATTGGTCAGGCTATTTACTTTTGCTTCTAAGTCGGAAATCTTTTTGTCTTTGTTTGTTTCATCTGCTGGCAAAGAGGTATTAGCTGCTGTAGAATCTTTGGACGTGTTTGTTTCTGTCTTTGTAGCACTAGGCTCTGCTTTGGAACTAGTGACTTCGGATTTGGATGAGGATTCTGCAACTTCAGTCTTTGGTGTAGTAGTTTCTGTTTTGGGAGAGGAATTTACAGTTTCTGTTGCACTTGCTTTCGCTGCTTTTGCTTCTGCTAGTTCTTTTAGAAGTCTGTCTCTTTCGGCGACTACTTCTGCAAGTTTTGTTTCTAAGTTTTTTATTCTTGCATCTTTTTCGTCAGAGTTAGCAGGAGAAACTTTCGTATCTGAGGTATTATTGGTTATAGTGGTTACTGGACTACTTGCTTTTTCCCTTTTGATGTTTTCGATATAACTGTAAGTAGCCGCTAGGTCTCTTTGGAGTTGNNGTTGTATTTGTGTTAACGGTTGTATTTTTTTCGATGGTTTCTTTTTCTGATTTGAGAGTAACAATCGTTTTTTCTAATACTTGGATTCTATCTAATGTTTGTTTTTCTGCAAACGATTTAGCAGCTAAGTCTTTTTCGACTTGTTCTTTTTGTTTTTTGGTTTCTGCTAATTCTTTTTCTAGAGCTGCAATTCTGTCATCGGATGATTTACTTTGTGCATCACGAGAAGTAACACGACTCTCTTTTTCTGCTTCTAACTCTGCATTACTTTTTTTCAGGCGTTCGTTTTCTGCCTTTAAAGCTTCTGTGTCTGCAGTGTATTTGGTTTGTAAGTCTGCATACTTTTTATCTAATGCTTTTTTTTGTTCCATTAGATCTTTGAGTTCTGATTTCCAGTAAAAGAAGAGGGCTTCTTTTTCTTTTGGGTCTTCTGGAATTTTATCTGTTTTGGTTTCTTGTGCGATCATTAGATCATGGCTTATTACTAAAAAAACAAGCCCATAGACCAGAGAGCGAATGTACTTTTGATTCATTATATTACCTTTAAATCCTGAGAGTTGGTTTAAGCTAAAAAATTTTATAAAATAGAGTCAAGAAAGAAGTTCCTTTCTCAGATAAATTTTTTTCATTTCCTCTTTACACCTTGCTTGAATAGAATACTTTGCATAGAAAGGATTGAATATTTTGAATGAAAAAACGACTCTACTTACAAAATAGAACATTATTTACCCTAATTCTATTAATTCTTTTTCCAGTTTCTAAATCTATCTATTCTGATGAATGTATCAGTGGAAATTGTCAGAATGGACTAAGCACATTATTTTTCTCGAACGGAGACAAATACACCGGAAATTTTAAAAATGGAAAACAAAACGGTCGCGGGATGATGACGTTTGCAGCAAAACCTGATGCCAGTGGAAATTTTATCTATGCTTCCAAGTATTCTGGTGAATTCAAAGAAGGGCGGTTTCATGGAAAAGGAACCATGTATTTTTATAACGGAAGTCAATATGAAGGCGATTTTCGGGACGATAAATTTAATGGGCAGGGAATTTATATTTTCCCAAATGGAAATAAATACGAAGGCGAATTCAAAGATGACTTTAAACACGGAAAGGGCACATTAACCTACTCAAATGGAAATAAGTATGTAGGGGAATTCAAATACGATAAGTTTGATGGGAAAGGAATTTTAACTTATGAAAATGGGGATAGATACGAAGGGGAATTTCAAAACGAGCTCAAACATGGACGTGGAACTTATACGTTTGCGGATGGTCGACTTTATTCTGGTGGATTTAAAGAAGACAAACGTCATGGGCAAGGAACTTATATCTATGGGGGCGGAATTAAATACACGGGCGATTTTGTAGAGGAAAAATTTGAAGGAAAAGGAACAATAACCTACACAAATGGCGTTACTTACACAGGTGAATTTAAGGACTACAAATTCCACGGAAAAGGCACAATTACTTACCCAACTGGATCCAAGTATTCGGGCGAATTTCTGGATGGGAAACCAGATGGGGAAGGTTCGTATATCTTTAATACGGGCAAAAAATACGTTGGTGGATTCAAAGATGGAAAGTTCGATGGGCAGGGAATTTTACGTTATGCCAACGGAGATGAATACGTTGGTGGATTTAAAAATGGAAAATTTGAAGGACAAGGAAAAATTACCAAGAAAAATGGGGAGACTTTCATTGTTGAATTCAAAGCAGGACTTTTTAATGGGCAAGGAACGATGAAGTATGCCAACGGTGACAAATATGTAGGTGAGTTCAAAGACGGAAAGAAAAACGGACAAGGTCTTTTGAAGTTTAAAGATGGTGCAGTCTATGAAGGCGGATTTAAAAATGACAAGTCTCATGGGAAAGGCAGTTTGACGTTTGCTGAGGGGGATAAGTATGTGGGAGACTTTGAAAATGGAGACTTCAATGGGCAAGGCACCATGTATGACAGGGACAGCAATGTAATTTATTCAGGAAAATGGATCAATGGAGATCCCGAAGGAGGAATGAAATGAGAAATAATTTAATTTTTTTGGTGTTACTATTTGGTTCAATTACAATTTCCTTGCGTGCCGGGGACTGTGTGAGTGGAAATTGTGTAAACGGTCAGGGTATAATGACATTTCCTAACGGAGATAAATACGTCGGTGAATTTAAAACGGAACGTAAAGCCGGATATGGAGTGTATTATTTTGTCAACGGAGACAGATATGAGGGCGATTTTAAAGATGATTATCCTGACGGACATGGGAAGGCATTTTTAGCAAATGGAAACATATACGAAGGGGAATTTAAAAATAACTTCCCAAACGGAAAAGGAACCATGCGGTATCATAATGGAAATGTCTATGTCGGAGAATGGAAACAAGGATTAAAAGACGGATTTGGCAGTATGAATTATGAAAATGGGAGTAGGTATGTGGGCGAATGGCGCAACGGAAAAAAACATGGACAGGGAAATTATACCCAGGCTACCGTTGCCTCAAATGGAGAGATTAAAAAACCGCAAAAATCCTCTGAAACCAAGATGACTGCGGAAAAGAAGTCGACTCCATTTTGGTCTGGAACGAAATAAAACTTCTATTTGTGGAGGATGAAATTTGAGAAGAGATTTTTTTAGATTCTGTTTATTACTAATCCTATTGTTTTTTTTCAGTCCAGTTACTTTCGCAAGTGAATGCGTTAGTGGAAACTGCAACGATGGGCAAGGCACAATGGTCTATCCTTCCCAAGAAAAATATGTAGGGGAATGGAAAGGTGGACAAAAGAACGGGAAGGGCGTTTATTTTTTCTCTAGTGGAGACAAATACGACGGCGAATGGAAAAATGGGAATTTTTTTGGACAGGGAATTTTCACTTTTAGTGATACTGGGAAGTATGTAGGACAGTTTAAGGGAAATTCTTTTCATGGATATGGAACATTTTATTATCCAGATGGAGCAAAGTATTCCGGTCATTATGTAGGTGGAAAGAGAAATGGATTTGGGACTTACACTTACCCAGATGGGGCAGAATACTCAGGTGAATTCAAGGACGAAAAATTCCACGGTAGAGGCAAATACAAGTATGCCGACGGAGAATTGTACGTAGGGGAATTTAAGGACGATAGGTTTCATGGCATTGGGGTTTTGAATCTCAAAAATGGAGATAGATACGAAGGAGAATTTCGATCTGGTTTAAAAGATGGTGTTGGGACGTATATTTTTGCAAATGCAAGCAAATATGTAGGGGAGTTTCACCGAGACAAATACCACGGGCAAGGAACGTATTATTATTCGGACGGTGATAAATACGAAGGAAGTTTTAAAGACGATAAATTCAGTGGAGAAGGAATTTATACCTTTGTAAATGGAACTCAATACATAGGTAAATTTGAAAACGATAAGTACAGTGGACAAGGAAAAGTCAATTACAGTGATGGAAATAAATACACTGGAGATTTTAAAGATGATAAATACCATGGGAAAGGAAGTTTGGTGTATGCCAATGGAGATTCCTTTGTTGGTGAATTCAAAGATGGAGAATATTCCGGTAAGGCTACGCTAACCTATGCTAACGGCGACCGTTATGTAGGAGATTTTAACAACGGGAAACGAAATGGAAAAGGTTCCTACTTCTATTCAAACGGAGATAAATACATAGGAGACTTCAAAGAAGACAAATACCATGGAAAAGGTCTTTATAGGTTTGCCGATGGAAGTCAATACAAGGGTGATTTTAAGGAAGATAGATACAATGGATTTGGGGTTTACATTTACACATCTGGGGATAAATACTCAGGAGAATTTGTAGATGATCTTCGAAATGGAAAAGGGGTTTATGTACTCTCCAATGGAACAAAATATGAAGGCGAATATAAAAACAATAAAAAAGATGGTAATGGAGTTCTTACTGATAAATCTGGAAAAGTGATTTTTTCTGGTTTATGGGTAAACGGTGAACCTCGCAAGTGAAAATGGATTCTTAGAATACGAAAATAAATAGAATGGATGTTTGAATGACTAAGTTTAACAACACTGATATTGGAAATGGGTTAATGGTGAAGCCGGATGATTTGTACATCTATCCTGTAAGTGAACCAATTTACAAATTCACCGAAAAAGTCTGGTCTGCCTTTGTGAACAAAATGGTAGGTCTTACTTTTTCAAATGACAAAAATATTTTTGACCATTCGATTTTTGAAGTAATTGATGGCACCGAATTAAAAATCGTGGCATCTGCAACTCACTTCAAAATGAAAGAAATGATCGGTAAAAGGTCTTCCAAAGATATTCAAGAATTTATGACTAAAACAAAACCGATCTCGATTTTTGATGAAGGAAACGATTCAGCAAAAATTATTCAAAGAGCTATCCTAGCATTTAGTCACTCCAAAAGACCCGATGTGGAAATCATCAATTTACGTGACTCTAAAATTCACCCAAATTTACGCGTACTTTTAACGTCTACTATGCGTTATTCGGTAGGGATTACTTTAATCGTAAAAGAAAATCCAATTGGAATTCTTTGGGGAATTAGAAAAGAGAAATTAACCGAAGCTCAAAAACAAGAAATCATCATGCAATTACATACTCTATTTGATGTAATTGAATATGTAATCGCAAGGGAAGTAGACAATAACGGCGATCATTATTTTGCTAGGAAAAATATTGAGAAATCGGATACGACATCGGCTATTCACCATTTGCTTTACACTGTCCAAGAAACACAAAAAGATCCAGTAACTTCTATCATTGCTCAGTCGCATAAATACAATGTAATGTACAGATTAGATGCAAGTTTTATTGTCCCAACTGCGGGTGGATATTCTGTGAGTCTAAAACATTTTGCGCGTGAGAATATGAATGAGACGGGCAAGATTATTTTAATGATTCCTGGATTTTTTTGCAGAAGATCTGTTATGGACAAACTTGCAAGGGAAATGGCTCTTCGTTATGGATATAGAGTTTTTTGTATGGATATGCGTGGAAGATCCAAATACACAATTCCAAAAGATGAGGCTAACAAGACTTGGACTCTTGACGATTATATCCAAGATGATTTTCCGGCTGTAATCAATTGGCTTGCTCTCAACTACCCTGGACAAAAGATTGTGGTCATGGGGCACAGTATGGGTGGGATGATTCCACGATTTTACACAGGCGCCTATGAAAAATTAAAACAGCTTCCTGGTAAATCCAATCTTCCAAATCCGTATGAATATGTTGCGGGAATAGTTTCGATTACTTCTCCTAATTACATGAATTTGGAATCGCAAATATTAGGAATGGATATGATTAAAAGTGGAGTGAAGTTAATTTCTAATAAAGCGATATACGATACACTTTTTAATTTGGTTTCGTTTCCTGTTCACAGCACTGTAAATTCGATTGATCTAAATAAATTCTTTCGATTTATTTTAAATTTTCATTCTTCTCTCAGACAATTTTCTTTTTCTGTTAGTTCTCAAATTGTAAACTTAAATGACTTTATTGGTTATAAACAAATTACACCACCAGAATGGTATTTTTTTGTGGAGGATGTATTTTGTGAAGAGTCGATTAAGGTATTACTTCAGTTTTTACGATCTCAACTTGGGCACGATAAAAGTTTTTGGTCGTATGATGGAAATATCAATTATACGCAGGAACAAAACGATAACTTTGAAATGCCAATTTTCTCAGTCATTGGAAATTTAGATAAAATTGTACCAGCCGAAACAATTGAAGATGTACTCAATTTACCAAAACCAAAAAATAAGAAAGTGGCAAGGTATGACCAAGGACATTTGGGAATTATTTTTCACCATGATACTGTCCAAGATATTACCAAACAAGCAGACGAGTGGATAAGAGAATTGTAAGCGTTTCCTTAAATTCTAGTTGTATTTCCATCTAGTTAATTAGGAAATACGAATATGGCTATATTTATTACACATGGAATTTTTGCTTCTCTCTTTTCTTTTCTATGGAGAGAGAAGAAAACGAAGTTTACAGTGTTTATCCTCTTGTTTTTGGCTTCTATTTTACCTGATATCGATTTTATTTTCGATGAGAAAGGATCTGGGATGCTAACTCATAGAGGATTTACCCACTCTATTTTTTTTGCTGCTGTGACTGGTGTAGTATTTTCCGCCTTTTTTTTGTCTGTGGTAAAGTCCTTTGGACAATCTCTTCTTTTGATGCTGATTTTTTTCTTAGCGTCATTTTCTCATACTTGTTTAGATGCGATGACAGAGGCAAGTTATGGAGTTTGTTTTTTTTGCCCTTTTAGTGATGAGAGATATTTTTTCCCATTTACTTTGTTTTCTTCCTATACAACAGGTGTCTCCAAAAAAGGATTTCGATCTGGGTTAGGAAATAGTGTATGGATTACTTTACTTCCTGAAATTCTTTTGGTTTGGATTCCTACTTTCGCTGTGTATGGGATTACCTCTTATCTTGGCAACAAATCACTCTCCAAGTTAAGTAACAATACCTATAAGCCAATTTCCTCAAAGCCAAAAGAAGTTTCTAGACCTATCCCCAAAAAATACCCAACTCAAAAAAAGAGATAACTTAGCTCTTAAAGTATTTTATAAGTAGAACTTTATTTCCTGTTTGGTTATAGCGGATAACGTCAAATGTATTTTTTGTCATAAATATTCCACGACCATGACTTAGAAAATGTAGATTCGCATTCTCTGCATTATCCGCAAGTAACTTCTTATGATCAAAACCCTTTCCTTCGTCTTTTATTAAAAAAGAGACTCTATCTGATTTTAGAAAATACCAAACAGTAACTCTTTTGTCTTTATAGTTTGGATTGTTCTGTCTTTCTTGTAGGAAACTAAAATAACCACCGGACGTAGAGCGCAGTTTTGTTTTTGTTTCATAGTCAATATTTAAGTTACCATGTTCAATGGAATTGATGATAATTTCTCTAACACAGATGCGAACATTGAATACATCTTGTGGATCTATGTATTTGACTAGGTTTGAAGTGATTCTTTGAGAAACTTGTTCTGCTAGCGTTATATAGTTGTTAAACACATACTTTCTATTTTCTGATTCAAAGTATTTTAGCATTGAGTCTTCCGATACAGTAAACGCTTTACCGAATACTACAAAACTATCTCCTATTTTTACGTATTCCCACTTTACACCTAGTTGCAGTGGCTCATTGTTCTTAGTTCCAAAAGTCATATCAAAGGAAACACTGGATTGATTTTTTTTTAGTTCTTCAAATTTCTCCATGAGGAGTTGTTTTTCTAGTGAGTCTACTTTTTTTTCAGCGTTATACGCTAGATCTAAAAAGAATTTTCCTATTAAATCATTTTTTTTAAATCCAAGGAAATCGATCAGTGCTTTATTTGCTGTTAAAATAAATCCATTACTATCAAAAGAAAATATAATATCTTTGGAACTTTCTACAAGATGTTTGTATTTTGCTTCTGAAGATTCTGTCTCGAGCTGGGCAATTTTTAGTTCTTCCACTTTTTTATTTAGTTCAAAATTTAACTTTTCAGATTCCTCGATCATTTTTTCCAAAGATTGTGTTTTCATTTTTGTATACTTAGGCGCAATGATTAAAAATAAAGTAAGGCTAATTAGTATTTGTATACAAATGAAAAAAAGTAGAGATTGAAAAACTAAAGTTTGGATTTCATATTCTGGATTGATCTCAATGTAAAATTCATCTCCTAATCCAAGTTTGTCTGGAATTAGGAAATAATGATAAGTATTCGCAGTTGGTTTTCCATTTCTTATTTTCATGGAAACTGGAATTACTTCTTCGGCTAATCGTAAAAACCGATTCAAATCTAAAGCGAATATTGCAATGCCGGGTTGAATTGGATTTCCTAAATTATCACAAAGTGCAGATATGGAGATCAAAAAAAATTTGTCGTCTTGTATTTTTACAACATTTTGAAATATCCCAGGTTTGTTACTTTGTAGTGCATAATACTTTTTGATTAGATTCTGATTGAGTAAAAAAAATTGATCTTTTACGTTTGCGCCCCAAAGTGTATAAACAGGTTTTGATTCTGGATTTAGGTAAATGGAAAAAAAATCATAATTTTCACGTATGGTATTATCCGCATTAAATGCAATATGGACTTTTTTGATATTTCCTGAAGTGAGTGTTTGCCATATTTCATCCCACCATAAATTTCCAGTAACTGTGCTATAATCTGCTTTCCACTTTTGTTGCAGATAATTATCCCAGGCTTTTGTATAACTCTCTTTTCGATTTTGTTCTAGTGAATTAGAAAAGTAATTATTAAAACTAAGACCTAATATACTTTCTAAAACGATCAGTAAAGTAATGGAAGTGTATAGATATTTTTTGAAATCATTTTTTGATTGAAAATCTCTTATATACGAAGTTAAGTTCTTTTCTTTACTAGAACTAATATTCATAAGTTGTTATATCCTTACGAGGCTAACGGCAATATTTCCCGAGAAACATACATCTACATCACTTCCTGATTTTCTATTTCGTTTAGAATACTCTCCTGTATAATGAAAAATATTTCCTTCTACTCTATACTTTACAGGCAGAGGATCATAGGAAGGGTCGCAGTAGATAATTTCAGGCTCATTTTCATTAGCAAACACATGAGGTAAATTGATGTTCCAGAAGAAGTTTTGAGGGATAGGCTTATCGAATAATTCAGCAAATACTTTTCTAGCTAAAAGGCAAGCTTTGTCCCAGTCTATTGGTTTACTTTCTCTAATCCAGTGGGAAATAGCGATTGCACGTTTGCCTAAAATGGTTGCTTCTCTTGCAGCAGCCGCAGTTCCTGATATATAAAGGTCTACACCTAAGTTGCCGCCTGCATTAATACCCGAAATCACCCATTCAACGTCTCGCGCATAATGAGTAATTCCTATTCTGCTACAGTCGCCAGGAGTTCCATGAACGGCTATTTCATATTTGCTCCTAATGGTGGTTTCTAGCGGCTTATGGGTAGTAACCTGATGACCACACCCAGAGTGAGGTTCGTTTGGTGCTACTATAACTTTGTTTCCATCCAACGCTTTATATAATGCTTTTATTCCCGGTGCGTCAATTCCATCATCGTTTGTAATCATTATTTCCATAATGTCATCTCTATTTGATTGAGTAAATATTCTAATCCTATTTTTTGTATGGTTGAAATCCCAATTCCATCATCAGGTGCTTGAAATCCTTCTTCCATCGCATCCATTTTATTGTAAACATTGATTCTTTTTACATGTTGTAAATCAAGGGAAGATAGAATATTTTCTACGGACTGAATTTGTTCAAAGTGAATTGGATTTGAAATATCTATTACATGAAGCAGTAAATCAGCATCTCCTAATTCTTCTAATGTAGCTTTAAATGCATTTGTTAAATCCGGGGGCAAATCATGAATAAACCCAACTGTATCGGAAAGAATGATTTCTCTTTCTTCTGGAAATCGAACTCTTCTTGTTGTTGGGTCAAGTGTCGCAAATAGTTTGTTTTCCGCAATTACATTAGAGTTGGTTAACACATTGAGTAGAGTAGATTTCCCGGCGTTCGTATAACCGACAATAGCCACAACAGGAACTTCATTTCTTTTTCTTTGTTTTCTATTGAGTTCGCGTCTTTGTTTTAGTGATTTGAGTTCTTTTTCTAAGTGAGAAATTTTTTCTTCTACTCTTCGTTTTCCAATTTCTAGTTTTGTTTCTCCAGGACCTCGTCCTCCAATTCCTCCTGTTAGCCTCGACATATTATCATCAAGTTCAGAAAGTCTGCCTTTGAGATATTTGAGCTGTGCTAATTCGACTTGTAATTTTCCATCTCTACTTTTAGCGTTACGCGCAAATATATCCAGAATAAGTTGAGTTCGATCGATTACTTTGAGATCGCAATAATCAGAAATTTTTTTTGCTTGAGAAGGACTTAAATCTAAATCGAAAACTAAAAGCTCCACCTCTTTTTGTACAGCTTTCAAAAGTATCTCTTTGATTTTGCCAACTCCGATTACAGTTGCTGCGTCGAGAGATTTTTTCTTTTGATAAAAACTATCTACTACATGAATGTCTGCGGTTCGGCACAATTCTTTTAGCTCAGCAATCGAACTTTCTATGCTTCGATGGTATTTTTTATTATTTAAGCGAACTCCGATTAAGAAGGCTCTATTTTTTCCCGCAGATTCTTTTAGATTGGATTTGAATTTGGTTAAGTTAAATTCTATGGATTGTATTTCTTCTAAAAAATTGGATTTTAATTGTCCAGGATATTCCTTTTCTAGGATCACCCATAGAAGTTCGTTATCGGGTTCTGTATTTGCGTGCGCAGAATAAAAGTATTTTGGCAAACCAGATTCATCGGGAATGACCGCCGTGATATAATCTAGGCGAAGGAGCACTAAGTCGGCAAGATCCTCCTCACTTAACTTTTCCTCTTTCAAATGAGTATGAACAAGTCTTAATCCTCTAAGTCGATTTCCTGTTGACCTAACTCGATCTAAATAAGGAATTTCGATTGAGCTGTGGTCTCCTACCATTACATGTGTAACATGACCTGTTCTATCGATCAGAATTCCGATTTGTCGATTTATTTCTCGGGAAATTTCTCCCAGAGTCCGTGCGATATCCATGCTTATCAATAAATTATCTTTAAGCCTTCGATCACCTAAGTTCTTTAATTTTTGTAGTTGACTACTTTTGAGTCCACCGATATTACCGCTGATTTTATTGATAGTAACTCCTCAAAAAAAATTAATTTCCAAAAAATAATAGTATGAAAAAAATTGATAATATATTTCTATATATAAAAATAGCTATTATCAGGGGTGTAATTCTATGAATCTCAAATCAATCATTTTAATTTTAAGTTTATCTTTTTTTTCTATATTAGCTGAAGAAGAAAAAAAAATCACCCCAGTGGTAGGAGCAGATCTAGAACAATTATCTGATACGTACGAAAGTTTATTTGCTAAAAGTTTAGAAGATGTAGAAAGTGCAGAAGACGATTTGGATATCGATGAAATTTCTGCCAACTCCGGAATCAACACAAAGAACAACCCAAAATTCCCCAGAAAAACAAATGGAACTTACAAACCTAATACCCCAGCGAATAACAGCCAATATGCTGCACCATCTTACGAGGACATGGATCCTGAAAAACAAAAAGCCCTTACAAAAGAAGGTTTAAGATCCATTGAACAAAGCGAAGCAAAAAATAATAAAAGCACAGTAAAACAAATTGCAAGAATTTTATTAACCAATCCAATCCCCGAGGTTCGTTCTGAAGCAGCTCGTGCTCTAGGTCGTTTGGGACGTGGAACAAAAGCTCTTCATCGTGCGATTGATACAGACGGATATGAAGTTCGTCAACATGCCTACAAGGCACTAGAAAAAATAGGTTCTCGTACTTCTTTAAAATATTTTACTAAAGGCACCAAATCTTCTGATGTAGATATTAAGATTGCCTCTTTTAAAGGTTTAGGAAAAACCAAGAGTAGCCTCGGAAGAGATATGATTATCAGAGTTGGTCTTAACTCAAAAGACCCTAATGTAGTAGCTGCAGCTTTAGATGGTCTTGGAAACTTTTCTAGAAAGGATGATTTGGAGATTCTTCGAAAATTTTTGAAATCTGATGTTCAGGAGCATCAATCAGGTGCTGTACGTGGTCTTGGTAACTCAAAAATTCCTGAGAGCCTTGACATACTTAATACTGCAATCAGCGAAAATCCTGGGCTTGAGCCTGAAGTGATTTTTGCAATCAGTAAGAAAAAAACGTTAAACGCTACACTCCTTTTAATGAAAATGATGCAAACCAATAAAAATGAGAATTACCAAGCTATCATTCAAAGAGAATTGAATCTTCGTAAGGCTTATGGAAAGTATGCAGTTGTAAAGACCAATTCAGCAACTATACGAAAATTGCCTAGAGCAAGTTCCGAAAAAGTGTTAGTGTTAGCAAACACAGATGTAGCTAAGATTCGAAAAGTTACCGAGAAAAGATTCAAAGTAAAAATGAATAATTCTATTGTGGAAGACAGGTATTATCTGCTACAAGCGATTACAAACAAAGAGGGTTCTAAAAAAAGTATCGTAGAGGGTTGGGTCTTTGGTGCAAAAATTAATATCGTAAATATTGCCAATCCAGCTAAGAAAGACAAGGGAATTGGCTCAGATGATGATTATGCGGATGAAGACAGTGAAGATGAAAAGGATGCTGTTCGCGAAAACGTAAATCCTGAACCAAAGAAAGTTACAAAGCCTGTTCCTCCTAAAAAAGAAGCTAAAGACAGTGATTATTATGAAGAAGATGAGGATGAGGATGACTAATTTGGGTCATCTTTTAATCCTAGTATAAATTAGAAAGCCAGCTTTTTGCTGGCTTTTTTGTTTGTTTATTAAAATCTAGCAATGAAATAATCCCAAAATCGGAGATCGTTATGAGTCAACATACTACTTCATCTGGAATGCCTATTAATCAAAATGAATCTAGAGACCAAATTTTGGAAAACCATTTGTTGACTGAAAAATTGGCTAACTTTAACCGAGAAAAAATTCCCGAAAGAATTACTCATGCCAAAGGAGCAGGGGTTTATGGTGTGTTTACCGCTACAAAGGATCTAACCAAACTTACTAAAGCAACAGTATTTTCTGAAGTAGGAAAGAATACTCCTGTATTCGTAAGATTTTCTAATTATAGAGGAGAAAAGGGTTCCGCAGATACTCTGCGTGATCCACGTGGATTTGCAATAAAGTTTTATACAGAAGAGGGTAATTGGGATTTTGCGGGAAATAATATTCCTATTTTTTACATTCGCGATGCTTGGAAACTACCTGATCTAATTCATTCACAAAAACGTGATCCTCAGACGAATCTAAGTATCGCAACTACGATGTGGGATTTCTGGTCGTTATCCCCTGAAACATTACATGGAGTCACAATGAATTTTTCCGAAAGAGGAATTCCTGAAAGTTACCGACACATGGATGGATTTTCTTGTCATGCATTTAGTTTTATCAATGCAGATAACGTTCGAGTATGGGTTAAATTTCATTTTAAATCAGAACAAGGAATTAAATGTCTCACAAACGAAGAAGCAACCAAACTAGCAGGAGAAAATCCAGACTATTATGTGCAGGATTTATTTCATTCCATAGAGTCTGGAATTTTTCCTAAATGGAAATTATTTGTACAAATCCTAACCGATAAAGATTTAGAGAAATTTTCTTTTGATCCATTTGATGTTACAAAAGTTTGGTCTCATTCCATTGCACCAGAAATAGAAGTGGGGATACTTGAACTTAACCGTAACCCTGAAAATTACTTTGTCGAAGTAGAGCAGGCTGCCTTTTCGCCAGCAAATGTAATTCCTGGAATAGGATTTTCTCCTGATAAACTATTACAAGCACGACTTTTTGCTTATCCCGATGCACAGCGTCATAGACTTGGTGTGAATTATCAGTCTTTGCCGATCAATCGTCCGCGTTCCTATGTGGAAAATAATTATAGAGATGGAATGATGCGACTTGACTCAAATGGGGGTTCTTCAGTAAATTATGCGCCTCACACTTTGGACGAAAAGCCAGTCTATTCTAAAACTGTAGCAACAAATTCCATTACTCCACCAGTTTTAAAAACTTTTTCTTTAGATGAGTATACGCAAGCTGGAAATCTATACCGACTCATGACAGATGAAAAAAAAGAACTCTTAATTGAGAATCTTGTAGATAGTATGAGAAATATTCCTACTCGAATTCAAGTTCGACAATGCGTTCATTTCTATAAAGCTGATCCCGAATATGCATATTCTGTGTGTGACGCATTAGGATTAGATTTTAACGAAGTCAAAATGCTTTCTACTTTTACTTATGAGGAGCTAATCGCAGAAACCGCTAAAGGACTCTACGAAAAAATAGAGAGAGTGAAGACTATATACTGATTCTATTTAATCGGTGTGCAAGATTTTATAGAAAAGCGAATCAGTATGATAAGAGATCTTAACTTCTGTATATTTACTTTCTATATCGTACAAAATATCTTTCTTGAGGAAAACTCAAAAGTTGCCTGAAACTTTTTTCGTCTCCCCATATATCTGTTGGAATTTTTTTTAGTTCGATAGAACCAATTGACTGTTTAAAATTATCAGGGCTGTCAGGAAGAGATTCGGAACCATTTTTATCAGAAGAGGTAATCTGAGAGGATAATCCCAAGTTGCCCTTTTCATCGATCACCAAAACTTTCACATTTCGTTTTTTGTATGAGTTGATGGAAAATTCTTTATCTTTAACAGTTCGAGTAAAAAAACCCCTCACATCCAAAGCGATAACAGTTAACTGTAACTCATTGCCTACAGCCGACTTTGAATCGTCTATCGTTCCTTTTAGACAAGTATGCTGTAATTCTGGATAGGCAAAGTTCCAATAACCTGGTTTATCAATTTGTGCAATTCTTACACCTACAATTTTACGACCTTCATAATTATCCCTGTCGTTCGTTCCAGCTTCAATTCTATCGTTATTAGAAAGGGAAGATTTTAAGTTCCATACTCCTGATTCATCCATGTGGTAAAGACTAAAAGTCTCTTTGGGGCTAATATCGGGAAACTGCACTTCAATTATTTTTCCAGGAGCTAGTTTGACTTTCTGGTCTCCTAACTTATATTCTATTTTAAAAATTCCACCAGAAATAAGATAGAGTTCTTTCCCATACTTACTATAATAAATAAGACCAATTCCTGACGTTAAAAAATCTAGTTCATCTATGATTTCGATTACTGTTACAGTAACAACTCCTTCGACTAAATTACCTGTCATATCCACAAAAGCATTTTCCGGTATAACAAAACGAGTACCTCTAGTTCCAACAAGTTCTGATTTCTTAGATGTATCTGCTTCTAAGTTTTGTTCTTTTGGAGCAAATATCTTTAGCTGTGGGGGTAAATGTGTATTATCCATTCTAGGTTTGTCTTTTAGAACACTTTCTGTAACTACGTTTTTGCTATCAGCATAGTTTAAGATTCCGTATTCAGTCACTTTAAAGTTTCTACCGACTTGCGAAAATAATTCAAATGAGAAGATAATGAGAAATAACAAAACGTAAATTAACTTCATAGTTTTGAATCCTGCCTTACTAATTTTTTTAGATCTTCAATTTTAGGATTATCGGGAGAAAGTTTTTCTGCCATTTTTAAATCTAAAAAAGAATTCACATAATCTCCTTTTTTATAATACACAAGTGCGCGATGATAATACAGATCAAAAGACTCAGGTTGAATAAGCATTCCACGATTCAAATGAATCATGGCAGAATTGTATTCTTCTCTCATATAATGAGCGATTCCCAGATAAAGTTCAGCTACGTACAGGGAGGTATTTTCCCTGAGTACGTCTTTTAAAATTGCTTTTGCTTCTAAATATTTTTTAGTTTTAATCAAAAAAACTGCATAGTTTACTTTTACAATTGGATTTTCTGAAGAGAGTTTTAATGCTAATTTATGTGCTTCCTCTGCTTTATCGTATTTTTTTACAATCAAGTAAGCTTGCGCCAAATTGGAATATACCATTGCAGATTTATTATTTAAAAAAATAGATTTTTGAAATTCATCTATTGCTTGTTGGTAAGATCCCATAGAAAGATAAGTAATTGCTAACTCATTAAAACAATCATGAGTATTTAATACATTACAAATTCGAGTATATACACGTATTGCATCCTCATAGGAATTTTTATCTAAGTAAAGTTTGGCGAGTAAAGTTTCTGAATCAATGTCGCTTGTGTAATTTGATTTTAAGAGAGTCTCAATTGCTTCATCAAAGCGCCCTGCTTCCCGTAGTTTACGAATCTCTGCAAGGCTATCTCCATATATTTCTATTGTTGAAATGGAAATAACAAAAGAAATTACATATACAATTAATACTTTCATAGATTTCCTATAAAACTTCCAGCTCCATATAATACCCACCATAAGAACGAAGGTTAATGACACCTTTTTCAAATAGCAGATACTGCCCCTTAACCCCAACTAATGTATCTTCGATTGGTTTTGTTTTGTCTGGTTTATAGGAAACTTTTTTGGTTGGGTATTTGTGAATAGGATATTCTATCTTGGTGATTTTGGTTTGGTTTAATACTTTGTAATCTTTTACTAATTCATCTAATTTGATTTTAGCAAGTAGTTCTTCTTTCTTTTGCACTAAATCAACAGGAATGGAGTCGGAGCTAATCATCTTTTGCCAGGATGTTTTATCTGAGACAAACTTCGCCAAGGTATTTTCTACAATTCCAGAATCTCTTCTAGAGGAAAACTCTATAACGGGTAATGCGAACATTGCGCCCTGATCCACCCATCTTTTTGTGACAGGATTTTCTTTGGTGATGCCAACTTTAATTCCGCTTGTATTTGCTAAGTAGAGAGTATGTTTTTTAAAACAATTTTTTAGACCCCACTCAGGCTCTCTACAAGTTCCTAAATGGTGGTGACAAGTTTCAGGTCTCATGATGCACATATCATTGCTGGCAAGATTCATAAAACAGCTATAACATGATCCTTGGTTAAAACTTTTTTTGGTGACTCTACCACAGTCCACACATCGAATTTCTTCCGAAAAAGAAAGTCGTAACTTTTTATTCAAAATTGAATTTACGGTAAACTCACTACGAATTTCGTTTGCTTCGACTTTTTGATTTTTTTTAGCAGTGGGAGCATATTCTGCCATTACAAAGTAGTAGGTAACAGGAGTTAACCCCTCATGCTCCATCATACGCAAAAAACCTTTCATTAAAAATCAATCCTTTTGGAAAAACTAATTTCTTTGTTTTTGTCGAGTTTGATTACTAATATGGAAATTAGAGTTTCTTCACCTTTCATTCCCTTCCACTTAAATAAAACTACTTGGTCTTTGTATTTATAGTGAGAAATATAATTATTCTTTAGGTAATAAACTTCAAGCATATCCTCGTTAACCGTTCCATCTGAACTTTGGTCTTCACCGACTAAGAATACTTTGCCTCCGAAAGAATTTTTTTCTTTGGAAACACGAATTCCAACACGTCCTCCTGCGCCCCCTTCACTATTTACATCTTCTACGCTTTTTTTGATAGAGTGTTCATCTGAAAGAAAACTACACGGAAACTGTCCCGGGAGTTCTGGGAAACCTTCTTGACACATAGAATAAGGGACGATTATTTCTTTTGAATAAGTAAACTTAGTAGTGGATGCTTTTTCAACGTTCTCATATCCGAATTCTTTTAAAGCTTTATCCCTGTCAGTTTTAACAAGTTTTATCCATTTTGATTCTGCGCTTAAAAAACTAAAAGAACATACTAACAATAAAATTGAAAGCAGTTTTATTTTTGTAAAAATTTTGTTATCCATTATCCTCTCCTCTAGTAGATATAGTATTTTTTTATTTTCTTAGAATACGTTTCTTCTTTATTTGCAAACGTAAGATGAAATTCATCAAAGCTCAAGTTATTATCTATTGCTTTTCGAAATCCATCATTTCCCCAAAGATTGTCTACAAAGTATTTATCTTGGTATCCATTCCATTTGAAATCCCGTTTGTATTTTTCTTTCATCGACTTAATTAAATTGTATGCTAATCTTATCGGATTATAATTCAAATTCACAACACTCATACGAAGCCCACGACAAATTTTATCCTTATAGGGACCAAAAACAGGTTTGAAAAAAACAGGCTGAAAATAGTAGTCATTCTTGGAATCTGCGTGCAATAGACTCGCAAATTCCTCTGACTCACGAAACCAAGGAGCTCCAAAATAAACAAAAGGCGCCTGAGTTCCTCGACCAACGGAAACATTTACACCTTCTAAAAAAACAAGTGCCATGTAATTTCTTGCCGAATCTAAATTGGGAAGATTTGGTGATGGAGTGTTCCAAGTTAGTCCTGTTTTTTCAAATTTCATTCCTCGCGTATAATTCTCTACTGGAATTACTTTTAAATCAATCCTATTTTGCAAAAATTCTCGGTTATAATAACTTGCTGACTCACCTAAAGTCAGACCAGTAAAAAATAAAAGTGGGAAATCAGCTGCAAAGTTTTCGTAACCTTGTTTTATCTCGCTTCCACTAGTAGCCAATTCAAGTCCGGGACTTACATGATCCAAAAGAATAAACTGAATTCTTTTATCAGGAATTTGATCCATGATTCGCTTTAAGACTGTAAGATAGGTATAACATCTCATACCCATATCTTGCACATCAAACACAACCGCATCGACACCACTAAGTAGAAGTTGAATATCACTTGGTTTTAATTTGTAGATATGATAAATCGGAACATTAAAAGTAGAATCTATCGTAACTGGTGTTGAACTAAAATCTTCATCTAATCCTAAAAATCCATGTTCTAAACCTACAAGATATTGTAGTTTGATTTCATATTCAGAGAATTTCCGAATCAACTTTTCGGGATTGTTTCCAATTCCAGAAGGATTAGTCACTAATAGAATTTTTTTCTTTGATAGAGTTGGCAAAACATCTTTAAAAAACTTTATACTTGAAGGTTTGATATTTGTGATAGTTGGGTGGACCCGTATCAAACTTTCATCAATCACAGTTTTACAATTTAAAATCACAGTTAAAATTATTAGAAAAAATATCTTACTCATATCACTCGCTTTACTTAAAATTTAAAAATGATTCCATAGAAATATTTGGATAGGAATTAGAAAGCATTAATCTAAAGTATAAAATGCGACATGAAAAAAACCTTGTATATTATAGGTTTTCTTTTGTTATTGAATTAGATGGTAATCGTATTTTTTTCAAAAAATGAAAAGATGGCTCTTGAGATAGAAAAATCTTTGAACGAAAAAGTGTATCTCGATTTTGAGTTTGTTTTCAGCAAAGATCCAGATGAAACGCTAACTTTTCTAGAATATATCATGCCTCAATTTGCTATTTTTGATTTGGATGATTTTGAATTTTCTTCACCGGAAAATTTCCAAAAGATAGCAAGTGATCCATGGCTTGGTAATACTGGAATTTTTGGAATCAAAGATGACAAAACTTTACCAGTACAAGTTGACTATCCTTTCTTTTATATTTTCACACCTTTTGAAATCACCACACAAATGCCACGAATTCTTTCTGTACTAATGAAGAATGAAAATCTATTGTTTAGAACGGGTATCATCCAAGACATTGGAAACAAAGGAGTATTTGTAATTCAATCTGATATTGAAGATGTAAAAGCCTATGCGGAGCTAATCGCAAGTAATCTCTGTAATCGTGGTCTAATTCAAACAGCAAAAAAATATGCAATTATATTTGCATTAAACGAACTTTTAATTAATGCAATCGAACATGGAAATTGTGAAATTACTGCTGAAGAAAAAAAAACATGGTTAGCCGAAGATAAAAAAATAATAGATTTAGTAGAGCTAAAAAAACAAAATCCAAAAATTGCAAGTCGAATTGTAACATTGGAATATGAACTTTTGGAAACGAAGGTACAAATCACAATCACGGATAAGGGCAAAGGATTTGACTTTATCCACTATCTAAATAATGACATTCAAAATATTACTGGATACAGCGGAAGAGGTATCCTAATGACAAAATGTTTTATTGATGCGATCTATTACCGCGAACCAGGAAACCAAGTGACTATCGAAGTTTCTTATGATGAGTCTAACATAAAGTTGCCTCTTGGGTTGGAGGAACATAAGATACTAGAATTATCAGTCGGCGAAGTTCTATTCCAAAAAGGAGACAAAAGTGACGGTCTTTACTTTATTGTAAGAGGGGAATTTGAAGCATGGATTGATGGAAAACTTGTAAGTATTTTGGATAGCAGCGATGTATTTATTGGAGAGATGGCATTTTTGCTTCGTCATAGAAGAACTGCAACAGTAAAAGCCAAAACTGCTTCGCAAGTCATATTCATAGGCGCCAAAGACTGGATAGACACCATTCGCAAATATCCACTTTATGGAGTTTACCTATCTAGAATTCTTGCTCGAAAATTAAACAATACTTCAATTACAGTATCGTCTTTAAAACAAATATAGTTTTTGGAGTGTAAAAATGCCCCCGACTGGATTCGAACCAGCGGCCCTCTGTTTAGGAAACAAATGCTCTATCCACCTGAGCTACGGGAGCGATTAGAAGAACGGGTTATTTTTCTTTACGTTTTTGTGCGACAATACGTTGGAATTCTTGTATATTGTGAACAACAACTCTGTCGTTATAGATATCAATCTTTCCAGTCTTTTTAAGTTGGGCTAGGACTTTTTGAACTTCTCCAACAGGTTGTCCACACCAATGACCAACATCATCAACAGTTACTTTGAGAGTAACTTCCTTTTGGTGATCGTTCATACCTTGTTTTTCGTAAAGCATCATAAACACATCAGAAACCTTTCCAATGATGTCATCCATTAGTAAAATCATCAGTCGTCTTTTAGCATCATAAATACGAGTAGAAAAAATAGTCAAAACACGCAAAGCAAGTTGCGGATTTTTGGTCATCAATAATTCAAAATTGGCTCGGTTAAAATTAAGAGCACGCACTTCTGTAATACATACAGCAGTGGCAGACCTAGGTTGCTCTTCTAGAATTGCCATTTCTCCAAAAATATCACCAGCTTCTAAGACGTCTAACGTTTTGATTGAAGAACCAACTGTCTTGGTAATCTTAACTTGACCTTCTTGAATTAAATAAAAGTCATTTCCAGGTTCGTATTCACAAAATATAATTTCATTTGGTCTAAAAACTTTTCCAAATTTTCCAAACATTGCTTCTAGCATAATTATTAGCCCCCTAGTCTTGCTATTTCAGAATTAGCTTTAGACGTAAACTCATCTGTAGGTGGAAGGCTAGTTACTTTCTTATAAAGCATAATAGCTTTATCTTTTTCTCCCTTACTTTCAGAAACAAAACCTAAATTATAAATAGCTTCCTTTACTCTCTCGCCCTTAGGATACTTTTTAACATAAGCGGATAACGAGCCATATGCCGCATCCCACTGTTCTAACTTTAGTTGAGACATTCCATAAAAGAAATAAGCTCTTTCAATATATTTGTCATCACCTGGAGAAACTGGTGGCATTGTTAAGAGTGGCTTATAGGCATTTAACGCTGCTTGGAAATCTCCCGATTCATAAGAATCATCTGCTTCAGTAACTGAGTCTACAATAGAGAGGTCAGTACCTAGAGCCTGAATTCTAGTCGAAGTTGCAGCTGGATTAGGACTCACTGTAGGAGTTGGTCTAGGAGGTTCAGATCGACGTTCCATTTCGTATACCAATTCAGGCATATTCATTGGAAACATGGAACTTCTTGAAGCAATTTTGGCGAGTTCTTGAGCGCGACCAGCGTAAGGTCCGCCAGGATAATGAGCTAAGTATTTATTATAAGCATACACAGCATGTTCAAAATTTCCAGTTTTGTGAAACACTTCAGCAACATTCATAAGTTCAAAAGCTGGAGATTTTTGATCCCCAAATTGTCCCAAGTTCTCTCTAACTTTTCCATGAATTTGTCTTAATTGGCTCGAAAAGACCTTCATCATTTTGAGAATAAGATGGGTTTTATTTGCTACGAATACCTCAAAATCGGCTAATTTAAAAACAAGAATACTAGCTCCACCTATCACTTGTGCAGTTTCTTCCCTAGGATACCGACCGAGTGCTGATTTCACTCCAAAGAATTCTCCTAATTTGACATCTTCTTTGATTTCCATTTTGCTATCAACAGACATGTAAGTAAGAATAACACGTCCATTTTGTAAGACGTAAATATCTTCTGCCCTGTCTTTTTCAAAATAGACAATCGAGCCAGCTTTGTAAGTTCGTATTATTGGTCCTGCCAAGAGTATATCCCTTCTTTTTTCACTATTATAATTACAATCGTCAAAAAACCAATCTTTTTATCTAACTTTTAATTAAACTAATCGGATCTAACGTCTTTTTTCCTTGATTCACTTGAAAATACAATCCTTTTTCCTTCATAAGGTTTCCTAAAATTTCACCTTTCTTAATAATTTGTCCCTCTGCGACAAAAACTTCATCTAAATTTCCATAAACACTAAAATATCCATTTGGATGTTCGATTATTACATAGTTATGGTATCCATCCATGAAGTCGATAGCAACTATTCTACCTTCCATGGATGCTAAAACTGAACCAATTTCTAAGGGACTAAAAACAACCCCTTTGTGAGGATTTTCTGGATCTGGGCTGTAATTGACTTTTGCAATTAATTTTTGATTAAAAGGACGAGTAAATTGAGAAGACTGTTTTATTTGGGGTTTTAAAGGATCTGTCGATGGGTTTAATGGAACTATGATTTTTTCTTTTTCTGGAACAGGTGGGGTATTTGGCTTAGGTATAGATTCTGTCAGATATTGCATCGGTAGAGTTGGTGCTGTAACTTCTTTTGATTCAAGTATAGCCAACGAGTTAGATGGTTCTTCTTTTAATTTCGATTTGCGATAGTTTAGTATATTAGCTTGAGAGCTAACGAAACTAAATCCAGCTAATAATAAAAAAACCTTTCCTTTCAAAGCCAACACTCCTCAATTTCAAAAAATCGTTTTATTTGTAACATTTTTCAAAATCTGTCAAGAAAGAAAAAAGAAAAAGGGAAGTTTTTTAGGATTACTAATCCACCCTTTTTTCTGATGGAAAAAACCGTAGCCTCGGTTTCTTCGCTGATGCTCTGGAAATTGAAAGTTGTATTGATTAAATTTTTAGTGTATGCCGCCCCCCGCTTTGATGAAGCGGTCTAGCAAGCCTCAGTTCCTACCGCCTGATGGCTAACGGAACTTCGCTCCCCCTGCTGGGCTCGAACCAGCGACCCATTGATTAACAGTCAATTGCTCTACCGGCTGAGCTAAAGGGGATTATCACGGTTTTGATGTCAGTTTTTT
>DDBL01000082.1:39304-47445 GCA_002333425.1 Leptospiraceae bacterium UBA2033
GAAAATTAATCGCTATTTTACACAGGGACACGAAACCCAATACCCAGGAATCGAATGGGCAAAAAAGAATTCCAAAATCACAAACTCTGACGGTTCTTCAGTTTTTGAAGCAAACGATATCCAAGTTCCCTCAACTTGGTCACAAGTTGCAACCGACATCTTGGCTCAAAAGTATTTTCGCCGTAAAGGTATTCCTAAGTATTTGCGTAAAGTAGAAGAGCCAGGAATTCCTGAATGGTTACAAAGATCCGTCCNNTGATAGCGATAAATTAAATTCTCTGAATCCCGAAGATAGATATTATGGAGAAACCGATGCCAGACAAGTGTTTCATCGTCTTGCTGGTTGTTGGACGTATTGGGGTTTTAAATATGGTTATTTCTCTGATGAAGAAAGTGCTCGTGCTTTTTACGAAGAGACAACTTTCATGCTTGCCTCGCAAATGGCTGCTCCTAATTCTCCTCAGTGGTTTAATACTGGGCTACATTGGGCGTATGGAATTGATGGAACTTCACAGGGGCATTATTATGTTGACCCTGCCTCAGGAGTTTTGACCAAATCCTCTTCTTCTTACGAACACCCACAACCTCATGCTTGTTTTATTCAAAGTGTCAATGACGATCTAGTGAACGAAGGTGGAATCATGGATCTTTGGGTGCGGGAAGCTCGTCTTTTTAAATATGGTTCTGGAACTGGAACGAACTTTTCCAATATCCGTGGGGAAAACGAGTCGTTATCCGGTGGTGGAAAAAGCTCTGGCTTAATGAGTTTTTTAAAGATAGGCGATAGAGCTGCTGGTGCTATTAAATCTGGGGGGACGACGAGACGAGCGGCTAAGATGGTTTGTCTTGACATGGATCACCCTGATATCGAAGAATTTATCGAATGGAAAGTTATCGAAGAACAGAAAGTAGCCTCTCTTGTTACTGGCTCTATTCATAATAATCGTGCCCTAAATAAAGTAATCAAAGCTTGTCATGAATTTGAAACTTCCGTTGAGTCAGATAAATTTGATCCTAAAAAAAATCCTAATCTCAAAAAAGCAATCATAGAAGCCAAGAAAGTATTTTGCCCGGATAATTATATCAAACGAGTCATTGATCTTGCGAAACAAGGTGCGAAAGAAATTCTTTTTGATGAGTTAACTACCGATTGGCAATCAGAGGCTTACAACACAGTATCCGGTCAAAATAGCAATAACTCTGTTCGTATCTCGAATCAATTCATGGACGCGGTCGAAAAAGACATCGACTGGAATTTATACAATCGAACTGAGATAGAAAAAGCTGTTAAACTAAACCGTGCGGCTAAGCCTGCGAAAACTCTCCGTGCCCGTGATCTTTGGGAGAAAATTGCCAATGCCGCTTGGGCTTCTGCAGATCCTGGAACCCAATACCACACTACAATCAACGAATGGCATACTTGTCCAGAGGATGGAGCGATTAACGCATCTAATCCTTGCTCTGAGTATATGTTCCTTGATAACACTGCTTGTAACTTAGCTTCTGCGAATCTACAAAAGTTTTTAAAAGCAGACGGAACGTTTGACGTGGAAGCTTTCCGTTATCTTTGCCATATCTGGACAATCATTCTAGAAATTTCTGTTACCATGGCTCAATTTCCTTCTCGTGAAATCGCAGAGCTTTCTTATAAGTTTAGAACTCTTGGTCTGGGTTACGCGAACTTAGGCTCCATTCTTATGATCATGGGAATTCCTTATGACTCTAAGGAAGCGTTAGGCGTAACAGGTGCCATTACTTCTATCATGCATATGACTGCTTACAAGACGTCTGCTCTTATGGCAAGTGAATTAGGCGCATTTAGTGGATATGAAAAGAATCGTGAGCACATGCTTCGCGTTATCCGCAACCACCGTCGTGCTGCTTACAATTCTCCTTCTGAGGATTATGAGGGTTTGACGATTAAACCGATGGGAATTGACTCTGCTAATTGCCCGGCGTACTTGTTAAATGCCGCTAAAGAAGATTCCGATGCCGCACTTGAACTTGGAGAAAAATTCGGTTACCGCAACGCGCAGGTAACAGTGATTGCCCCCACTGGAACTATCGGTCTTGTGATGGACTGTGATACTACAGGAATTGAGCCTGACTTCGCTCTTGTGAAATACAAAAAGTTAGCCGGTGGTGGATACTTTAAAATTATCAACCAATCTGTTCCACCTGCTTTAAAAAAACTTGGTTATTCTGCATCTGAAATCGAAGCGATTGTAAATTACTGTAAAGGTTACGCCACATTTAACGGTGCTCCTTATATCAATACTCAATCTCTAAAAGAGAAAGGATTCACGGATGAAATTTTACAAAAAGTAGAAAGAGATTTAGCTGCCGCGTTTGATATTAACTTTGTATTTAACAAATATGTGCTCGGCGAAGAATTTTTCTCTAAAACTTTAAAAATTGCAAAAGAAATTTATGATGCGCCAACTTTCAATTTGCTCGAGCACTTAGGATTTAACAAAGAAGAAATTCGAAAAGCAAACGACTATGTTTGCGGAACTATGACTGTTGAAAATGCTCCTTTCTTAAAAGAAAAGGATTTACCGGTATTTGACTGTGCTAATAAATGTGGTCGTTACGGCAAACGATTCTTATCCTACCAATCTCATATCCGTGCAATGGCAGCAGCTCAGCCTTTTATTTCGGGTGCGATTTCTAAAACAATCAACCTTCCAGAAGAAGCAACTTTGGAAGATGTAAAAGATGCGTATTTGATTTCTTGGAAGATGATGGTTAAGGCAAATGCGTTATACCGCGATGGGTCTAAACTGTCTCAACCGCTTAATTCTGTTTCCGAAATGCTCCATTTTGCAGAAGAAGAGACGACTGAGGATAAGCAAGAGAAACCGGCAGTGATTAAAACTGCGGAAAAGATTGTTCTCAAATATATTTCCCAAAGAAGAAAACTTCCTTCTCGTAGAGCAGGTTACACCCAAAAGGCAACTGTTGGTAGCCACAAGGTATATCTTAGAACTGGTGAATACGAAGATGGTCAACTCGGAGAAATTTTTATTGATATGCACAAGGAAGGAGCGGCGTTTCGTAGTTTAATGAATGCGTTTGCCATTGCAGTTTCTCTTGGACTACAACATGGAGTTCCGTTAGAAGAATTTGTAGAAGCATTTACTTTCTTCAAGTTTGAACCGAATGGAATGGTCAATGGAAACCAACATATCAAAATGAGCACTTCTGTGATTGATTATATTTTCCGCGAACTTGCGATTACTTATTTAGGTCGTTATGATCTAGGACAAGTTGTTTCGGATGAAGAACTTCGTGGAGATGAAGTGGGTAAGTCCGGGAGGTTGGATTCGGAGAACTCGGAAACTCTTACTAATGGAATCAAACCAAGTTCTGTTGGAATTAAACCGTTGCCAATTTCATTATCGGAAGTTATTTCTAAAAATGACGCCAGTGTCCTGAAAAAAAATGGTTCTGTTGCAGTTTTAGATAAAGCTGATCAAAGGGAAAGAGCAAAGATACAAGGTTACACAGGAGACTCTTGTGTAGAATGTGGATCATTCCAAATGGTTAGAAATGGTTCTTGTTTGAAATGTAATTCTTGTGGTACGACGACAGGTTGTAGCTGAGAGAGTGTTGAGAATGTTAATGAGTGTTAGATACTTTTTTTTTATTTTGCTTGCTTTTTTTCTTTTAGCTTGTAATAAACGCCTGATTAGAAAAGATGAATTGACACTCATTAACGAGCATTATTCGCAAAATACATATTATGTGAAAGAGAACCTTGTAATTGATAACAAGGATGTTATAAAAAAGGATACTTCTGTAAAAATATGGATTGAGTCAACTGCATCCATTTTAAAAGTCAAGTGTTACAACAGCAATGAAGAAAGAGAAAGTGCTGTAGGTAGAATGGTAGCTTATATCATTAATGAAGACTTTAGAGATAAACAGTTTACGGTTGAGTATTTGGACAAGTTGATAGCTGAAAAGCTAGTATATTATGATGCAAAGGACTTAAGTAAAAATAAAAAGGCAAAAAAATAGCGATTTTGCTTGACTAATTTTAAATACTTATACGATACAATAAATAGATGCTGATACAATTCTGGATTTTTATAGTTTTTGCGATTACGGTAATTTTTACCTCTGTCGCGTTCGCAAGCCCATTTGATTCATTTGAAAATGAATTAAAGGAATATATTGACTCTGAGTCTGGTCAATATTATGAAGGCGAAGACTCGCAAATTAAAGAGCTATTCTCTCCTGATGAAGAAAACTCTGATGAATCTTCAAAAAGTGTAGGAACTTACTCCAGAGTATCATCTAACTATAAGTTACCCTCGCATATTCAGATTGCAAGAGTCATTTCCACAACTGTTATAAAACCAACTACTACAGTTGTAGGTGGCTACAAAGTTCAGCCAAAAGATACTCTAAGCACGATAGCTCGAAGATATAAAATGAAAGTAGAGCAAATCAAAAAGTTAAATGGTCTGAAAGGCGATTTAATCCGAATTGGACAGATTTTACGTATTAATAGCACAAAAACTACTACATCTCACATGGCAGGTGGGACTATTTACAAAATGAAAGTATTTGCTTTACCAGTGCTTACCGGTAGAGTAACTTCTCGTTTCGGATACAGACGCGATCCATTTAATCCAAGTGTTAGAAATTACCATTCTGGTTTAGATCTATCGGCTCCTGTTGGTACTCCAGTAATTGCTTCCGCTGAAGGTGTAGTTGAATTTAAGGGAAGGAATGGTGGATACGGTAATACAGTTATCATTCGCCACAAAGGTGGATACAAAACTATTTATGCTCATTGTTCCACAACTGTTGTAGAAGTAGGGGACTTTGTCAAGATGGGAAAAGTTATCGGATCGGTAGGGCGCACAGGAACAGCTACTGGAGCTCATTTACATTTTGAAGTTATTTATAAAGGTAAATTAATTGATCCCGAAAAAGCACTTCGCAAGATAGAAATTGTAACAACAAAACCAGGCACAACATTAGCAAACAAATCTTAATTTTTACAATATTGTATCAACTAAGAAAGCTTGAGCTTTATAAAAGCCCAAGCTTTTTTTATTTCTAATTCCAGCCTACAATCGAATTTTCCAGGAATTTACCTTTTGTTTGAATCAAATTTTTAACAAGATGAGGGTTTCCTGCTAAAATTCCTCTCTGTAGTGGGTTTGGAGAGTTAAATGGAATTTCTTTTTGGTTCACTAAATCTACAGCCAAACCACCGGATGCCAAAATCAATGCAACTCCCGCACAAATATCCCATTCATTCTTTGGTTTTAGAGAAATGCTGAGGTCTGCTTTATTGGCTGCAGTAAGAGCTAATTTGTAAGCAATAGAGCCTATCGGTTTGATTTCGAAGTATTCTAACCAAAATGGATCTTTTTCAAATAATTTGTATTTAAAAAATTCAGATCGAGAAACAAAAGTAGATGGTTTTTTGATATTCTCATCAAAGTTGAGTGGTTTTAAATCAATTGAACTTTTTAATTCTAAATTTTCATTTAGAATATCATAAGAAACACCTGATCCAACAACCCCAGTTATAAGCTCTCTAGTAATTGGATTTAAAACAACTCCTAGAACTGGGTTTCCTTTGTAAGATAGTCCAAGACTAATGGAAAATTCGGGATTTTTTTGAACAAACTCACGTGTTCCATCTATTGGATCTAAAATCCAAACACGATCTTTGGAAATTCTATCTGAATTGTCTGCAATTTCTTCGGATAAAATTCCATCATTTGGAAAATTATTTAATATATTCTGTAGAATTTCTTTGTTAGCAAGTAAATCCGCTTCGGTTAGTGGATCATCTTTGGATTTCCAGCTTACTTCGAAGCTGGAATTGTAAATATCTTTAACTAATTTCCCTGCATTTATTACAGAGGATACTGCGATTTGAAATTCAGGGGAATCGATATGGAACAAGATTAAGGATTCGTTCCTATTGGCTTATTGGGTCCTTTAGAAGAGTCATTGCCTGCAGGAGCACTACTTTTGGCAGGTGTAGCAGGGGAAGAGCTTTCAGCAGTTTCTTTGTCTTGGTCAGCTAATTTGATATACATCTTTTCGTCTACAGGGAGTTGCAAGTATACTTCAGGATCAACCGCAAAGTTGTAAAAAATATAATAATCTTTATAGCTTAAAAAATAATTAAAAGTACCTTTTTCTTGTTCAAATTTGATAGCATCTGGTTTCAGATCTTTGATTCTAGTTTGATAGTCAGGGAATTTTTTATGCATCGTGTATCGTATTGCGTTGGTAAGGTTCTTTTCTAAGGTCTTTTTTCTGTATTCTTTAGAAATTTTTCTATTTTTAATGTATTCTTCTGTTTTAGCAAAATCATTAATTACTCCGTCAGTTCCTGTAATTCTATCTGCAGAATATAAACTGGAAGTTAGTAGAAATGCTATAAGAGCCTGACTGAAAAGAACATTAGAGGCTCTTGGAGCTTGACTTTTACTAATAGAAAAGCATCTTCTAATACACGCTCTAAGAAGTGTAGATAAAAATTGGTTCATGATTCATTCACCTGCGTTGGATTTTAATACCATTATCGGAATCTATTTTTAAAAAGAAATACTTATTTGTTTTGAAATTTTAAAAAGCACCATTCGAATGAGTAGAGTCCTGCTATCTCGACTTTTGAAGCTCACTCCACTGAGTCTCGTTGCAAGTTGGATTCAATAAGCGCGGTCAATTTTAGATTACAATATGAAAAGCGAGTTGCCTAAATTTGATGTCCACTTTTTATGCAGTAGTCCACCTTCAAGACCAGCGTTGTTTGTGATCATNNCCTTCGTCAACAGCAGAACGAGGTTCGCATTAGCATTTGGGCGTTGCGCATTCTCAGTATTTGCCACACCAAAGCGTGATTTTGCTCTCCTTTCTCGGCTAATGCGCCGGGCTACTACGGGCTTCGCTAATCGCTACGGTCGCAAACAGATGCGACTACCCCTGCGTATCCCTAACGCGGTGTAATTGTCGGATTTTATTTTCATTGCAAGGGTTTCACCCTATTACCCGAACTTATTTTTCTTTCAAAAGTTAGACTTTTGAGATTCTCTTTGCTTTCTCTTCCCAGAAGGGGAGTAGTTTTATTTACCGCTTTCCCAGCGTGGGGGATCTTTCTCTTACTTTTTTTCTTTTTTATGTAAAAAAGAAAAAAAGTAAGCAAAAAAAGAAAAAACCCGCAGCTCAGGCTCTTTCGCGTTAACACTTCGCCAATGCTCCATTTAAGACTTTTTCTGAGTTCTTAGAAATAGTTCTAAGTTTCGCGTTAGCGGCTAATACTAACATCCCCCTTTCGCAAAGGGGGAAAGAGGGGGATTTTACACCAACAAAGCCAAACCTTCCTCAAGCAACTCATTATTCAAAAAAGTTCCGTCCCGTAAAACCTTATCCTCGTTATCCTCACCTTTTAAGTAAAACACATCCACCAAATAACGATCATATTTATCGCTACCGTGAGTCTTAATAATCAAAAATTCACAATCCTTCAAACGAGACTCTACAAACTTCTTTGCATCCGTCCCCTTTCGCAAAGGGGATACAGGGGATTTTCCTTCACTCGTCCCAAGCTCAGGAGCGTCTACTCCGCGTAATCTTAATCTCTGCTCTATAAAAACTGAGAAGCCCAAATCAATATTCACAAGCAAAGTATCTCCGTCAATGACTCTCTCCAAGTAAGCTTTGTAGGTAAACATCTCTTTGCTGCTAGAGACAGACTCAAAATAATACGAATTACCTTTCTTCCTTGACTCAATCACCGAGCCAACTTTGAGCTTTAGCAAATCACTCCCGTTATTAGACATTAGCGCATAACTCTTATTAACCTTTAAACGAATTGAAAACCCTAAATCCAGATTTGGAACCGACGGTTCCAAATCTGACGAAAATTTTTGCAAAGTGCGGTATAAATACAACCTCATCAATGGTCGTTTNNACAGCAGGATCATCCAAAAGTAGCAATTCCCGATAGTGACTCCAAGATAATTGCGTTTTCACTTCCTTTAATTTGTACACTTGGTAAAACTTTCTCATATACCGAAGATTACGATCAGAAAATCCTTTTCCAAATTTTCTATTCAAATCTTTTGATAACTGCTTTAGTACCATATCGCCATAAGCCGCTC
>DDBL01000082.1:47532-53844 GCA_002333425.1 Leptospiraceae bacterium UBA2033
CCTTCACTTTGTGCGTTTTCGTAAATGAGTGAGATTTCTTTTAGGATTGAGTTGTAAGTCGGAGTAGATATGCCGGTGGGTTTGGTGTTCATGGGATTATCTTTTTGAATTGTAAGAATTTTTGTAAATAGAAAAACTCATTGTCTGAACTGTGATTTGTATGATTTTTGTGATTGGGATGATTTTGTATTTGTCAGATATTCTTGTTATATCTAAAAACTTTATTACTACTTCTAAATCATAATAATCATCCAAATCACATCAATCACAGTTCAGACATTTTTTTAATACTACTAAATATATTTATTGCAAACATGTACAGGCTATTCACATTTAGTCTCTATGCCTAATCTACTAGAAAAACCACCTACCACTGAACAACCTTTCGTAGAGGCGCACGGCGGTACGTCTCGACGAAAAAGAAGCCTATTGTGACCTACTTTGGAAAGTGAAACAAATCAGATTATGTGCTTGCAAAAAGAATTTTATTAAGGATATTGGGAGTCTGACAGGTTATCCAGTTAAAGAAACTGACTTAGACTGGAGAGATTCTGGAAAATCTTTCGAGGAAGCTTTGGAAGAGGCATTTCGCAGAACAGGTATTCCTAAAGAACAGTTTGTTCCTAAAAAATGGGGAAAGGATATCAACGGGAAATCAGGCGTTGTAGAATGGAAAGGACCCCGAAGAAGCGAAGTAAGTGTTGATGCTCCGCATGAAATCGATGGTCCGGATGTTTTTCATATTGGATTTAAAGCACTAGATGCAGATGACCAAAAAATTAGAGGGCATATTTTCTTAGATTGTGTCCCCTATTTCAGAGGAAAAAGGAAAGAAAATGAGTAACTTTGTAAAAGAAAGTTTGAATGAAGCGCAAACTACTACCAATTATACTGTTGAAGAAATGTCTGCACTCGAATCTGTTTTCTTTCATAAGAAAGTATCTGAAAAATTTGCTGATGGCAGGGACTACGATTGTCTATTCTGGGAAGCTGTTGGTAAAAAAAGTGGCTTTAGCATTTGTGATGAGAATGCATGGAAATGGCTGGATGAGTTTATTCANNATCGGCACCGCCGAACCTTGGCTTCGCAATAAAGCGAAAGAACTTTCTAAGACTGGCTGGGTCGATATGGACGGGAAGAGTTATTTGTAGGGACTTGATTTATCAGGTCGCATCTTTACCACGGTTTTTCATAAATAGATTAATATCTCAATATACAATCTCACTAGTTTTTAGAGTTAAAACACAGTTTCCCTTGACAGATTTTGATTGAACTATTAGGGTCTTTTTTGAGTGATTTGGGCTAATTGTGAAAATATCGAATCTAATAACTGAAAAATATCCTTCTATTAACGATGACCAAAAGAAAATCATTGAACATGATAACGGACCCTTATTAGTTATAGCAGGTCCCGGATCGGGGAAAACATTTAGCATTGTTCTTAGAGCCATAAATTTAATTCTAAATGGACTAGCCAAACCCTCAGAAATAATTCTGTGTACTTTTACGGAAAAAGCCGCCGGAGAAATGAAAGACCGGATTGCTGTTATCAAAAGAAAAATTGGTTACAAAGAGGATACTAGCGAATTAACCGTTGGAACGATTCATAGTGTATGTAATTCTATTCTAATGGCGAATCGTCATCAAACATCCTTTGGAAACAATTATGATACGTTAGACGACTTAACTCAGCTACTATTTATCAATGAACATTTTCAGGAAATTTTTGGCGAGGAAGAAGGTGGACTTTATTGTGGAAAATGGAAAACAAAATGGACTACTATCGAAGGTGCAAGAGATTATTTTAATAAAATTACAGAAGAGTTAATTGACCCAGAGAATATGTATGACAATTCAGAAAATTTCATTCGTAAACTTGGACAAGCTTATTATAATTACGAAACATTATTAAAACAGAATAATAAGATTGATCTATCCTACTTACAAAAAATCACAATTACTCTTCTCGGAGATTCCCAGATTAAAGATAGAGTGACGGCTAAGATTAAGTATCTCATGATTGATGAATACCAAGATACAAATTTTGTCCAAGAACAGATTTTACTCAGCCTTGTTTCCAAACACAATAATATTTGTGTTGTTGGAGATGAAGACCAAAGCCTCTATCGTTTTAGAGGAGCTACAGTAAGAAATATTTTAGAGTTCTCAGGATACTTTCCTGATACAAAAAAGTTGTATCTAACAACGAATTACCGCTCTCACGAAAATATAGTCTACGCTTACGATACTTGGATGGATTCACCCATCTGGACAGAAAAGACCGGAAAACAATATAGATTCGATAAAACCATCGAGCCTGATCCCAAAACGGAACATAAAAAATACCCTGCTGTATTTAGCATCTGGGGAAAGAATGAAAAAGATGAAGCGGCTCGATTTGCGAATCTGGTTCATTTTCTGAAAGCAAATGGAACGATCAAAGACTATAACCAAGTAGCCTTACTTTTACGAAGTGTAAAATACAATCATAGTGGACGATACATCGAAGCTCTAGAAGCGAAGGGGATACCTGCATTTTGCCCACGCGCTAGAACTTATTTTGAAAACGAAGAAATCCAAATCATGGTAGGATGTTTTGCAATTCTCTTAGGTTACTACGGTGAGGCGAGAGGAAATGTCTCAGGGCGCACATTCAAAGAATTTATTGAATACATTGACCAGACCATTATTTTAATTGGTCAAAATTATCCAAGTCCCCATCCATTATCCGCATTTATTCAAAAGAAGGCAAATGAAATTAGCCAATTAAAAGAATCGGAGAAACTGGATAGAAGACTCACTGACTACATCTACGAGCTATTAGCCGTTGAGCCATTTCATACTTTTATAAAAAACGAAAATAGAGCACGTAACCTCGCCACACTTTCTGAGTTGTTAAACGTATTTCAAAACTACTATCATTATTCAGTCTTAACAAGAAAAAATCGGGATTACTTAAAGTTTAATTTATTCAATAGTTTTTTGAAATTACTTTATGAAGGAGGAATCAATGAATACGAAGATCCCTATTCTCCGTTTCCATCGGGGCATGTGCAAATACTCACCATTCACCAATCTAAAGGATTAGAATTTCCCGTTGTAGTCGTAGGGAGTTTAGATTCCAGAATTTCTTCCGGTAAAGACATTGATAATAACTTAGAGCAGTTTTATTTAAAACCAAGGTATGAGCCTTTAAAAAAAATCACTGACTTCGATAGAATGCGGCTATTCTATGTTGCCTTCTCGCGTGCCGAAAAAATTCTTTGTCTCACCTGTCCAAGTGAGCCGAATGACTATTTTGATTCTATCTGGCATGGTCTAGAACAATGGCCTTACGTAGAAAAAGATCTATTAGCCGCACAAGAATTTAAAATCAAAGAAAAATCTGTCCCGCGTAAGTCTTATAGTTTCACAAGTGATATTATGGTTTATGAAACCTGTCCTAGACAATACCAATACTATAAAGATTATGATTTTACTCCGTCTCGTTCGGTGGTTTTATTCTTTGGTCAATTGGTTCACCAAAGCATTGAAGAAATTCATAGAATCGTTTTAGATGGTAATATACACACGTTAAATGAAACCAAAGTCGAAGAAATATTCCACCGCACATTTCATTTCCTAAAGATGAGTTCCGATGCCAAGCCACCAGGCGAAGATCAAAAACAATCAGCACTCAGACAAGTTCTAAACTACTACCGGCTAAATGCGAATAGCCTCCATCGTGTAATCGAAACAGAGGTTGACGTATCGATTGAAAAAGAAGGATACATCTTAAACGGAAAAATAGATTTGCTACTTGGAGAAGATGGGAAGTTGGAGTTGTTGGATTTCAAAACTTCTGCCAAAGGAACGCATCCTAGTTTAATCAAAAAATACGAAGACCAACTTTCTACTTACGCTCATATCCTAGAAACCAGACACGGAAAAAGACCAGATAGACTTTTACTCTACTGGACAAGTGAGGAAACCTTAGATGCGGCTATCCAAGAGTTTACCTATAAACCGGAACAAGTCAAAAAAGCAGGTGAGCATTTTGATTCTATTGTTTCCGAAATTCAAAGTAGAAATTATGAAATCCAATCTCCCCCAGAAGCAAAAATCTGTAGAGAATGCGACTTCCGTCATGTATGTAAAAAGGAGAAAATCATTGGATAAACTGAATCCGAATTTTATTGAAGTAATTTCTTTGATTCGTTCGGCTCGCAACCGTGCCTTGCAAGCGGTAAATAATGATTTGATTCATCTCTATTGGCAGGTTGGTAAATACATTTCTGAAAAAGTTGATTCAGAGAAATGGGGGAAAGGGGTTGTTGCAAATCTGGCTGATTTTATTCAAAGAAATGAGCCTGATCTAAAAGGATTTAGTGATAAAAATCTATGGCGGATGAAGCAGTTTTATGAAGTTTATCAAGGAAATGAAAAACTCGCCACACTGTGTCGAGAATTGAGTTGGAGTCATAATCGTATTATTTTTGCAAGATGTAAAACCGATGAAGAAAGGCATTACTATTTAAACTTGTGTATTAAAGAAAGATATTCTGTTCGAGATTTGGAAAGACAGATTAATACAAGTTCCTTTGAACGTACAAAATTAGCCGAACTAAAACTTTCTAGTGGGATGAAAGAACTCCCTCAAAATGTAACAAATGCATTTAAAGATACTTATATCTTTGAGTTTCTGGGTTTACCGGATCAACATTCTGAGAGCGATTTACAAAAGGGTTTGGTGCATAACTTGAAGCATTTTATTCTCGAACTTGGTGGAGACTTTACTTTCATGGGTGAAAGTTATCGATTGCAAGTTGGCAATGAAGATTTCTACATTGATCTTGTATTTTATCATCGCACTTTACAATGTTTGGTTGCCTTTGAATTAAAAATTGATAAATTTAGACCAGAGCACATGGGGCAACTGGAGTTTTACCTTGAAGCGCTGGATAGAGATGTAAAGAAGGCACACGAAAATCCAAGTATTGGTATTTTACTCTGTGCTTATAAAGATAATGATGTTGTGGAATATGCACTCAGTCGTTCTGTCAGTCCTACGCTGATAGCTGACTATGAAACAAAACTAATTTCCAAAGCAGTATTACAACGAAAACTACATGAACTTATGGAAGAAGCGGAATTACGATTGGAAAAAGAGGAATAAAAGATTTCACCACGGATAAACACGGATTCACACGGATGTTTTTTTATATATCTTTTATCCGTGTCCATCAGTGTGCATCCGTGGTAAAAAAAAGGAAAGATTATGGCAAAGATTGATATTACAAGAACAGAATTAGTATGGCCTGGGAAATACAATGACGATGGAACGTTACGCGAGACACCTAAGGTCAATCTTCCGTTTCAAGTGATTGAGCAAATCGGAGAAACGCGCGCAACCAAAGACGCCCAAAAAACAAAAGGCTTACAACTGTTTGACTACAGCGGCAAAGAAGGATTTACCTTCGAAGAAGGCTGGCACAACAAACTCATCTGGGGCGACAACCAACTAGTCATGAGTTCCCTCTTAGAAAAGTTCGCGGGGAAAATCGATCTTATCTACATAGACCCACCCTTCGCCACAGGAAGTGATTTCAGCTTCACCACAGAGATCGGAGATAACGGCGAAACAATCGAAAAAGAACAATCCATGCTAGAAGAAAAAGCATACCGCGATACATGGGGACGTGGGATAGAGAGTTTTCTTACGATGATGCAAGATAGATTATCTGTGATGCATCAATTATTGTCCGAACAAGGAAGTATTTATGTGCATTTGGATTGGCGGCTAAATAGCAGTATTCGGTTGACGATGGATGAGATATTTGGAACAGACTATTTTCAAAGAGAAATTATTTGGTCAATCGAGACTGCTTCCGGATTTAAAAGTCAGGCAAATAATTGGATAAGATCACATGACACAATTTTTTTCTATACAAAATCCAAGAAATCTATCTTTAATAAACAATTTCTAGAGCTGGATGAAAGAACTATAAAACGTTATGATAAAACAGATAAAGATGGGAATAGATATAAAGTTTATTACAATCCAGATAAAACTGAGCGAAGAGTATATCTAGAACAATCAAATGGAAGACCAATTTCAAGTGTGTGGAGCGATATTATTGGTTTTCAAACCATTAATAATACAGGAGAGTATATCGGTTATCCCACCCAAAAGCCCGAAGCACTTCTGGAGCGGATAATCAAAGCATCCTCGAATGAAGGTTCTTTGGTTGCTGATTTCTTTTGTGGGAGTGGGACTACACTGGCTGTAGCGGAAAAACTGGGTAGGCGCTGGACAATGCTGTCAAGTTAAG
>DDBL01000047.1:0-12683 GCA_002333425.1 Leptospiraceae bacterium UBA2033
TTCAATTTCTAGAGCGGATTTCATATACATTGGCACGTGGTTATCACGTAAAAGTATAGCAAGAGAACGACAAGTCCAAGAATTACGAAAAAACAGACAACAAAACAAAAAAGACCAGAGCGAAGCTATGCTAAGAGACAAAACAACAAAACAAGAAGGTTTGTTCAAATACTATAATCAACACCAAAAGTTAGTTTTCTTTTCATAGTTTTCGGCAGCAAAGTAATCTTTAGATTTGGCTCTACATCCATTTGACAAGCAAGACCATCTGCTTCACCCAGTTGGGAATCCACAAAACTACACTTACAATTTTCACAGCTTCCAGCCCAACAATGTTTTTGAAGTTTTAGATCATAGTCATCAGTGGTTGCAGTTATGTAGTGAAAACCTCTCAAAAGGTTTACGTGCCTCGGAATCATATACTGTTTATCGTGTATTAAAATTGGCACTAGGCTATTTTCAGCATTTTCGCCAAAAATTAGGTTAAATGAATTATCATTTCGTGGAAGCATTTAGTTGACCTTAATGCAACAATATGAAATATGTTAGAAACAAATGAAAGCATTTTTAGTTTTAGACAACGGTGAAGTTTTTGAAGGGGAATCTTTCGGTTACGAGGGTTCCGAAGTAGGAGAGGTTGTATTTAACACCTCCATGGCGGGTTACCAAGAGATTCTAACAGATCCATCATATCGCAAACAAATAGTCACCCTAACCTATCCAATGATTGGAAACTATGGGATTTGTGCAGACGATATGGAGTCTGATAAAGTCCAGGTCAGCGGGCTAATTGTAAAAGAATATGTTCCTGTTCCGTCCAATTTTCGTTCTACTGAGACATTGGCATCTTTTTTAATCCGACACAAAATTCCAGCTATCCAAGGAATTGACACACGTAAGCTAACACGCTTTATCCGCTCAAATGGAGCGCCTAACGGTGGAATTTTTATAGCAGACAAATACTCGGATGAGTTTTTGAAAAAAGTAAAAGAATTTCCCGGCATTCAAGGAATGGATTTGGCGAAAGTTGTCAGCACTAAAGAACGTTATGAATTTGGCTCTAAAGAAAATAAACCTTATCGTGTGGCAGTTTATGATTACGGGGTAAAGACGAATATCCTCCAATGTTTGAATAATGTTGGTTTTGCAGTGAGTGTATTTCCGGCAGAATTTCCAATTGAAAAAGTAATGGAAGAAAACTTCGACGCTTACTTTTTATCGAACGGTCCAGGGGATCCTGAGCCAGTAAGTTACGGAATTCATTCTGCTAAAAAAATCATGGAACAAAAAAAACCACTTTTTGGAATTTGTCTCGGACACCAGATTATTGGTCTTGCACTCGGTCGAAAAACTACGAAGTTAAAGTTTGGACACCGTGGCGGAAATCAACCTGTTAAAAATATAGCCACAGGTCGAGTGGAAATCACAGCGCAAAATCATGGTTTTGCGGTG
The DNA here is from genome assembly GCA_002333425.1 of Leptospiraceae bacterium UBA2033. Lineage (GTDB taxonomy): Bacteria > Spirochaetota > Leptospiria > Leptospirales > Leptospiraceae > UBA2033. The sequence continues at coordinate 1,453 of DDBL01000047.1, forward strand.
ATTGGAGAAGATTCTTCTAACGAGCCAATCACTCATATCAACTTGAATGATGANNGCGGAGTATTTATTCCAAGACTTTTTTGAGATGGTGAAAAAGAGTAAATCATGAAATTTTTTGATTAAATTTCATTGACTATAATAGGTTTAGATAGAAAATAATCTCGCAAATAAACAAAAGGATTTGGCATATATGGACAATAACGAACACGAAAATTTCTGGGGTCTTCCGATTGGAAGAGAAGTTACAACAGATGCGCTTTTAAAAGATCTATGGGATCCAAGTACGGAAGAAATTTTTCCACCTAAGAATTTTATTGGTGTAGGTTGGGGAATCAATTTTTATGCAATCGCTAAAAAAGCAGGTATTCTCTAATTTTATGCATTTAAGGGTTTGGAGTCCTTAGCTTAGACCCTTAAAAAAATAATACTAAAGTTAATATTACATAATTTTATTATTATCGCATTCCTTAGAATATCCGATTTCTTTATTAAGACTATGAATACTACATCACCTGTTACAGAAATTTCCTTTAATTGCCCTAATTGTGGAAAAAAATCTAAGCTTGCTAATTCCATTGTTCATTCGAATGTATTTACTGTAAGTTGTTATTTTTGTCATAAAGAAACCGATGTACGATGCAGAACAGATGTGAGTGGTGTAAAAACACTTGTTCCCGAAAATCTAACACAAACTTTTCACAAAATTGAACTTTCCTTTTTGCCTGAAGAAACACCTCTTTTAAAGAGTCCAAGTTCTTACGCTCCAGAAAAAACATACCAACCCGTCGTATTAAATATGAACGACACAGACTCTGAAATGGAGTCTATCCAAATGGCAATCGAACAAAATAAACTTTCAAACTCCCCGAAAGAAAAAAAAGGATTTTTACAAGGACTCAAAGACGATTTAGTAGAAATTCTCGAAATCGAAACAGTAGAAACCGATAGTCACATCCCAATTTTTAAAATCATAAAACAACAGAAATAATAATTTCTAAGGATACACAATGAAACAAACCAGGCTAGGAAAAGGGGCGAGTCGTCCCATCACAAAGTATGATGAAATACTAAACTTTTTTATGACACCTGCTGATATTCCGATTCGTAAACTTTGGGAGTTGGCAAAAGAATACAAGGTCGATAGAAAAATCACTTTGTCTTTTTTAGATGTAATAATTCCTATTTACCATCAGATGTTTAAATCTTTGTACAATCTAAAAGTAACTGGTATTGAAAAAATTCCTCTTGGAAAAAGATGTATCATTTCCCCAAATCACTCGAGTTGGTTAGATGCGCAGCTAATTGCGAGTATCCTCCCACAGAGAGCCTACTTCCTTGCCAAAAAAGAACTTCTAAAAATGCCTGTTTCTGGAGTGATGATGGAGCTTGTGGGTGGAGTTGGAATTGATAGAGAGTATGTTGACGCAAGTGGTTTAAAAAAAGCAATGGGTTTGTTAAAGAAAAATGAGCATCTTGTAGTTTTTCCTGAAGGCACAATCCCAGGTGAAGAAGATTTATCTGTAAACGATATGGAGCCTGAAACTGGGCTTCTTCCTGGTAACACAGGGGCAGTGGTATTAGCCATCAAAACACAAGCTCCTATCTTCCCCGTTGGCATAATAGGGGCAAATGAAGTGTTGCCACCAGAAACTTTTCCACGATTGGAGTCTCTTCCTGATTTTAAGAATACTCAACTAATCGTAAATATCGGAGAGCCGATTACTTATGAGAAATATTACAACAAAAAAATCTCTGCAGAAGAGACCGAAGAACTGACCCGAGAACTTATGAAACAAATTGGAAAACTCGCCGGAAAAAAACAGTCTGCTTCCCAAAAGAAAATTTAATACAAACATGGACTTCCTGAAGATTGGGATGGGGTTTATAATATGAAGAGTAAGTAGGTTGTTTATCTCACATCCCCTGTACCGAACTTTCATAAACCGCCATACTTCCCTCAATCGCCAAAACCAAACTCTCTTTCGTAACATCCACCGGACTAGCACTAAAATCTTCCCATACATAAGCGGCATTTTCGTATTTGCCGATGCTGATGTAAAAAATAGGTGGAGGATTTCTGCGGTAACGATCGCTTTGTGCAAGTCTTAGAGTAACAGAGCCCATTTGCGAAAAAATAAATTCGTAACGAATAGAATTTTTCTCTATCGCATAACGATAAGGAAAACCATCATTCTTTAAAGTCTCACAAGAAAAAGAAGAGAGGATAATCTGCATTAGCTCTTTAGTCTTTTCTTCTAGAATCGGAAAGTCAGATTCGGATAGTCTTAGATGTTCTCGTTTAATTTCGCTTTGTCCCATAATTTGTCCATTTCCTCTAGAGTCATGTCCTCTAAGTTTTTATTTTCTAATTTTGCTTCTTTTTCGATGAATTGAAATCGTGAGGTAAACTTTAAGTTGGCGCGATTTAGTGCAACCTCAGGAGATACTTTTAAAAACCGAGAGAGATTGATTACAGAAAACAAAACATCGCCTAACTCATCTTCAATTTTGTTCATATCTTGTTTTTCAGTTTGTATTTCTTTGTAAAGCTCATCAATCTCTTCGTGGAGTTTCTTTTTTACATCTTCTACATTCGCCCAATCAAATCCAACTTTAGCGGCTAATTTCTGTAATTTCTCAGCTCGCAAAATCGAAGGAAGCGACTTAGGAATTCCATCTAAAACAGATTCCGGTTTTGGGTTGTTGATTTTTTCTTGCTGTTTGATTTTATTCCAATTCGCAAGCACTTCATCGGGTGTGAGATTGGCTGGAACATTAAAAACATGCGGATGACGACGAATTAATTTTTCCGAAATATCTTTTGCTACATCGTTTATATTAAATTTCTTGTCCTCGGATGCAATCTGCGCATAAAACACAATATTAAAAAGTAAATCTCCAAGCTCTTCTTTCATATGCTCGAAATTTCTACTTTCAACAGCGTCTACAACCTCGTATGCTTCCTCGATGATATATTCCTTTAGCGAGTCGTAAGTTTGTTTTTTATCCCAGTTGCAACCGTTCTCACTGCGTAGGGTCGCCATGATGTCAATTAGTTGTTTTAGCTCTTTCAATTTCTGCCTCGATATGTCACTTTAACAAGGTTTATAACATTGCAAATTTTTCCAAGGATGTTATTTACCATGGAGACACAGAGTTTTTTACCACCGATTAACACCGAGGACACCGATAACAAAACGATGTATTATANNATAACGAGCGTCGTTTAGTGCCATATTATTCAATTCCAAAACCAAAATACAAACCATCGTATCTTTTATCGTTCTTTTTATCGGTGTTAGCGAAGCGATCGGTGGTAATCTTCAAATCCTCTGAGGCAAAAAGCGAACAAATCTGACTTGACAATGCCTTGAATTGTAAATTTCTTATTCATGAGGTTATACTATGAATAAATTAGTCTTTGTTTCCATTATGATTTTTGTCGCTGCCATGAGCAGATTACTTCCGCATCCAGGAAATTTCACTCCCGTTATGGCTATTGCGATTTTTGCAGGTGCAAGCATTCTTTCTAAAAAAGAATCTCTTTTAATTCCATTTCTCGCTATGCTTGTTAGTGATGCGATTATAGGTTTTCATTCCCTTATGCCTGTGGTTTACGGCTGTATGGCGCTACTCACTGTATTAGGTTGGAAATTACAAAATGACAGAACTCTTNNATGGCTGGGTTAACTGAGTGTTATGTGCTTGCAATTCCATTTTTCCAAAATTCTGTTATTTCTACTCTTCTTTATGGATTTATTTTATTTGGCTCAACTAAACTATTTGAAAGATACGAATTAGTTAAAGTTAAGGCATAACGATATTATCCGATTATAAATTTACCAACAACTCTATTATGGACTGTGTAAAAAATTCTTTATTTTGCACAATCCATAATGTATGATTCTAACATTCAATGAGAAGTTTTTTCTGTTACATTCTGATTCTTTCGTTTTTAGTGACTACAAGCTGCACTTCCACAAAACATATAACCAATTTTAACGAAACAAGCACTCCAGTTGGTAAACCTAAATACTATCAAACTACATCGAACATGGCTGTTCATTTTTTCTTTGGCATAGTGCCTATTCATGAAGTTCTCGGAAATTCCAGTTTTGAAAAAACACTAGAAGATTTCACTGCCGACGCTGTTAAAAATGAAAACAACAAGGTACACATTATTCATCGAGAAACTGTTCGTTATTGGTATGTATTGTTTCCTGTCACAGCGATTTTTACTCCAGTGACAACTGAAATTACTGGATTCGTTCAAGAATAAATCATAAATTTCTGTAAATCAAATTAAACTTATCATTGGGAACACGACCATTTCCATCAACGGATAATTCTGATTTGATGCTATTTACGAAATACATTTTTACTTTGCCTTTGTTTTTTGCATCTACTTCGCCACGATATTCACAGTCGAAGAAGTCTTTGATCAACTCATAAGTCTCCTCAGAAATATTTACCCGCGAAACATCACCCGAAGACTCCATCCGACTTGCAGTGTTAACTGTATCCCCCCAAATATCATAGGCAAACTTTGTTTTGCCGATCACTCCACCAACAACAGGACCGGAATGAATTCCAAGTCTAAGCTCCCAATAAGGAATCCCAATGGCTGTTTTAATTTCTTTCATTTGTTTCATGAATTCTAAAATTTCCAGTGCAGCTAAACAGGCGTCAATCGCATGAGTAGAATTTTGAATAGGAATTCCGCCCACACACATATAGGAATCGCCTATCGTTTTTAATTTTTCCAAGTTGTATCTTTTAACAATTTCATCGAATTGGAAAAAATAACCGTCTAGTTCCTTTACTAATTCTTCCGGTTTCATTTTTTCTGCAATACGAGTAAATCCTTTGAAGTCAGAAAAAATAATAGATACGGATTCATATAAAACCGGCGTAACTTCGCCTTTATGTTTTAGTTCCTCTGCCACTTTTTCGGGGAGGATATTCAAAAGTAACCGGTTGGATTTTTCTTCTTGTTCTCGAATCCTTTCGTTGGTCAAGTAGTCATTTCGATTAAATCTCTCTTTCAAATAAGCGGCTAATTCTAAGTAAACGATTAAACTTAAAAATAAAAATTCCTCTGACACATGATCAGGATTATTCCAGCCAGTTTTTTTACTAAAGTAAGAATATAATCCAATGGTAAATGTATTAGATATAATCGAATACATAAAATAATTTCGAGGAAAAATCGTAAAACAGATTATAATAAGTAATACTTCCAAATCACTCCCATTTTTTTGAGTGGCTTCTACGACAGTTACATACGCAAGAACTAGATTTGATGTAAAAATACAAGGGATTAAAATTCGTTTGAANNAAATCAGTGAACCTTGCAAAATTAGAAAGAAAATCTAACAATGCAACAACAAATACTACAAGCCTAGAATTCCGAATATAATCCAAATAAAAAGATTCACGGTAATCTGCTTCTTTTTGTTTATCGCGAAATTCAAGAGTGAATGGGTTTATAATTTTTGAGTCAATGAGCCGCATAGAAATTAGATTGTAATGATTATTTAATCCTCTAAAAAAATAAATGATTTTCTTGATTATTATGCATTTTTATGATTCATACAAAAGACTGCATTTTTGATTGCCAGTCAGGGGCTTTTTAATAATTTGCATTTATGTATCAGTTCCCACATAAGAACATATTAGATACGGATCAATTTTCGAAAGAAGATTTAGACTTCATCATCCAAAAAACCAATGTAATGAAAGAGTTACTTCATTCTGGAAAATCCTTCGGAATGTTGCATGGTAAACTTCTCGCTTCTTTATTTTTTGAAGCATCTACACGAACTCGTCTTTCGTTTGAATCCGCAATGGAAAGGTTAGGAGGAAGAGTAATCTCCACAGTAGGCTTTCAGTTTTCGTCGATTTCAAAAGGGGAAACTCTTTACGACACGATGAAAATGATTGAGGCTTATGCGGATATCGCCGTTATCCGCCATCCGGTAGAAGGCTCTTCTAGAATTGCAGCAGGTGCTGTAAAAATGCCTGTCATCAACGCAGGAGATGGAGCAGGTCAACACCCAACGCAGGCACTTCTAGATATGTATACCATCAAATCCGAGAAGGGCAAACTCGACGGAATTACAGTTGGATTTATCGGAGACTTGAAGTATGGACGAACCATTCATTCTCTGATAAAATTACTTAAGTATTATAAAATTCATCTCTATCTAATTTCACCGGAAGAATTAGTTCTACCGGATAGTTATAAAAGAGATGTAGATGGTTATCCACTAACGTTTGAAGAGACGAGAGATATTAAAAAAATATGGGAATGTGATGTAATCTATGTTACCCGCATTCAGGAAGAAAGATTTCCCGACCACAAAGAATATGACCGACTCAAAGAAACCTACAAAGTAAATAAAGAACTAATTCTTGCATCCAAAAAACATACCACCGTTTTACACCCGTTACCCCGTGTCAGTGAACTTTCTACCGATGTAGACGACTTACCTAATGCAGCCTATTTTCGCCAAGCAGAGTATGGAGTAATTGTGCGGATGACATTATTATGCCTCTGTCTTGGTGTAGAAATTAAGGAATTATAATTATGTTTACTCCGAAAAAAATTTGGACTTTGGAAGAAGCTTTAGAAGTATTTCCTAGAATCAAACGAATCACCGAAGATTTTTACGAACAAGCTTACACTATTTCAAAATTACTATCAGACAATATTTATCCAGAAAATGAAATGGAAAAAATGGAAGAGGAAATACAAGAACTCATTCGTATTTGGAGTTTTACTATGCAAGAAATGGAAATAGACGTCAAGGGAATTTGGCTTGTGGACTTCGATAACGGAGAAGGTTACTACTGCTGGAAAATCGGCGAAGAGGATTTATTATACGAACATTCCTACGAAGAAGGATTCGCAGGAAGAAAACTCATTAAAAGGAAAAAATAAAATGGCGATTATCAACGAAAACTATCTAAAACTAAAAGCGGGTTACTTATTTCCAGAAATTGGAAAACGAGTAAAAAAATACTCAGAAGAAAACCCTACAAAAAAAATCATCAGATTGGGGATAGGCGATGTTACCCTCCCGCTTCCTCCGAGCATTGTAAAGGCATTAAAAGATGCGTCAGACGAAATGGGAAGCTCTGGTGGATTTAAAGGATACGGTCCAGAGCAAGGTTATTCTTTTTTGATTGATGCGATCATTCAAAATGAATTTACTCCAAGAGGAGTCACAATCGGACAAGACGAAGTATTTGTTTCGGATGGTTCTAAATGCGATACTGGAAATATCCAAGAAATTTTTTCATTAGATAGTAAAATTGCAGTTACCGATCCAGTGTATCCTGTATATGTTGACACAAATGTAATGGCAGGCAGGACTGGTGCTTCAGGGGCAGATGGACGTTATGCGAACTTGATTTATCTTCCTTGCACAAAGGAAAATAACTTCGAGCCAGAACTTCCAAAAGAAAGACCTGACTTGATTTATCTNNAATCCAACAGGAACAACAATTACAAAAGAAAAATTAAAAGCCTGGGTAGACTATGCTCGTGCAAATAAATCTATCATTTTATACGATGCGGCTTACGAGGCGTTTATCACAGAAAGTCATTTACCAAAATCCATTTTTGAAATCGAAGGTGCTAAGGAAGTGGCAATGGAATTTCGTTCCTTCTCAAAAACTGCCGGTTTCACAGGAACACGCTGTGCTTACATTGTCATTCCGAAAGAATTAATGGGATACACTTCTACTGGTGAAAAAGTAAGNNAGCAAATATTGATTATTACATGAATAACGCAAATACAATCAAAACTTCTCTCAAGAGTTTCGGCTACGACGTATTTGGCGGAACAAATGCTCCTTACATCTGGCTCAAAACTCCGCGTAATTTGAGTTCTTGGGATTTCTTTGATGAACTACTTTCTAAAGTGCAAGTTGTAGGAACTCCAGGATCAGGATTTGGACCATCGGGTGAAGGCTACTTTCGATTAAGCGCATTTGGTTCAAAAGAAAATGTAATAGAAGCGATGGAGAGAATCAAAGGGCTTTAATTACATGAGCCGAAAAAGATTTAGATTCGGCTCATAAAGTGAGCCGAAAAAGACTTGTATTCGGCTCACAATTTACAAGACTAGTTCCTATGAGTTGGATATGGGAACAAAACGACTGGCCTAATTTTACTTGGAACCACGATAAGGTAAGTTCTGTATGTAGAGAAATTGCATTTTACTTAGGCTCCCTAGACGCAAGAGCAGGAGTAACAGAAAAGAACGAATCTCTCGCAACCGAACTAGATTCTATTCTAAAAAACATCCTCCACTCTTCAGAAATTGAAGGAGAAACACTCAATGTATATTCTGTTCGCTCCTCTCTTGCTAAACGTCTAAAGCTCAAAATAGAACCATTTCCCACAACTAAAAAAATAGAGGGCTTAGCTGATTTACAGTTTGATATTTTTCGAAACACAAATAAAAAAGTAACCACTGCTCGTCTGTTCCAATGGCATAGATGGTTATTCCCCGAAACAAAAGAAACAAATATCCGAGCAGGTAAGTGGAGAGGAAAAAATCCAATGCTCGTTGTTTCAGGCAGAGTGGATAATCCGAAAGTTCACTTTGAAGCTCCTTCGCACAAAAGAGTAAAAGCAGAAATGAAATCATTACTCGACTGGTTTGAAGAATCCAAAATGGATATCGGCTTAGACCCATTTGTCCGAGCTGGAATTCTGCATCTATGGTTTTTGACCATCCATCCGTTTGAAGATGGAAACGGAAGACTAGCAAGAGTTTTCTCCGAATTAGCCTTAGCGCAATACAATCAGAAATGTGCGAAGCTCTATTCCCTATCGTCTTCCATTTTAGAAAACAGAAAGGACTATTACTCAAGATTAGAAACAACCCAAAGAGGCGATTTGGATATAACGAATTGGATCGAATGGTATCTATCTGTTCTAAAAGATTCTATTTTAAATTCTATTGCAAAAATAGAAAAACTAATTTCTAAAACTAGATTCTGGAGAAATTTCAATCACCTCAACCTATTGCCAGAGCAAAAAAAGATTCTTAACTTAATGCTAGATTCGAACTCCAATCAATTCGATGAAGGCATCAGCGCAAGTCAATATCAAAAAATTACAAAGGTAAGCAAAGCAACGGCTACTCGTCATTTGACGGACTTGCTTACTTTAGGATGTTTGAAAAAACTTCCGGTTGGTGGGAGGAGCACAAAATATATATTAGCCGAAACTTTTTAAGCTAAACTAAAAATTCTTTTAGTTCTATTGCAGTTCCCTCTATCTCAATTGAATCGGTAGAACGATAAATTCTTTTTTCTAAGTATTTTCCTGACACAGGATTTTTATAAACTTCAATTTCCATTTCTTTTAAATTGATAAGCCAGTATTCTGCAACAAGAGCTTCTGCATAAATAAACTGTTTTTGAAAATCTAAATCGTAAGTTGTAAGACTAACCTCTATTACCAGACGAGCTGTCGTTGGGTGAGAAGATTTGAAATCGGCTAATTCTCCGAAAATAACACTTATGTCAGGCTCTGGTTCCGATTTTTTTGTAGAGATAGGCTGTTCTGAACGGACAATAAAACTGGTTTGAAAAATTTTACGAAGTGTGTTCGTTAAAAAATCAATTACATAAGCATGTTTAGGGAATTTTGGCATTTTGTTAATTAAGACTCCGTCAATGAGTTCTATTTTTTCAGGTAGCAAACCAAGCTCGCCTAATTTGTGGTAATCGGCAACGCTCATTCGAGTTACTAAAGCTTGCACACTCGGATGTTCTAATAAAGTAGTCATAGCTAGAAATTAACGGAGAGTTTTCATTTTGTCAAATGAAAAATAATTAAGATGACGCATTTAATAAAACTAGCCAATACCCATTCCCTCCGTGACTCTGTGCCTCAGTGGCAAAGTGCAATACAATCGTAAAGTTTCTTCTGCCGCTTTCTTCCAGCTAAATCGTTTTGTATTTTCGTATCCGAGAGGGACTTTTGTTTTTAATAAAGAGGGGTTAAGCATGAATAGCCGAAACTCTTGTTGAAATTTTACTTCATCGGTTGGGTCAAAAAAATAGGCAGAGCCGCGAAGGATTTCAGGCATTACAGACACGTTAGCGGATAATACGGGACAACCCACACCCTGCGCTTCCAAAAGAGGAAATCCAAAACCTTCATAAAGAGAAGGAAATATAAGCATTTTAGCGGCTTGGTAAAGAAGTGGCAACTCTTCGTAAGAAATCTTTTGAAACGGAATGATAAATTTTTCCACAGGACGGATAACTTCTACTAGATGTTCAGGAATTTTCCCACCAGCGCCGGCAAGAACTAGCGGCAAATCTAGATTTCCCTCAAGCCAGAGTGGAGTCAGAGTTCGAATCACAAAACCCAAATTTTTATGTCCTTTTCCAATTCCTACGGTGAGAAGATATTCTTTTTCGAGATTGTATTTGATCCTAAACTCAGTAATTTCTTTTTTAGANNGAAAAATGAAATACTTCGACTAAGTCCGATTTTGTGCACTCGGAAACACTTACTACTTTATGACTGTATTTTTTTATTAGAAAAAATATCAGCTTCATGTAAATTCGTTTTATCTTACTTGGGAAAAATTCCTTCATTTTGTAGGGGATAATATCGTGTATGGTCACAATGCATTTTTTTAAAAATCGCAAAGGCACATTAAAATGCGGGATGTCCAGTAAATCCATATCCGACATTTTAGAATGACCAAAAAATTCTCTGATGCTGTAAATTCCGGCGTTATACTCAATGATTTTAAATTCTTTGTCTAATCCGTATTTGCCTAAGATTTCAGAATTACCGAATAGATAAATATCTAAACCTTCTCGTTTTTCTTTTGCGAAATGCTGAACCAGATTTAAAATCCGCACCCCGATACCGGAATGCTCGATCATACGAACATCAATTCCAATTTTTTTCATGCTAGACGGTTGTATCCATTGAGTGCAGCCACGCGATAAGCTTCCGCCATCGTGGGATAATTAAAGGTTGTATTGATAAAGTATAACAGGGTGTTTGCGTCACCTTTTTGTGCCATGATTGCTTGACCGATATGAACAATTTCAGATGCCTCACTTCCGAAGCAGTGAATACCGAGTATCTGCAAGGTGTCTCGATGAAATAGGAGTTTTAACATTCCAACAGTTCTGCCTGTGATCTGGGCGCGGGCGAGGCTTTTAAATAGAGCATGTCCCACTTC
>DDBL01000047.1:12692-18661 GCA_002333425.1 Leptospiraceae bacterium UBA2033
GTCTGGTAGTTTTCGTTTACTTCGATTTGTTCTCTTCCATTTACATTGATTCCGATTTTATCAAGACCAAGCTCTTTGGAATTTCCAGTTCTTCCGTTGGCAAATAAAAATACATCAGACTTAATTTGTTTGCCTGATTTCATGTGCATAACTACTGAATCATTTTTAAATTCTACTTTTTCGTATTCTTCATTGTGACGAATTAAAATTCCTTGTTCTCGCAAGTGATAAGCAAGTGCGTCGATAATTTCATCATCCAAAAATGCGAGGAGCTTATCACGAGTATTTACAAGATTTACTTTTGTGCCAATACTTCTAAAAATAGAAGCATACTCACAGCCAATAACTCCAGCTCCGTAAATTGTGATAGAGTGGGGAGTATAATCTAATTTTAAAATTGTATCGCTATCAAAAACACGTGAATTCGTAAAGTCAATATCTTTGGGATGATAAGGTCTTGATCCAGTGGCTAATACGAAGTAGTCTGCATCTAGTTTTGCGATTATATTGCCTAGGTTTTTTACTTCGATAGAATTTTTATCTACAAAAGTTGCGTGACCGTAATAAATATCAATATCATTTCGCTCATAAAAACTCTGTCTCATTTTGACTTGTTTAGTGATAACTGACTCAGCCGTTTTTACTAGTTGCGGATATTCGATATTACTCGTATATTTTTCAAAAAGAGGATTGGATTTAAAATCAACTAGTTGCTGTGCCGCATGACGTAAGGATTTACTAGGAATCGTTCCCCAATGACTACAACCTCCACCAACTCGGTCGTATTTCTCAATCACTGCAACGGTTTTGCCAGACTTGACTGCTTTCATCGCAGCACCTTCGCCGCCGGGACCGGTTCCAATTACTATTACATCGTATTTTTTAATTTGCATACTAGTCTATTTCAGATGAAACAAACAACTTGTAAATCGTTTTATGAAACTAAGTCATAGAACTTGAGAACAATTCCACCGATTTTGATTTCGTCTTGATTGGAAAGTGGATGAGGTATATTAGGTTTTATACGCTCTTGGTTAAGATATGTTCCGTTCGTGGAATTATTGTCTGTTATATAGAATTTCCCAGTTTTCTTGTTGATAAATGCATGTTGCCGACTAGCTTTTCTGGAATTGACATGAATCATATCTGATTTTTCTTCTCTTCCAATTTCATAGAAATCTTTTTTTAGACTAACTAATTGCTCCTCTAAAGTGCCTGTAGCAATCGAAAGATTTGCAACTGCTGTTTTGTTTTTAAAGAGTCGGTACAGGTAAAAAATAATTCCTGAGAAAGCCATACCAATAGAAAGTATGATAATATCTTCTTGTGGAAATTTCATGCGGGTAAACATACCAGAGTCGTTTAAATTTTCAACTACATTTTCTGGAAATAAGTTGACTAATCCTTTTAATCATTCTCAATTTTTACAAAAAGGGAATGACTAAAAGACCTGAAAAAATTTTATTGATAGCAAATTAGCCGAAGTGGCGGAATTGGTAGACGCACTGGTTTCAGGTACCAGCAGAGCAATCTGTGGGGGTTCGAGTCCCTTCTTCGGCAAAAATTAAAGAGTTATTTTTCAACAGTTCTGTATCCTTTTTTCCACCAATTTTGAACCCTTAAATCTCTTGATATTTTATTTTATGTTTAGTATTTTAAATCAATATAGGAGAACGTTATGAAAATATTTTTAGGAATANNCTATGAAAAAAGAATTCAAAGGTACTGACGGAATGGTTGGTTTTATTTCTTCTTGGGAAAGTAACCACGAAGAAGTAGGAACTGCAGAACAAGAAATTCTAAACATAGTGGATGGGCTAAGGTTAGACACTGAGATTCGCTTCAAAAAACCATTCGAAGGTAAATTCAAATCTTACGTTACAACAGAATCTGTAAATGAAGATCAAACCAAAGTGGTTCTTGGAATGTCGGATACTATGCAGTTTCCTATGACTGTCATAAGCTTCATCGTAAATGTTTGTCTTGGTAGTCAAAAAAAAATTCAATCTAACATGGATGAAAGTTTGAGTAATATGAAATCACTTTTGGAGAAATAACATATGGAAAAGAAAGGAAAATGAATATACTGAATCAATCCATTAATAAACTAATTTATTTAGAAAAAGCATTTATCATTTCACGGGATGTTCTTCTTAAATGTCCAAAGAAAACTTTAAAAAACCAACTTATTTATCATCAAATTCAATATTCACACTATGGGATAATTGCTTTTCTGTATGCCTTTATCGAAACAGATATATTGAAGAGTTTAATGAAAGAAATTAAAGAAGAAGAAAGTTCATTCTTCAAAACTCCGGAATCGTTCGAGATTACCTCCAATCCTCTAATTTTTTCGATTGATGAGGATGAAAATAATTTTTCTGATACGCAGAAAGAAGAACTTACTCTTAATAAAATAAATATAATAAAGGAAAACTACAATCAAATTTTTAGAAAATGGTTCCCATTAGTAGAGTTTCATAAGAGGAATTACTTCGAAAAATTAGATTTTATTGTCGTAAGCGAACTGATTAAAGAGAAGCAAAAACCCTTAAAGGCGGTTAGAGATAAATCTATTGCGCATTGGGATGACAAGAAGAAGCAACCAGCTTATCATTTCGAAGATATTGAAAAAATCCTTACCTTTCTAAAAGAACTGCTTTCTGATTTAGTTTATTTAAAATCTTTATCCAATCAATCAGTTACCATATCAGCACTCGATGATAAGGGCGAGCTTAGTTCTCAATTATTATACGAGATAATTGTAGAAGGTAAAGTAATGTAAATGCGGCTATAATGGACGGAAAAGAAGGAAATGAGTTTTTATCTTATTTAAGCATTCCTGTGGTTAATAGAAAAAGTTCTATTTATTTCGAAATCATTGGTTCTGGATTTATTTTTGAAAAGAATAAAAAAATTTTATTCTTAACCACTGCTCATACATTTAAAAATGAAGATTATATCAGACCTGCTTTATTAATAGACAATCAATTAATTGAAATTAAGAGCGGAATTAAATATGTAAAAATAAACCATTGTGATGTAGACTTGGCTATCATTCAGTTACCTCTTTATCTAATTGAGAATTCGAATTACTATAAATTTTCAAAACGAATTGCAGGGCTATCAAATTTAAATATCGATCTTGGGAATCACTACTTTATGAATGGCTATCTTAGTTCTAAGTGCAGATTTGATATTGTTAAAAATGGATTTAGTGTTACCCAAGATGTAAGAGAAGTTTTCATTAATATAAATGAAAAAATTAACCAATCATATGAATATCCTTTTTATATTTCAGATAAAGATAGAAATGGGAATAAAATTCCAAAGCTTAATGGGATGAGTGGTGCGCCACTTCTTCAAGTATCAAAAGATAAAGGAATACATGAAATTTCCATTGGTGGAATCTGTCTTTCATTTCAATACAAAAAAACTGAGAAACAATTTTATATTTATATTTATCCTTCTCAGTTATTAAATGATATACTGAGAGAATATCCATGTTAATCGAAACTAGATAATACGGTTGTTGTGAGCGGCTAATGAATACTCCTAAGGGAATGGAACTGGGGAGGAAGCAAATTATTCACACCATATTTTTAAAAAAGTATCATTATTCATTCCACTTCAAACAGGATACTTTTCTTTAACTTTATTACAGTAAGAGGCGTAATACATTTTATTATGCTCGCTATAAGATTTGATTTCATTCCTCTTAATTCCAATTACCCATTATCCGTGTAAAGATTTATTTTGCCGCAAGAAATAAGCCAAGTGGGTTCTTGCCGGGTCTCTTTACTACCGGTTCTGCATTCATAGCTAGAAATAATTTTGAAATTGCATTGACTGAGGGATTGCCCTTTTTGTTCCTGATTCCAAAGTCTTCAGAATTTCTTAGAGCATTTTTCTTTTCCTCTAATGGAAGTTTATCTTGCTTCTTAATAAACCCATATACTTTTTTACAGGATTTTCCCATGACTGGGTTTAACTCCACGAGTATGGAGAATGCGTTAAGAGTAGCCGACGTGTTATTTTGACTTATACAAACGATTTTGGTATTAAAAAAAAATTACTAAATGTCTGATGAATCTTATTAAATTTTGTAAAATTATTTAGAACATCTTTTCTTCCTTGATCCCAAAATTTTTTTTCATCTCTATGCGCCATGTAATCCCGTATATTTCTAAGTAGATCAATTTGTTTAGTTCTTTTGACCTCTTTTAATAATTTTTTTATTTCATTACATTCTTGAGTTGTATATAGAAAATGTCTAAACTCTGCATTAAGCTTAGACTCCCAAGCCTCAATTAGAACATAGAGGAACATTAACCATGTACGTTCATGTCTCCACCGGTCATTGATTAAATTAATGCCACTTAAATCAATAGGTAACTTTAACATAGTTGACCTTTGCAACGATGCGTTTAGAAAAACATCGTATAAATTGTCAAAGTTCTCATTGTACAATTTAGGAATTTCTAAAATATTTTTATCACTACTCAAGCTTTTTGTCCATTTGTTTTTTTAGTTTTCTCCTCGTCACTAAAAATTATTATTTAAAAAGCAAATTAGCTGTAAACTAGACAAGTCTTCCTATTAGCAGTTAACATTTTTATTTTACATTTTTGTTGAAATGAATATACCAAAGTAAAATCCAAAACCAAATTGGTGCTGTCGATAAAATGTTTGTAATTCCATTGAATAACATTACAAGGACAATGATTGTGGTGATTGACGCAATTATAAAGATAAAAAATGATTTTAATGCAACTAAAATTTGAATAAACGGACTTGCAGTGTAAATAAAAGGAAAAGCTGCAAAATGTATAGTATAAGTTATCAGCCTTGCGTAACTGTCCAATGAATCGCTATCTTTATCTAATAACTTCTTATAAATTCTTGCTGTGTTAACCAGAAAAATTAAAATTGAGCATGATGTTATTGCAATGCAAATTTCTATAAAATCACTATTTTTTTTTCTATCACTAAATAAATATAAATAACTTATACCGCATATTAATATAGGGGCAAATTTATAAATAAATAATAACTCCTTTTCTTTTCCCCTATCTTCTTTTATTTGATCTTGCGATTTAGTTTGAGAAGGAATTTCCTTCTTTTCTATTGTAGGTTTGATTACTTTATCAATAAAGTCTTGATTTCCAATTCTAAAAAAATCTGAAAAGAAACAAAGTGTTCCTGGGAAATAAAAATACTCTTGAAATATTTTAGAATTAAAGGAATTATTTATTTGCTCCAACTTTAAAGATACAATGAAAAGAAAAAATGCCACAACAGCATAAAGCCCGGCTAAATATCCAAAGGAATTTTCGGATTCCCATTTATTCGCAAAGTAAAATGCGGGGCGACTAAGAATAAAAAATAGATAAAATGAAACAATAGATATACTGAATTCGCTCATTACCTAAGTATTCCGATCACACTCCTTATGTAAATTATATTTTTCCGGTGGTTCGAGTCCAGGAAGAAACTTTCCGGTGACTGCATTGCTTCGGCCTTGACACTCTACTATACAGACTAGCGGCTAATTACAAAACTACTAATTTTGTAAACTAATTCAAATTCTAGGCTTTTTGAATCAAGGAAGGGCTTGTCTAAACTTCCTGTTTAGTAAAGTAAATTTATTTTGAATCTTCCATTGCTTTCTCAGATTCAGGGGCGGGTTGATTTTTTTTGACTTCCTTTATTTCTTTCTTCTTATAAACAAACGTTGCCCCATCTGAATTTGTTACTACAAGAGAATCTTATGTTGACTCCATTCAAGACCGTTCCATTTTTTTGAATTACAGTATCGTTAAATCCTGCCGATTGTGCAATTAATGAAATACTGATTAAGATTAAGAATAATTTTATTTTCATGTGGTTGCTCGATTCCTAAATTTCCATTACCCATTATCCGTGTAAGATTATTTGACACCAAGGGTTAGTTCAAGTGGTTTCTTGCC
>DDBL01000131.1 GCA_002333425.1 Leptospiraceae bacterium UBA2033
TAGCCAAGCGTTTCCTGTTATTGAGTAATACTACGTTTTTTGGGAGGGAAGCCTGTGCTTTATCCCCAAAAATTAACATCAAGAATATCAGCAGCTAGTATCAAATAATCTGTGCTAGCTCGGCTGATGGGAAACTTCTTGTAAGCTTTCCTTAATTATAATTAGGCTTTTATTTTATCGTTAACTGAACTGCTTTTTCTTTTTTATCGCCTGTTGCTGGTAATCTCTTAAAGTCCACCTCTAAACCAATAGCTATTTTTTTAATAACTTCTTCTGTCGAGTTTACTCGAAAGTAAATTGATTTGTTTCCATCAAATTTAATAAAACCGTCTGCACCTTTTTCATCATTGTGTAGAATCCTGTCAATTTTCCCCGTTAGTCTTTGGAGTGGATTTTGTCTCGGTGCTGTTTGATGCGGATTAAAGCTACTCCAGTATTTTTTTAATTCTCTTTTTAAATCGGGCAATTTTTCAATTGTAATTTGCTCAAAAGAAAATTGACTTAATGCCGAAGAAACAGAATTCGGAACGTTCCACTCTTCTTGTACTCTCAATAATTTCGATAATGAGTAATGTTTAAAGGATAACTCGTTTTCCTCTTTGAAATTTAATAGTTCAGCGATTAGAACGAGCAGCCCAACTTTATATTCAAGGTCGCCAAAATTATTCATTGCGCTTATGGCAAACTTAAAAGAATTTTCGTAATCGCCATTTTCTTTATAAATCTGAGCAACTTCGTTTTGAATAAACCATTCTTTTTTTCGTTTAAGAATCAAAAGCAACTCATTTAGTGCGTCAGCAGAATTGCCAAGATTTTTTTTTGATAATGCTATTCTTCTTGCAAACCAAACTTCATTTGAGTAGTGGAATTTTTCAAATGATTCGAGAGCTTTCTTTGATAACTCAAAACATTCTTGATAGTGTTGTGTTTCAAAAAGTGCTTTAGTTTTAACTGCATACCAATCTTCTTTGCTTGATGCAAGTTCCATTGGTTTTTTTTCTCTTTTTCGCTCAACTTCAATGGTTCTACATTCTGTGTCAAGTGAATCAACGGAAACCAAATNNATGAAAAGTTCTTTGGGTCTAAAACTACATTATGCTGATTAATGAAAGTGAAAATCACATCGTAATAATTTTTTTCAATTAAAGCAGAAATCATCTCATAAACGATGTATTTATTTAATCCAATTTGTTCTGGTGTAAATTCACTCTTGCCATCCTTAAAATACCTCAATGCCTCAGAGAATTTTTTCTCCTTATTAAGTTTAGATATAGCTTGACTAAAATCGAATAATGAAGCCATAGTTTACTCCCTGATTTGGTTAATCGCACTTATGCAAATATTCCATATTTCTTTATTAGAATAATACTTTGCAGTAATTTTACTGAAAGCACCATCTCCGTTATAATCGACTTCTAAATCAATTTCTTCATTGTTGTTGTTGAATAATTTAATTTTATCTTTAAAATTAGTCTGAATTATTTGACTAAAAAATACACCATTTTGGCTCAAAACATTTGACAAAATCATATATTGCGTTTTCCGCCAAATATCTTTAACAATTCCAAAATCAAAGGAAATGCCTTTAGATTTCAAATGCTCAATAATTTGATTACCAAAAACATTATCCCCACCTGACAATTTAGGGAATCTAAATTTTCCTTGGCCATTATAACCAAATGAAATAATAGCTGTTCTTGAGTTGCTGTTTAAATGGTAACGTTCTTGCCAATTTAGTTGTTCAACTCTTTCTATTTCTACGTCCATAAGCTTACTTAAAACAAAATCTTTAAATTCAGTTAATCTGTTTTCGGTTTCTTGGCTTTCGGCAATGTAAAAAAATTCGTTTGAAGCAACATTTGTATTACTATCGACAAGTTCAGTTCTATCAAATGGGCTTATTGGCTTGTAATTAATTAAAGAAACTTTTTTCCTTGCTCTACTAATTCCAGTATAAAGCCATCTGAAATGATTTTCGTTTGTTACTCCTGCTTTTTCAACATTAAAAATTACTTCATCCCATTTGTATGACATTGATTTGTGAACCGTCATTGCCCAACCAAATTTCAACCTAGCACAATTTTTAATTTTATAGTATTCGGTTGTTGGATCTTTCCTTAATGTTGATTCAATATTTGAACGATGTTTTTTGCTTACAGATTTAAACAGTCTTTTTTGCTCCCTTAACTTTTCATCTAATTTAGTTTTTACCTTTTCTCCACTTTCAAGTTTCTGCTTTAAATCTTTAATTTCAGTTTCCAGCAAAACAAATTTATCTGATTTTAGAATCTCTGAATATTCGACTGTATTTTCAAGCGGATGCGACCTTAAAAATTCAGCGATATATGAATTCAAGAGAATTTTGAACGCAACAATTTCATTTTTTGACAACTCAGCTTTTGCATTTATCCTATAGTTTTCCAAGCTTAAAACAGTTGTTTTTTGTCCAGTTTCATTTAGAGTTAAAGAAATTTCTCTAAAAGTTAGGACTGTTGATTCTTTTTTGGTTTTTATTGTCTTTTCAATAAGCGTGTTATTGACCCCTGTAACTGTTGCAAACTGCCCATTGTAAATTTTTTTTGGTTCAGCAAATGGGTCATTAATATCTTCAATTGAAATATTGTTATTGAATAGAACCAAATCATTTTTGGCAATATCTTGTCCGTTTTTTATTATTGATTGTTTAATCCAATAATTTATTTTTTGTGATTCTTCATTACTAAAACAAAGAATATGACACTCAATTTTATTGTGAATAACATCAAAAACCGCTTTTGTAACATCTTCTCTTTTCAAAAAACAAAAATTTTCGTCAGTAACAAATTGAAGTGAATTGAAATACTTGGTGCGAATTTTATCAACACAAAATAATGCCTCTTTATTGATTACAGAAAAATCAGGCTTGTCTAATAGTTGATAAGCGCTTGTTTTAAGTTTGTATGCTTCTTCTAAATACAAAGGATTTAAAGGCGATTCATCCGTTTTTCCTAATTGAAGTTGAAAAGGGTCGCCAATGAAAATTATTTTTCTTTTTGTACTTGTCGAGTTAGCGAAACTCAAAAAATCTTTTAGCAAAAAACCAGTTCCAAAAACCAAATCAATGGATTGATTAAAAGAGTCGGAAACAAGTTGTGACTCATCAACGATGAATAAAGCATTATCTGCGTTGTCACAGTTTTTTAACGGTATTTCTTCAACTTGTAATTCTTCGGAATCATTCGTTTCGTCTATTTCTTCGCTGTTCTCTTTTTCCTTGGCTTGCTCGTCCTCTTGTTTATTGCTTTTTTGTCCTCCATAAATATATGAGTAAATACTGTTTACTTTTTCTAATCCTCCAATTGTAAGCAAGTTATTTGCTACACGACCTGACGAAGCGAAAACCTCAGTTTCCTGTATTCCCAAATTGTAGGCAAGTTCCTGAATAAAAGGAATTAGATATGATTTACCACTATTTGCTGTTCCTTTTAAAACGAAAATTTGTTGTTCAGGACTTTCTAAAAATGTTTTTATTTCGCTTAACGCTGAATGTTGATCTGCATACAGCTTTTTAAAATCAAGTGTTGCCGATTTATTGGCAAACACTTTTAATTTATCTTCAAGTGGTTTATCGTCAAATTTAAATTTATCAGCACGAAATATTTTTTTGAAAGCATCGTACGAGTTTGGCGAGATGTTTACATCTTTGTCTGAGACATCAATAATATCCAGTAAACCTTCAAGAAAATTTATTTTGTCGAGAATGAAAAAATTGAGTGCTTCATTGGATGGAATTCTCCCATTCAACTCAGTTTCCTCTTGAAAGCAAATTATTCTTACTGTGTGGTGTGGGTTAAATATGTCGCCAGTTTTTAGGTCTTTTTGAATATGCTTGTTATAAACCTCTGAAAATCGTCTTTTCTGATTTTTTAATTGAATGAAAGGATTTTTAGAGCTACCACCTTTGATTTGGTCGCCAATTTCATTTGTCCAAATGCCACTTTCAAAATCTCTTTCACTCGGCAGATTTATTTTACCGCTAAAATTCTTGAAGTCTATAATGCAAACTACTTGGTCTGTAATGAGTAAAGCGTCAATTTGAAGTCTTTCTTCTACCTCACAAAGTGGGCTACCAATTAGCAGCCCAGAGCGTCCGTTATCCACAAAAGACTTATGCAGATGCCTCGCAAACTCTCGAAAAAATGTGTTTTCATAATTCTTGGAGAATGTATTTTTTCTTACTTCTAACATAGACTCGTCCTTTGAAAGTCGCTAAGCGCGATAATAATCTCACCAAGTACACTGAGAGCCTATCGAAGCGTTATGCTTGACTCTGCTTATTCAACCTGTACTGATGACTTGT
>DDBL01000138.1:0-12134 GCA_002333425.1 Leptospiraceae bacterium UBA2033
GATTGTTGGATTTCTTTTTTTCTTTTTTCTGGATTTGGGATTGCTTTGTAAACTAAACGGTTCATCGTTCGTTGAAATGATTCGTTATGTGTACGGAAATCTCCTACAAACTTTGCCATACCCTGCATTCCATAATGTTTGGCATTTGTGTAAGAGCGAAGCGTGAGACTCGCACTGATATGATCTAAATGATTATGCGTATAAAAAATATGTTTGATTTTAGAAAGAGAGAGATTTATTTTTTTCATTGCCCTTTGTAAAAGTCCTAGATTCAAAATAAATCCTGAGTCAATCATCGCTGGCTCGTTTCCTGTAAGAATATAAATGTTGTTAGGTGCATAAAATGGTTGAGGCAAAACAATCTTATACAAATCTTTTCCAATTTCTTCTACTTGGGGAATTTGTGTGTCGTATTTGTGAAATTTCATCCTATTTCAATTCTCTATGCAATGAGGATTATAGCAACTAACTTCTCAGAATAGTGGCTACTCACTTTTGAAAAATCCGCAACTTTCCGATACATAATACAATGGAATCAAGTTTCAAACCAAAACCTATCCTCAATCGGAATGAACTAAAACAAATCAAACAATCCAGAACTAGGGTTGAGGGCAAAAAAGTTATCACGGATGATGTCCGAAAGCTCAAATCTTTGAAGGTAACACCTGACTTAGCTCCAGATGAGCAGATCAATTATTACAAAGAGCCAATCTGGATTGAGTATTACATTCCAAAAGAATCAAGATTTGCCCTTGAAACCAAGTATTTGTATATTTTACTGATTCCACCTACCCCAAGACCTACAGATGAAATATTAATCCAAGCCCAAAAAGAGGATCGTTTTATCAACCTCCTTGAACTTTCAAAAGCAAAACAAACGTATTCCGACCTAATCACTAGATCTTATCGAAATAGTATGTCCATTCTGGAAACTATTGATGATAATTTAGAACAATACAATGAATCTAAAAATGCTGAATTTTTAAAAATCCCCGTATATTTGACTGAAACACTTATGTTATCTGAGCCGACGCTTGCGACCCTAGAAGTACTAGGTGAATATTCAATTCATAATTTAATTTGGCTAATCAAAAAGCTCAATCGTGGTGGGATAACTTTTTCTTTGGAAGATAGGACGATTTCCCTTTTAATTAAAAGGCGAAATGAATTTTTTGAAACGAAAGATTTTCCTGTAGACGACGATTTTGAACTTTTATCTGCTTTATTTTTTGAACAAGCGTATCCGCATCGTGGTGCGGAAGAATTAGATGCACAAGACTTCCTTTTGGACTAATTTTTTTTCTAATTTAGAAATCTTATAGTTGATTTTTAAAATACCTGTGGAATAATCTGCCTCTGTCTTTTAAGCCAAGGCTTCTGGAGAAATAAATGACTCTTTCTCATACAATTTATGATGCAATCTATTTTAATTATCTTTCTTTTGGTACACTACTAAGTTTTATCTTCACCATACTACTTGGAATCTATTTAGTCACTTTACCCGGAAAATCAAAAAGTACTATGCATCTGGGTATCGGATTTTTCTTTATGGGTTTATTTAATTTATCCTATGTGATGGCAGCTATGATTTACCAACCATTTGCCGCATTTCATAGATGGGGATCTGTTGGATTTATCCTTCCTGCCTTAATACATTTAACACAATGGATTTTTTATTTCCCAGAAGAAACATATCCTAAATTTAGAAAAGGACTTCAATATACTCAATGGTTTATTGCATTTGCAGTAGAAGGTGTTTTTATTTATGTTAGCCTACACTCTAACACAAAATTTCATTTTACCGGTCATTACTGGGACTTTGATGCAGAGTGGGTAAGTAAAATTGTAGGAATTGTAATTTTCGGTTATCTCTTACTTTTTCCTATCATAGGTTTTTGGAAAACATACATCATTAAAACACCCGAACGATGGGCAATATTTATGATTACTATAGCGTTCATGGTTGCATCTATTATTCCCGCATTTATGAATATATTAAGCAGAGATGGAGTTCTTGACCGTGGAATCTATCTTACGTCATTCGTATTATTTACAGTATTTGGATTTTTTTTCGTAGTCATTATCTTTATCAATCAAACAAAAGACCGAACAACTTTCATGGCAAAAATTGTGGGGGTAACATTAGTTACCTTCTTACTCTTAATGCAAGGCATGAGTTTTGTAACAATGAAAGATAGAGAAGAAGAATATGATAATATTCGTATTGAAAATATGCATCGTTTTCTTGAGGGTGGTGCGCGTCATTCGGATATTCAATACGTATTAGAACTAAACCAAGAAAAAGCCGAAATAGAAAAGTTGGACTACGAAGAAAGTGATGACTTAGATTTACCTCTCATCAGAGAAGACTTTTTAAATAACATTGTCTATGAAGAAATCAAAGAACTCAGTACAGAAAATTTTCGAGGAAATCTCAGAACCCTACTATCATCTACACACGAAGAATTTGGTGGTTATAAAGATTCTATTCTTGAATACATTGATACCGAAAATGAGTTAACAAACGAACAACTAAAAATAAAAATCTTTGACCATCTTGAAAAAATAAATAAAGCAGCATTCATTGGAATCACGAAACTGGATACATTTTCAGAAAAAGATTTTTGTAACGAGACAGTAAAGTA
This sequence comes from Leptospiraceae bacterium UBA2033, assembly GCA_002333425.1. Taxonomy (GTDB): domain Bacteria; phylum Spirochaetota; class Leptospiria; order Leptospirales; family Leptospiraceae; genus UBA2033. The sequence goes on from DDBL01000138.1 coordinate 2,646, forward strand.
TTTAACTAAAACAAAAGAATTAAAACATTTTAAAAATACGATTTTCATTCACTTACAAGACTGTAATTGGAATAGAAGTTATCTAGAAACTGGAAAATTAAAAAAAGAAATTTATAAATATTTAAGATATTTCAAACCATCTCTCACTAGACATTATAGAAAAAGTTCAGATGGAGGCAAACACTATGTATCCTACATTAGTTACAACTCCAAGAAAAAAAGTGTAACAGAGGTTGGATTTTCTTATCTTGGATACCGAAAGTATATGCACCCCGCAGCTAAGTCACAAATCATTATTCTATTTGTAGTATTGATTATTATTTTAGGTGCGTTCCCTCTATTCTTCAAAGGAAGTCTTATCAATCCACTGATGAGTTTACTTCGTGGAGTAGCAAAAGTAAATGCAGGCAACTTAGATGTAGTCGTTAGTGTAAAAGTACAAGATGAGATTGGATTTCTTTCACAGTCTTTCAACTCAATGGTAGATTCAATCAAACAAGCACGAAAAGAATTACAAGACTATGCCGACAACCTAGAAGAAAAAGTAAAAGAGAGAACCAAAGAAGTCCAAGAAAAAATGGAAGAAGTCCAAAAACTCAAAATCCAACAAGATGGAGATTATTTCCTAACCTCCCTTTTGGCAAAACCACTTTTCTTTAATGCAAACAAATCAAAATTAGTCACAACAGATTTTATCATTCACCAGAAAAAGAAATTTGAATTCCGAAACAAAACTGCCGATTTAGGTGGAGATATTTGTATCACTGGAAATTTAAAGTTTGGAACACCGGAAAATTTTAGACGTTACACGCTAGCAATGAACGGTGATGCGATGGGGAAATCCATGCAAGGTGCTGGTGGATCACTTGTCATGGGTGTCGTGATGAATTCCATCATGGCTAGATCTGCTGCAAATAAACGAATTCTAGAACTTACACCTACTCAGTGGCTAACAGACGTCTACCACGAGGTGAACTCAGTATTCAAGTCTTTCAACGGAACAATGGTATTATCCGCTACGGTCGTGATGATTGATGATGAATCTGGGGAAATGCTTTATTGGAATGCAGAACATCCTTTTACTATTCTTTATCGAGACGAAAAGGCAAACTTTATAGAAGATGGATTGAAACTTAGAAAGTTAGGATTAGACTCAGAGTATGATTTTGAAGTTTTTAAATTTCAACTAGTTCCTGGAGATATAATCATATTAGCCTCCGATGGAAGAGACGATATTGACTTAACTCCAAATGAAGCAGTTAGAACCATTAATGATGATGAGAATATGATTCTATCTGTAGTTGATCAAGCCAAATGTTCCATCAGCGAAATCGAAAGAATTCTCCACACTAAGGGCGAGCTTACAGATGATCTTTCCATATTACGAATAGATTATAAAACAAATGTTGCTGAAGAAACACAAAGTACAGATTCAATACTTCCCTCTTTTGAAGATAAAGAGATAAGTAGTCAAATCAATGTAAACGAAATTTATATGCAGAGTAAAAAACTCTACCAAACGGGTGATATTGAAAAAGCAATTGATATTCTGGCAAACGCCTATGCAGTTGAACAGAACAACCAAAAACTAAATAAATTACTTGGCTTACTTAGTTTTAAAGGAAAAGACTATGACACTGCAATTAAAGTGCTAAGTCAATATCTAAGTCAAGATCCTGACACAGATGAAATTTGGTATTACCTGTCCATTGCCCAAAAGAAAATGGGGAATTATCTGTCTTCTCTAGAGGCTGCCAAAAAAGTCTATGAATTACAACCGACTAACATAAACAATTTAGTAAATCTTTCCGATTTACATCGTCTAAATGGAAACTATATGGAAGCAAAACTATTCTCTGAAAAAGTAATTTCTCTTGACTCCGAAAATAAAAATGCTAAAAAACTTTTGAATGTCTTGAATAGTATGCAGAATTAATTTTTGTAACAGGAATTTGTAAATGGAACTAAACTGGTTAAATTTTTCTTATCACTCTGTAGGAGTATTTGCGGCTTATCTGATTGTGATTATGCTAAGCCTATTTTTATTTACTAAGAAAGATAAAACTGCTCCGACATGGTGGTTGGCATTTATGTTCTTAGGATATAGCTTTATGTTACTTGGTTACGTTCTTGCCTATTCTATTTCCGAACCTTGGGGCGCATACCACAGATTTTCTACAATGTGCGCTCTTTTTGGAAATGCCGGAATGATTGGATTCGTATATTATTTTCCAAGACTAGATCAGCCCAAAGAGGCTAAGATTGTTATTCCTCTTTCTCTTATGGTCATCATTCTAGCTTATGTGGAATTTATTTTTACTGGATCCAAATTAGATAAAATATATAATTTCACTGCTCATTTTTATACTTTTGATTACGGCGCCAAACATGCTGTAATTCTTTTACTCACACAAATTTTACCTCTTTCAGTAATGATAAGAAAAACAATTCGTTACTCTGAATATGATGGTTTCTTTTCTAGATGGTTATCTAAACCCAAAAGTATACTCGGTTATCCGCGATTTTTATTTTCAAGATTTATTGTTGGTTGGATAAAATTCCTTAACCCAAAAGGAAAAGATGCCCACGCTACTAAAAGTTTCACCAAAGCTATTTCAATTTTCCTTGTAATTGCAGTTGCGAATGTTTTAAATAAATCAGGAATTATTAGTTATGACTTATACGCATTCATCTATGCCAATGTAACTCTTATTATAATTTTCTATTTATTTATTACATACATTAACAACTCCCCTGAGCCAACAACGTTCATGGTAAAGCTAGTTGGTGTTAGCCTTGTGACAGTATTACTAGTTTTAGGATTTGTGGGCAACTTGACATTATCCCTTAGTGAAGATGATTATGATAACCAAAGACGCGCTCAAATCAATGGAACCAAACATTATATTTTAGAAAGAAAATACGATGAACTTCCTGAAGAAATTGAATATATTTTACTAAAACCAGCTTTAGCAGATGTATTTGAAAAAAGTTACAAAATTGAACTCATCAAAAGACCCGATATTCTAAATGCAGAAAGTATCAACAAAGGGATGGATACATTCAGAGAGGTTACTCTAAAAGAAACTCTCACAAAGTTAATGAAAGAAAACAATCGTAATGTCACAAAAGACACACCCACTGAAGAAGAATGGGACGAAGCACTTACTCGTTTCAAAAAAACAAGACAGTATGAGAATATCTTAAAAGAAAATACGAGAGATCTGAATCGTCTCTATCGAAATGCAGGAGAGTTATACACTCATTACGACTTTGTACATGAAAATGTAAAATATGAAGTTGGATTTTCCTATGCCGAATACAGAGAGCATACTCACCGTAATGCGGTAAAACTTATCTATATAATCTTTTTTACAACCATCATTATTTTACTTTTATTTCCGAAATTTTTCCATTCTAGTTTGGTAAAACCATTAAATGATTTACTAAACGGAGTAAGAAAAGTAAACGATGGAAATTTAGAAATACAAGTTCCAATCAAAGTCCAAGATGAAATTGGTTATCTTGCTGGATCATTTAATTCCATGGTGACATCTATCAAACAAGCAAGAAGAGAATTACAAGATTATGCCGACAACCTAGAAGAAAAAGTAAAAGAGAGAACCAAAGAAGTCCAAGAAAAAATGGAAGAAGTCCAAAAACTCAAAATCCAACAAGATGGTGACTACTTCCTTACATCTCTTTTAGCCAAACCACTTTTCTTTAATGCAAACAAATCCAAACTTGTCCCAACCGAATTTTTAATTCACCAGAAAAAGAAATTCGAATTTAGAAACAAAGCTGCTGACTTAGGTGGAGACATTTGTATCACAGGAAATCTAAAACTAGGAAAACCAAACGACCATAAAGTTTACACAATGGCAATGAACGGAGATGCAATGGGCAAGTCCATGCAAGGTGCAGGTGGTTCTCTTGTGATGGGAGTTGTGATTAATGCTATCATGTCTAGGTCAGCTTCCAATAAAAAAGTTTTAGATACAACACCAGAGCAGTGGCTAACAGATCTTTACTACGAGGTTGATGCAGTATTCAAATCGTTCAACGGAACCATGGTAATCTCTGCTACAATCATGTTAATTGAAGAAAAGTCTGGAGAAATGTATTACTTTAACGCAGAGCATCCGGCAACTATTTTGTATAGAGACGCATGTGCTAGTTTTATAGAAACGGAATTATTGCTTAGAAAATTCGGACAAGAATCTGAATTTCCATTCAAGGTTTACAACTTTAAACTAATGCCGGGCGATACAATCATTTTGGGTTCGGATGGTAGGGATGACATAGACTTAACACCAAACGAACCTGTTAGAACCATCAACGAAGACGAAACTGCAATTCTAGGAATCGTAGAAGAGGCAAAAGGCAACATCTACGAAATAGAAAAGATGCTTCACCATAGAGGTGCGATTACAGATGATTTATCATTTTTAAAAATAGAATTTCAACCTGACGGAGTAATAGAAGAAGTCCAGATCTCTCAAACAGAACCAATTACCCAAAAGATTGAACAACAAGAAATTGAAATCAAAGAGGATGCAGACCTCCAAATTGATATAAGTGAAGTATACCAACAAAGTAAACGTCTATACCAAGAAGGACAGGTTAACAAGGCACTCGAAGTTCTAATGAATGCCTATTCAGTAGAACAAAATAATCAAAAGTTAAATAAACTTCTTGGTTTAATTAGTTTTAAAGGTAAAGACTACGCAACAGCAATTGATGTGCTTAGTCGTTATCTACAAATGGATCCAGATACAGAGGAAATGTGGTATTACCTTTCTCTTTCTCAAAAGAAAATGGGTAATTACTTATCTTCCCTTGAAGCTTCTAGGAAAGTATACGAATTACATCCAGGCAACATCAACAACTTAATTAACTTGTCTGACCTTTACCGGCTAACGGGACATTTTGCGGAGGCACGAGAATTTTCAGAAAAAGCATTAGCTATAGATCCAGAAAATCAAAATGCCAAAAAGATTATTCAATACTTAGGAAATATCTGACAAGTGTTACTTGATAAAGAATGTGGAATTCAATTAGAAACAGTTGATTCCACAAATACTTATTGCAAAAAAAAAGAAATCCCTACCGGATACTGGGTGTTAGCCAAAGAGCAGACGGCTGGAAGAGGAAGACATGGTAGGGTATGGATTTCACAAGGAGAAGAAAAAGTTTTTTTCTCAGGTAAATTTTTATTATCCGCTACAAATTTTTCTCTCCCTCTTCTTTCTTTGTTCATTGGAAGTGCTGTTTTAAAAGCACTACAACATCACTTTCCAAATTTAAGTTTAAAACTAAAATGGCCTAACGATATTTACTTAGAAGAAAAAAAAGTTAGTGGAATATTAATTGAATCTGAATCTATAGATGGAACTTCTATTTTTATTGCAGGGATTGGAATTAATATTTTCGGAAATGAAAAATTAGCCACTAGCGAATATTTAAGTGAAACCCCTCTAGGAAATAATTTTAAACTAAATCTAATCTATACAATTATAAAATTCATAAACGAAATTGAATTTATTTTATCCAATCCAAATACAATTCAAAAAGAGTTAGATTGGATTTATGAAAATTCATTTCTTAGAAATAAAAAAATACAAACTACTCAGAATGGCGAATTTTTCACTGGAAATGTGATTGGTTATGATAGAAATGGTTTCTTAATCGTAAAAAAGGAAGATGAAAGTTTGGTTTCAATCATAGATACTGGACCAGATTTTAAGGTAATTTGAATGGCTAAAGATATGTTACTCGTAATTGATGTTGGAAATACGAATACCGTTTTTGGAGTATTTTACAACGGGGAAGAAGAGCCTAAGTTCCATAAAAGAACTGTTACAAGAAGAGATAGGACATCAGATGAACTTGGTGTTTTTCTAAAAGGTTTTTTCAAAGAAGAAAACATTGATTCAAATAATATCAGCCATGCAATTTATTCTAGTGTAGTTCCTGGTTTTAATCCAATTGTTTCCAGAATGTTAGAAGATTGGTTTAAAGTAGATCCAATTAGTGTAACGGTTAATACTAAATTGCCTTTCACAATCACTTATCCTCGTCCATTTGAAATTGGAGCAGATAGACTTGTAAACGCCGCGGCAGTAGTCAAAATGTATGGTGGAAAAAACATTATTATTGATATGGGAACTGCTACAACTTTTTGTGTTGTAAATGAAAAAAATGAATATATAGGTGGTTTAATTGCACCTGGACTCAAAATTGCGATGGACTCACTGATTCGAAATACTGCTCAGCTTCCGCCTATCGTTTTTCAAACTCCCAAAAAAGTTCTAGGAGATTCTACTATCGAATCTTTACAATCTGGTTTTTACTATGGGTGGGTCGGTTTACTCGAAGGAATTATCAAGGAAGTCAAACGCGAATATGGCGAAGATTATAAAGTGATCGGAACTGGTGGGCTAATCACCACTATCCACAATTCACGAAAAGGTCTACTCGATACAGTTGATCCCCTACTCACCTTAAAAGGATTAAAGATATTATTTGAAATGAATCGTTAATGTAAGCGATAACACAATGTCATTCAGTTTTGGATTTTTACAACATTATGAAACATTCCTGAAATTTTGCTTTACAAAATAGGAAAGCACAATAAAACATCCTAGCACATTATGAATTCTCATAACATTGAATCTCCAGAATTTCTCGAACTTTTCCATTCTGGAAAACCTATTAGAATACGATTTCAGCAAGTCAGCCCAATCGAAATGGATTACGTACGAAGAGTTACTGAAATACTGTTGCAAGCAAATCATTTATCTAACTTCTTCGCATTTACCCACACTGTAATTAAAGAATTTATGCAAAACGGTGTAAAAGCCACACAAAAAAGAATTTATTTTAAAAACAACGGTTTAGATATTGATAAAAATCACAAACAAGCAATAGAGCAGTTTAAAGAATCTATGTCCAGTGGAACGATTCATACACACCAGCTGTCTGATGAAATGGATTTTCTAGTGGAACTCAATTTTCAGGAAGTCGATAAGAAGTATTTCTTAATCACAGTAAGAAATCATGGAGAAATGAATTCATCAGAAATCAAAAATGTAAATTTTATGATAGAACGAGGGAGACGGACAAACGAAGTATCAGACTTATTATCCGATGAAACTTCCAACAAAGAAGGTGGTGGATTGGGACTCAGCATGATAGTAATCCTGATGAAAAAACTTGGATTGACACCAGACTGCCTCTATTATGAAGTAAAAGATTCATTTACTACATTCAATGTGAAAATTCCATACATTAGAAATTAAAATTTCGGAGAAACAATTGGAACTAAAAATAAGAAACCATGGTAATAGTAAAATATTTCAACTAGTTGGTAGTTTAGATATTTATACAGCTTCTAAGGTAAAAAAAGAAATTACTCAAATCATAGACGACGAAGAAACTGAATCGGTAATTTTAGATATGGCAAATGTAAATCATATGGACTCTTCTGGAATTGCTCTCCTAGCCAATATCCAAAAAAAAATGAAGTCTGCGGGTAATCGGTTCGGTTTACTAACTCCCACAAATGATATTATGGCAGTATTAAAACTATCTTCTCTGGATTCTTTTTTTACTATCTACAATAACGAAGCAGAGATTCGATAAACTACTTTATCGAATCAAAATTCTCTGGATAGAATCTTCGTCAATAGATGTTTCAGAGGATTTATTCTTCAACTTAAACGATTCATCCGAGTCTCTAACAATTTTAAATCCGTAAGAAGTTTTTCCATTTTTTAACTCAATTTGGATTGGGGGATTTTTTAGATTTGGATTATTATTTACAACTATTTCGCTAAGTAACGTTGCTGGCAGTTTAGAAGAAAATGTGTCCAGCGTTACATTGATCTTAGCCTCTTCAAATACAATTGTCTTACCTAAAATACTTCTTCCATCACTGAGTGTAAGCTTCATCGTCAAGTTATAAGGAGAGTCAAATTTCTCCTCTTCTACTACTGGATCTTTTCGAATAACAGCAACTTCTTTTTCTACTTTTTCCGTAGATTCTTTTCTCTCTTCTGTTTCTTTTAGTTTGATGGTTTCTAATTCTTTCTTTAATTCTTGAAATTCTTGCGCAACTTCAGGATCAGCATTTGTCTGGGAATCGTTTGTCAACTTTTCTACAATGTTAGAATTTAAAATCAAAGCCGAGCCTTCATCTACTTTTTTAACAATATCTGTGTCGCCTAACTTTTGGGCATTCGATTTAGAGTAATCAGTCAAATCCTCATTTTTTTCGTAAATACTTCCGATTAAGAGCAAACGACGATTTGCCTTCTTTGCAATTTCCTTATCTATTTCTTTTTTTTCTACTAGGCTTAGATACTCTGCAATCGCTTTACTCGTCTGACCTAACTCTTCAAGACTTCGAGCACGCATATAATTTTGATCGTTGGAACGATTTTCGATTTTCTCCAGTTGACTTAGTGTTTCCTTGTATTGTCCTGTTTCATAGAGTAAGGCGGCGCGTTCTGTTTCTGTTTTAGTTCCACTATTGATGTCGTTTAACTTACGTTCTCCTTCTAAAAGAACATTAATCAAAATACGTGCGTTATCCGCAAAGTGACTTCCTACAAATAAATCTTCCGTTTCTCTTAACTTTGCTATTGCCCCTTTGGTATCTCCCATCATCGCAATACAAAATCCACTATGGAGCATTACAAATCCATATTCATCACTTTCTTTATTCGTTAGACTTTTTTCTAATTCTTGGTATTTCTTAACTGCAGTCGCAAACTTACGAGTTCTCTCCATATAAAATCCGAATTGGATTTTCATCATATCATTTTGATCTTCTTCTAGTGTGAGTGGGCTTTTGGTAGAGATAACGCGCACAACGTTCACAATTCCAAGACCAAACTTTTCTAGTAAGGAAAGTTTCGTATCTGTCTCTCCTAACTGAGCATTCATTACACTTGATTCCAGAATATTTACTTTAATTTCGTTTGTATAGTCATCTTTGGAAAGCATCATCTGACGAATTTTGTCTTTTAGGACTTTAGAAGATAATTCGTAGTTTAAAAGTTGTTCTTTGGTAAGTTGAAATCTTAATTCTTGGAGTTTAACATCCACGATTGCGCGTGACGCAAGACCAAAAAAAATTAAAAGTAGAAGAAAGAATAAAATTAATATCTTTCTTTGCATTCACGGAATCTCCACAAGAATCATAGAAACATCATCACGATAGTCGATAGCAAATTTATCTAGCTCCTCTGCTAAAAGTTCTAATAAATCCTTATTAGGTATATGCATATTTGCCTCAATAATATCGAGGACTCTTTTTTCAGAAAATTGCTCTTCATTTTTTCCTGGACTCTCAACTAAACCATCAGAATAAATCAAAAGTTTATCTCCTGGTTTGGCTGCCATTTTAATTACTTTATAATCAAACTCGTCCACCATACCAAGAGGTGGACCAACACTCTTAAAATAAAAAATTTCTCCTGTAGA
>DDBL01000138.1:12188-39611 GCA_002333425.1 Leptospiraceae bacterium UBA2033
ATACCTTGGTATTCCTTTTTATTCATTTTCCCAGGTGGAAATTTATAAAAGTGATAAATATCTCCACTTACTTCCCGCATTGGTCTATAGGAAGTAGCTACTTTGAGAGCTTTGAGTTTTTTATTGGAAGGTAAAAACATCTCTTGGACTTCACGACCAATCTTCAATTCTTTATTGATCTCTTCGTTTAAGGTGCTAATAGTTTGAATGGTTTCTTGAATCTTCCCAGCCATACCATTAAAAGCCTGCCCTAGAACGTCTAATTCGTCTTCTCGATTGAATTTCCAAACTGCCCTTGAGGATAGATCGCCCATTCCCATTTTGTCTGTAGCGTCCTTCAAAATACTTACACGGGTAAAAATAACTCTGTAGATATAAATACCGAACAAAATATGAGAAATCAGTCCCCAAACAAACGCGATAGCAATTTGGTAATAAAGTTTGGTTAGTCGCTCTTGCATTGTTTTGATGCTAAGTTGAGTACTCAAAAATATCGGTCCTTCAGTCTCAGGCTCGGCGACTAACGGTATCAAAAATTTAATACTAAAATCTTCCTTGTTTAATTCCAATTTGTATTTAGAAGCAAACACGAAAGTAGTATCAGATATTTCTTTTGCTTTCTTGAGTATGTCTTCTTCAATTTTTGCATCAGAGACAATTCCATTTTCATCATACCAAACTGCTCCGTTATGATCAAAAATTTTAAATTGAAAAATTTCTTGATAAAATAAATTCTCTTTTAATTTTTTTAAATTAGCATCATCGGCTTTCGATATTCTCTTTGAATTTAGTTCAGTCATAACTGAACTAACAAAATTCTCTGATTGATATTTGAAATTTTTTACAAGAAGCTCTGTTTGATTTTCAAAAATCATCACAGAAAAGAATAAGATGTTTACAAGAGCAAGAAAAGAATAAAGAATCCCAATTTGTAATCTTAATGATCGAGAATTTTTAATTTTATTCAGTATTTGACTCATAAATAATATTTTACTAAAAAAAAGATAATTTTATAAAAAATAAAAACTTTTCACTTTTCTCAAAAATCTGCGTGATTTTAAACACATTGAAATCTAGAGGAAAATGATTTATTAACAAATTTAAACAAAAATGGCGAACTACTTTCTTTTAAAAATTGCTATACATTTATTATTTTCGGATAGAAATGCGATTATTCGTATACGTAAAGAAGTTTTTAACAAAAAAATCAAAATATTATCTTTCAAATTTGTTAGTATTTAATGAATAGAATGGCAAAATTCAATATCCCACGATCAAAAATCAATTATATAGTTGTTACATTTTATATACTAAAATATTATAGCTCTATTTTTCCTAATTTTAGGATTTATGCATGAGAATTTTTTTACTACTATTTTTAATCAGTATCAATGCAGCTTTTGCAGATATGATTGTATTAAAAAAAGGACAGGTTTTGATTGGTCGCTATCTAAGCGAAGATGAGCGAAAAATCCAATTCCAAACATTCAATGAAACAAAATCAATCAATAAGTCCGACATAGCGAATCTTGAATTAGGCTATAGTGGTGTCCCTGTATGTTATCAATTACAAAATAAATGGTCACAAGTATGTGGAGACGTAATTCATCTATTAGATAAAAATAAGATGATACTTGGAAAAGGAGATGGGCTACTAGAAAAAGAGGAATTTCTACTCAAAGACTTACAGCTAATTACCCTAAAGAAAAGTAAAAAAGAAGATAGACTTTTTTACATTCTAAGACCTGGATTAGATATTAACATTAAAACAAATGGTCAATCTATCACTGGCGAAATTCAAACTGTCACCAATGACACAATTTCCATTAAAACAAAAAAGGAATCTGTTGTTTTAAAAGAAATAGATATTGATGAAATTTCGTGGCAATCACCAGCCAAACTCAAAATTTCTTTTTCCTTCTTACGTTATACAGTTCCAGGTTTGTTTCAATTCCAAGAAGGAAAACGATTAAAGGGATTTTTACTTGGATTTCTATTTTTTGGATTTGCGGGAGCCATTGGAGCAGAATACAGTGCAGCTCAATCAGCATTAAACGGCGACATAGACTACATAATCGTAGGCAACAGTATATATGTAGGAAGTAATCTTTTCCCTAACAAAGAACACCAAAGCCATGTTAGAGGAATGACTGCTGCTATTGCAGGTTTGACTCTTGTGACTCTTTTTCATAGCTACGAGGTTTATTCCTTTGTAAGTTCTAAGGGTGTAAAAACATCCATTCATATGCAAATGCCAAGTATTAATTCCCAATTCTATAGAAACGATTTAGACCAATCCAGAATTTCTAGCGGAATCGAATTTCGCATTTCTTATAGTTTTTAAGAAATATAATTGTAAAATAATCCTTGCATCCTTCGCATAAAAAAGAGATAGAACAATAGAAAGAAAAAATGGATTGGATGATATATTTTGGCAAAACCTCTAAAACTTGAAGTACCTCTTGTAATAAAACAATTTAATAATAAACTAAACACAATCATCAAAGAAGATCTCCCGATATTAGAAGACATCAAAGATAAAGTGATTGAATCCGGCGGAAAAAGAATCCGACCTTTAACTCACTACTTTTTAACGCAACTTTTAGAATACAAAGGCAAAGAGTGGTTAGACGTTGGAACTATTGCAGAATTGATCCACGCGGCAAGTCTTTTGCATGACGATGTAATTGATGGTGCTGACCTAAGACGTGGTAAACCAACAATTGGAAAACTCTACGGAAACAAAACTGCCATACTTGCGGGTGACTACCTATTAGCCTGTGGAATCGATCACTTGAATAGTTTGAACAATCCAGCGCTCATGAGTGCTTATACAAACGTTATCCGCGATCTATCAGTTGGAGAACTCATCCAAATGCAATGGGAAAAGAATTCCAAAATCACAATGAAAGAATATGACAAAATCATCTATGGCAAAACTGCTTCTCTATTTGGAGCAGTGGGATTAACAGCAGGAATTATTTCTTTTGCAGATGAAAATAAAAAAAGACAACTTCATAAATTTGGGGTTAATATGGGTATGCTCTTTCAAATCAAAGANNAATGGTCTATATACTTATCCATTGATCATTCTAAAAGAAAAAGCAAATAAAAAAGAAATAGCAGAAATTACAAATATTCTATCTCTCCCAGAAAGAGGCGTTACGGAAGTATTACGAATCAATGAACTACTTTTTATCTATTCAATTCAAAAAGAAATTCTAATAAGACTAAAAAAATTTTCAGAAGAGTTATTAACGTTTCTCAGAGAATTTACAGAAAGTCCAATTAGAAAGATAATGATAGAAAAAATTGAAGAGCTCGTAGAAGATTAAAATTTTATCTGTAAACTATGTCTGACTTTCTTACTAAAAATCTTTCTTGTTTAACTCCAGAATTAGCGGAGAAAATTATAAGCTCATCTTCGATTGGAAAGTTAGAAAAAACAAAATCAGAGTTAGACAATCTAGTAATAGATGGAATTTTTTTCCATAGCAAACACGATCCAATTGTCGAAAGCAAACGTTTACTCGACGGACTTAAAAAATCAGATGAACAAAAAGTTTATATTTTCTTTGGTGCAGGTCTTGGGTATATTATAGCACAAACATTAACACATCCAAACATCCATGTTATCTGGATGGAATGTTATGCCGAAATTTTGAAACCTGCTCTGTCTATTCATGATTATTCACAACATTTATCATCAGGGCAATTAAAAATTCTACTCAAACCATTTGCTGAAGATTTATTATTTTATGCTTTTAAAGGAATATCAGTATTACCCGTTACATTCATTCCACATCGTCCTAGTATTTCTTGGAAAGAATCAGAGTATATTGAATGTAAGTATATCTGTGAAAAGTTCTTCCAGAAAAAAGATGTAAACATTGCAACTCTAAGTCGATTCGAAAAAATCTGGACAAGAAATTTAATTCAGAACTTCCCTGAAATCAATTTATTATCACCTGTGTCAAGATTGTTTGGAGTCGCAAAAGATCTACCTATTGTAGTATCAGGAGCAGGACCAAGCCTTTACGAAAATCTAGACGAATTAAAAAAGTATAGAGATAAATTCATCCTAATTGCAGTCGACACCGCCTTACATATATTAGTCGGTGCAGGAATAGATCCAGATTTAATATTTAGCGTAGACCCACAAGCACTCAATAGTTCATACCTAGAAGGTTACAATGGCAGTGGCTATATCGTATTTGACCCTACTTCTAGCTATCATACTCTCAGACTATCTGATAAATTTAAAAATGGATTTTTTACATCCTCTCCATTTCCACTTTTGCAGATTTACACCAAACATCTTAGTGTTGAACCTGGTGAAATTCCTTTTGGTGGCTCTGTATCAACAAACGCAGTTAGTCTAGCAGAGCTTATGGGAGCGTCTAACGTTTATTTTGTAGGACAAGACTTAGCGTTTACAGGTGGTTTTGCGCATTGTAAAGGAGCGATTTTAGAGGAAAGATTAAACTTTAAAGAATCTCGTTATTTTAAAAGAGAAAAACATAACTACAACCAATTATCCGCTCTACCTAAATTAATCTCCGTTGGTTATGATGGTGAAAAATACCACTCAAATGAAAAAATGCAAATCTTTCAAAAATGGTTTGGCGATAGAGCTGAGGGGCGAAACTGGATTAACCTCTCAAAAAAAGGAGCCAAAATAAACGGAGTTCCCAAAAAAAATTTCGCGGAAAGTTTTGAAAATATTCCTCATGAAAAAATTTTACAAATCCAATCGGTAAAAAAAGAAATTGTAAATCTAGCTCAAATGTCTTCGCATCTATTTTTTGATTTAGAATCTTTTTTAAGAGAAACAGAGACAATTCTTTTTGAACTAAATACGTTTACAGCAACTTTAAAAAAGGGTAAGGAACTAGCAGAAAGAATTTATACTCTAATTCAAAAAAAAGGAAATAATGAAAAAGAAATCAATGGTTTACTAAACCAAATGAATCAAATAGATGAAGATGTTTCCTCTAAAAAAAACCTAAACGAAATCATAGGGCTTAGCATACAACGTACAATCCTTACAATCACAGAAGGGTATGATGTGAATTTAAGTGTAGAAGAAAAAAAGAATCCGCATCTCAGTGTAGCCAAAAAAAGTATTTTGCTTTACACAGGACTTTATGAAGGAGCAAAATTAATTCAAACCCTACTCAAAAAAACCAGCAAAAGGATGAGAAATGAAAAAAATAGCTAGAAAAGAATTTTTAGCAAAATCCAGTATTGCTCTAGCGGCTACTTATGTTACTACTACAAACACAGCTTGTAAAAATGAGGAAAGTGATATGGACAAAAAACTACGATTTAATAATTTAGACGAAACAGTTTCTGAGTTAAAGAAAATGGAAACTGCGACAAAAATTATATCAAATACAAATTGGTCTTGGTTTCAAATTCTAAATCACTGTGCGCAAAGTATTGAGTATTCGCTAACTGGCTATCCTGAAAATAAACATCCTCTATTTCGTATATCGGTTGGCAAAATCGCATCTACCGTCTTTTTTAGTCGTGGTTATATGAGTCATGATCTAAACGCTCCAATTCCAGGCGCTACTGAAATACCGCAACAAGGAAATGAGAAAGAAGCGATGGATAGACTTTACAAAGCAATAAAAGATTTCAAAAATTTCTCAGGAGAACTCAAAATTCATTTTGCTTATGGGGAATTATCCAAATCTGATTACGAAAAAGCTCATGTTATGCATATCGCAAATCATTTGTCATTTGTAAACGTGGAAAAATAAAAGCTTTGTTGAAATATGAATATGACCGAGGAAGAAAAATTAGAGAGTAAACTAACGTGAGTTCGGTATAAGGATTTTGAATAATACAAAGGAGCCACTCAAGTTGTCATTCCCGAAATTCCACCCGCTATCGCCGCAACCGCCAAGCGATATCGGGAATCTGTAGTTCTAGAGACCCCCGATAAAAGATTTCGGGGGTGACAAAGTGAAACATCTCTAATACCGAATTTATGTTAAACTATTTCTTCAACGTCGGTAAAACAATCTTAGCCGCAAGAGTCATTAAAAAATCAACTGGCTTAGGAAATAGTTTGTAAGTAAGGGCGGCGGCGTTATATAGAATTCCCGGAATCACAACAGCTTCTTTTTTCTGAATAGAGTCTTCCACACATTGTGCGATTTCAGATGGATCATCAAATGGAACAAAAGGAGTTTCGTGAAATTGTTTTGTCATGTCGGTCTTTGTTGATCCAGGTAATACGCAACCTACATGAATATTATATGGCTCAAGTTCAATTTTTAAGCTAGTGCAAAGAGAATAAAGTGCAGATTTACTTGCCGCATAACTAGAATTACCCGGAAAAGGAACTAGAGCAGAAAAAGAACTAATGCAAATAATATTCCCACCACCAATAGTTTTCAGAGCAGGAATGTATTCCTTTATAATCGTAACAGGAGCAAGATAATTGATATTCAACTCATTTTGAATATTTTCGAGAGAATTATCTTCAAAAGTAAGGCTTGTAGAAATTCCTGCATTGAGAATTAAATTTGAAATGTTAGGAAAAGTTTTTTGAATATCATCAATCACTTCTTTGACTTTTAATACATTGGACAAATCAGCAAGCACATAATATGTTTTTGCCCCAAGTCGTTTGCATTCTAAAGTGACAGATTTTAGGTCATCTTCCGACCGAGACACTAAAATTAATTCATACCCTTTTTTAGCAAAATGTAGAGCGATCGCTTTTCCGATTCCTCTCGATGCTCCTGTGATTAACATTTTTTTATTCATTTTAACTCTTCAATACCGCTATATGTGCTTCTACTGAGTCAGCGAGAGCAAATAGATCATATCCACCTTCTAAAAAAGAAATAACTCTACCTTTACAAATTTCTTTTGCTTTAAGAGAGATAATCTCCGTAAACCGCTCAAAGGCAGAAGTGGACAAATCCATTCCGCCTAACGGATCATCTCGATGAGCATCAAAACCTGCCGAAATTAAAATAAATTCAGGTAAAAACTTGTCTATGGCAGGAATTACTTTTTCTTGAAAAACGTTCAGATAATCCTGATTAGACGCTCCACGAGCTAATGGAATATTTAGATTATAACCCAAACCTTTTCCAGAGCCTTTGTCTTTCTCTGCACCTGTTCCTGGGTAAAAGGGATATTGATGAGTGGAAATAAAATACACAGAGTCATCTTCATAAAAACTGTGTTCCGTTCCATTCCCATGGTGAACGTCCCAGTCTAGAATTAAAACTTTCCCAACTCCTCTCGACTGGAGATATTTAGCAGTAACCGCTACATTATTGAACATACAAAAACCCATCGCATGATGTTTTTCCGCATGATGTCCGGGAGGGCGAACAAGCGCAATGCCGTTATTAGCCTTTCCTTCAATTATGGTATCAGCTAAAACAATTCCTGAACCAACTGCAAGTGCCGCAGATTTGTAGGAACCAGGTGAATAGGGAGTATCCCCGTCAAAGTATCCGCCACCGGACTTTACTCGTTTTTGAAAGTCTTTAATATAAGATAAAGTGTGAATGGTAGAAATTTCTTCTTCGGTAGCTTCTCGAATTTCTGGTTGGAGTAAATCTTTGAAATAGGATTTAGATTTTAATTTGTCTAGAATAGAGGTTAATCGTTTGTAATTCTCTGGGTGATGACCAGTCTCGTGGTCTAAAAATTCGTCTCTATAAGCAAGTGCAGTAGTCATCTCTCTAACTTTTCATTTAAAAAAATATACTTTGTCCAATTGTAAACCCATGAAAATGAAAGAATTACTACAACTACATTGGCATCAGTCTTTAGAAAAAAAGTAATTCCCCAAAATAAAGGAAGTAACATAAATAAAGCATACGCAGTTAACAGGTAGATGGAACCAATATTTTTCCAATTAGCGATTGAGTTTCTTAACGCAGAGGCAATAGAAGAGTAACCCCAACTAAATCCCAACGACTTTTGGGCTAATTGGAAAAATGCGATAAATAGAATTGTGATTAGTATAGAGTATATCATNNAACGTCTCTACTGGCGGTCATTTTATTACAGCATGTCCTTTACGTCGTTTCTTTCGCCGATTAATTCATCATGTGTGATTTTGAATTTTTCTTTGCCGAAATCATTGAGTGGAACACCTTGTACGATTTTGTAATCTTTTCCGTCAGAAGAAATTGGATAACCAAAGATTAATCCTTTTTCTACACCATAACTTCCGTCAGAATGAACTGCTACACTAAACCAATCACCTGGTTTTGTAGGAGTTGTTAGATTAACAACTGTGTCNNAAGTCGCCTTTTAACCAAGCTTCGTCTTTGATTAAATCAGTCGCAGGTTTTCCGTCAATTTTTGCATTGTAAAAATCAGGGTATTGTGTTGCAGAATGGTTTCCCCAGATTGCGAGGTTGGTTACTTTCGATACCGGATAACCAGCTTTTTGCGCTAGTTGTGTTTTTGCACGGTTTTCGTCTAACTTTGTTAAAGCAAACCATCTGTTAGAAGGAATTCCTTTTGCATTGTTCATAGCAATTAGGCAGTTAGTATTACAAGGATTACCCACAACTAAAACTCTTACGTCACTGTTTGCTTTTGCTTCGAGAGACTTACCTTGTTTTGTGAAAATTCCACCGTTGATTTTTAAAAGATCTCCTCTTTCCATTCCCGCTTTTCTAGGAACAGATCCTACTAAAAGTGCCCAGTTTACATCGTTAAACGCTACATCTAATTCGGAGGTAACAGTTACTTTTTGTAAAAGTGGAAATGCACAATCGTCTAATTCCATTACCACACCTTTTAGTGCAGGAAGTGCTGCTTCCAATTCTAATAATTGTAATTCTACAGCAGTGTCTGGTCCAAACATCTGTCCAGATGCAATTCTAAATAATAGGGAATATCCTATTTGTCCTGCCGCTCCTGTTACCGCTACTTTTACTGTTTTGCTCATATCTTCTCCTTATTTGCTTAATTCTTCGTCGATAATTTTTTGGAACGCACCGATTGGTTGCGCACCTTCTACAAAAATTCCATTAATAAAAAATGCCGGAGTTCCATTGACTCCAACTGCTTGTCCATCTGCTAAATCCATTTCAATTTCTGCAGAAATTTTTCCTGAGTCCGCCAAACACGCGTTAAACTTTGTTTTATCAAGTCCAGCTTTGTCTGCGAGTAAAATAACATTTTCCTTTACAAGATTTTCTGCATTGTCAAAAAGTAAGTTAAAATATTCCCAATACTTTCCTTGTTCGATAGCACAGTTAGCCGCTATATGAGCGAACATCGCATTGCGGTGAAAAGGGAGCGGATAATCACGAAATACCCAACGGACTTTGTCTTTGTATTGTTCACGTAATTGTCTTGTTGTTGTTTGGCTTCGTTTGCAATAAGGACATTCAAAATCAGAAAATTCGATAACTGTTACTTTTGCATTCTCAGGTCCGAGAGTTGGGTTTCCTTTTTCGGCAACATTTTGTCTTACTTGTTTTACTTCTTCCATATAGAAATCAACACGGTACTTTTTAGTGAGTTCACCGTAGTATTCTTGTTCTTTGAGATTTTTTAGATAACCTACAATTCTGTCTTGTACGGTTTCTAATTTTGCACCGCCAAATTGGTCTTTGTATTGTTCGTAAATAGCTTGGATTTCTGTAGAGCTAGGAGAATAGGAACCTACTCCTTTTGAAACAACTTCGTTTGGTTTGATATTTTTTTCTTTTGCTTCTAATTCTAAAATTTTATCATTTGCAAATTGCTCAAATCCTTGTTTTAAACCATCTACATATGCCTTTTTTAATTTCATAAAAACACCAGGTTTTTCTTTTTCCAAATCAGATTCAGAAAACTTTTTGCCATTGATTTCGATATAACTTTTAGATTTAAACTGATTGATTAATGCCGGTATACTAAAGGCAACATAAAAAATTGTAAATGCAGATAGAGCCAAAAGCCCCTTTTTTCCATTATCCATAAAATAAACTATTACTCCTATTTAACCAAATTCAATGCAAATCCTTAATTAGCAAACCAAATAATCCTGTTAAGAATCAGGAAGCATTGGCAATTTGATGGTTATAGTTGCCCCTTCGCCTAGGGCAGAGTTTAATTCGATAGTTCCTTTATGAAGTTCAACTATTTTTTTTGCAATAAAAAGCCCTACTCCGACTCCACTGACTTCATAGGTCAAACTAGAATCTATACGAAAGAATTTTTCAAACACTTTCTCTTGAAACTCTTGGGCAATTCCTATTCCTGTATCTTTTATTTTAATTTGAACTTGAGAGGAAATTGTTTCTACTTCGATTATCACTTTTCCACCAATGTTATTGTAAATGATCGCATTTTTAGAAATTGCAAAGATAGCTTTTTCTAAAAGAATAGAGTCACAACTAATTTGTGTGTATTCTTTTAAGTTTAACTCCCATTGAATTTTTTTTGCTTCACTGAAGGACTTTAATTGTTTGATAGAACTTAAAATTAAGTCAGGAACAAATATATTAGATTTTTCTAATGTAACATTTGATTCAATGTCTGTAACTAAAATTACATCACTCACATAATCATTTAATTTTTGAGCACTTGTATAAATTTCCTGTGAATAATCTTTTACTTCTTCTGGATAGGACTCATCCATTTGCAACATTTCAGCATACGCATATACGATGGAAAGAGGTGTTTTTAACTCGTGAGATAGGTTTGCTAAAAATTCATCTTTTGTTTTGCTAAGTCGTTCTATTTCCTTGGAGTAGTTTTCAATTCGGGAAAAATTCTCTGACAATTTAGAAGACATAAAAGAAAAATTCAAAAACAAATCACTAACTTCATCCTCAAAAAAACTATCTCTAATTTTCAGCTTTGTGTTTAAATTTCCTTCCGCAATTTGTTTAGAAGACTCAGCTAGGGACAAGATGGGTCTAATGAATATTTGCCTGATTAAAAAACCAATAATCAGATTTAAAAAAAAGGCAAATAAAAGTATGTAGAGGATAACATAGAGTGTGCTCTTCTCCAAATTTTTTATGTAGGAAATTTCGTAGTCAGCTCCAACCAGACCAATCACTTGACCATTATGAACGATAGGCGAAAAAGCAGATAAAAAAGTACCCCACTTATCGGTATATTCTTTTGCTAAAGAAAAATCTTTACTTTCAATAGCTAGATAAGCCTCTCTTGGTGCGTCCGTATAAACACTATAATAGGAGATTATCTCATCTTGAAATATTAAATCAGTTTTGTCTTTATTTTTTGACCATTCTGAAAATTTGCGACTTAATAATTCATCGTGATTTTTTAGACTGAATACTCCTGCGTTATCCCCACTATCAAAAACAAACACAGGTTGTTTAGCTTCATTTAAAATCAAAACATACACATACTTTAATCCTAATTGTTTTTCTAAATCATTGATTTTATCCCATTCTTTTTTGTATTCGGTTGTTTTGTATGAGCCTGGTTTTATTTTTAATAATGCCTCTGTATCCAAAATACTATGAACTGCATAATGAGAAGTTTTTAAAGTATGAATAGAATGTTCGCGGTTTTCTTTTGATAAAAGTTGATAGAAATAAGCAGATAGGACTATCGTAATAGATAAAACACTGATAAATATGAATCCATTTATTTTATAACTCATCCCTAACCGCATTTTACAAACTCCCGAATAAAACCTATTAGCTTAAACAAACTAGAGATAAGTTCCTTGCATAACTAAGTTAAATTTTCTCAAAAAAATCTATTTCCTAATTGCGATTAGATATTTTTCTAATTGATTAAATGCGTCAGGCGCAGCCGTAAACGAAGGATTACTCCGATATAGAACTTCTTTTTCTTTTCCAAGCATCTTAATGAAAATACTTGTCGGATAATACCGTTCTGTCTCTGGTGCACCGTAGAATTTTTCTAATTCAAAAAACTTAGTATCTTGAATGAGTTTAATTAAATAATACACTTCTTTTCGAGTAAGACTATAATTTTTTTCTTCCAATTTAGAACTGGATGGAATACTACTTACTGGATTATCATATACGTCCTTCTTTTCTGTTACCACAATCGAAGTGTCCTTAATCACAATAGTTTTGTTTGGACTTTTGTATTCTAAAAAAATTTGTTTCACTTTTAGTTTAGGAGCCACCTGCGCCCCCAAACCTCCCGCAATTAAACTTATCATCAAACTNNATTCCAAACAAAGGTTTTCCTATTAGAAGAACAATTCCTGTAATCAAAAAAATGTAAATCAAATTTAACCACAAACCAACTCGAATCATCTTGTGAATACTGACAAGCCGTGTTGCATATACAATCGCATTAGGAGGAGTTCCAACAGGTAACATAAAAGCACAACTGGCAGCAAGAGTGGCAGGGACTACTAAAAAGAGCGGGCTTTGTCCGAGGTTAACAGCGATAGACGCAAAGATAGGAATAAAAGCTGCTGCTGTCGCCAAATTACTAGTTAACTCAGTCAAAAATAAAATCATAGTTACACAGATTAGTATGATTAGAAAAAAAGGAAGAGATTGGAAAATTACAGTTTTACTCCCAACCCACTGTGCCAATTCCGTTTTTTCTATCATCGCAGCAAGACTAAGTCCACCACCAAATAAAAGAAGTGCATCCCAAGGAAGTCCTTTCACAGAATCCCAATCCAAAATATACTTTGATTCTTTAAAATGAATCGGATATAAAAAAAGAGAAATCGCACCAAACATCGCGATCGAAGTATCGGTTAATAACGATAAACCTTTTACCTTGGCTAATAAAGGTTGGCAAACCCAAAGAAGTGCAGTGATTGTAAAAACAATTCCTACTACTTTTTCAGGCAAACTAATATTACCCAGCTTCAACAATTCTACTTGGATTAAATTTTTTTCACCTTGAATTTCTTTTAGTCGAACAGGAAAAACAATATAGGTCAACATAAAATATAAAACAGGAATAGATAAGATAACAACAGGAACACCGACTAACATCCATTTAACGAAACTCATTTCGATTTTATAAGTCTGTGCTAAAAATCCAACCATAAATGCATTTGGCGTAGTCCCAATTAAAGTCCCAAGTCCACCGATACTTGCACCATAAGCAATAGAAAGCATTATACAAATAGAAAAGTTTTTTACATTTTCCTTTTCAGATTCTTTTACTTTGGAACGCACAAGATCAATTACAGAAATTGCAATTGGAACCATCATGACTGTGGTAGAAGTATTATTAACCCACATACTAATGAACATAGTAGAAATCATAAATCCAAGTATAATTCGTCTTGGTTTAGTTCCTGTAAAAAGAATTACCCTTAGAGCAATTCTTTTGTGCAAATTCCATTTCTCCATTGCCATTGCGATTATGAATCCACCTAAAAATAAAAATACCAACGGATTCGAATAAGGTGTAGTAACCTCTTTCATAGTTGCAATCCCTAAAATTGGAAAAAAAAGTAAAGGCAATAAAGAAGTGATTGGAATTGGAATCACTTCCGTCACCCACCATATCGCAATAAACAAACCAGCTCCAACAGTTCGCCAAGCGTCCAAATTCATCCCTTCGGGCGGCGGCAAAATAAGTGTAACTAATAGAATAATAGGAGCCAGAATCAGTCCAATAAAACGACGTCTCTGTGTTGAATGGAATTCCATACGTTTATGTTCCTTTTAATCCTAAGAGATTGTTTATTGGCTGAATGTAGGTCAAGGGTTAAAACGAAATTTTCTGATTTTTCTTTTTTTAGGTTTCGTTTATTATTTTGATTTACTTAATCTAGTAAAATTACTTTTATTACACAAAACATGTGAAAATGCAGATAATTTTTATTAAAAGGGTTTTAAGATGAATGTAACAATCAGGGAAAATCAATCTATACCAGTAATTGATATTCAGGGTGAAATCACGATGTATGATATCGAGCCCATTAGTGAAGCAATTGGAAAGCTCATTCAGGAAAAAAAATATAGAGTTGTATTTAATCTGGCAGCCGTTCCCTTCATTGATTCATCAGGCGTAGGAATTATACTTCGCTCTTTAGTTAGTCTCTACAAACATAGTGGCATAATCCATATTTGTTC
The DNA here is from genome assembly GCA_002333425.1 of Leptospiraceae bacterium UBA2033. Lineage (GTDB taxonomy): Bacteria > Spirochaetota > Leptospiria > Leptospirales > Leptospiraceae > UBA2033. Next base: position 26,237 of record DDBL01000138.1, read on the forward strand.
TTGTGTAAGCGCCGTTGAAAATATTATCAAAGTCTCCATCAAAAATACAAACGCACAGCTTTTTTCTACAGAAGAAGAAGCAGTTCAGGCTTGTTTAAATTTTAAATAGATAAGAAGAACCCGACAATTTTATGGAACCAATTAACGAAAGCGACTTCTACTTCATTTATGAAGATGATAAATTAAATGAAGAAAAAGAAAAAGTCTCTATTGAAAAACAAGTCAAAAACAAAAAAGGACTTGTTGTCATAGTCTATTCGTTTTCCCCCGAAATTGAAGAAATTATAAAATTTGGTCTAAAAAGTATTTTAGATCAATATGAAAAATCAGGTTTAGTCAACACAGTTTATAATGTATTATTTGAATCCATTTTGAACGGACTTAAAGCAAATTCTAAAAAGCTTTTTTTTATAGAAAACTCTATCAACATCGACAACCCAGATGACTACGCAAAAGGTATGATCCAATTTAAAAAAGATATTAACAAATCCAACCTACGACAGTCCGGCGCGAAAAACAAAGAACGAAATATTTATGTACGTGTAAAGTTTACATACGATAGCTCTGGATTAGAAATAGAGGTCTTAAATAACACTCAACTTCTACCTGCTGAAGAAGCGAGAATCAGAGAAAAACTAGCGTTAGGCGATAAGTATGACGATTTAATGAGTTACTACATGGACAATTCTGATTCCACTGAAGGAGAAGGACTTGGGCTTGTGCTAAGTTTAATTCTACTTAAAGCGGAAAACTTAGATCCTTCATTATTTAGAATCGGCACCAAAAACGGTTTAACATTTGCAAGAATCGAGATTCCTTTCAATAACCAATTTATAAGTAAACGTAACCATCTCCTCTAAAACTCTCATGAAGATAAGCATGATTATCCTTCCTACACTTCTTATAATCATCCTATCAGTTCTATACACCAACCAAGAAACTTTAATTTTTAGACCTTACCCATTAGCGCAAAATTACTCTTATTCTTTTCCATTCGACTTTGAAGAGTTGAATTGGCAAATAGAGGAAAATACAACAATCAATGCACTTCACTTTAAAGCAAAAGAATCAAAGGGAGTTGTTTTATATTTTCACGGAAACGGCGGAAACTTAGCAGGTTGGGGTGGGATCGCAGAAGACTTTTTATCTCGAAATTATGATTTGATTATTTATGATTATCGAGGTTACGGAAAAAGTACAGGGAAAATTCAATCCCAAGAAGACCTACTAAAAGATGCACTCTATGCCTATGATTATACGAAAGAAAGATACGCGGAATCCAAAATTATACTCTACGGCAGATCGCTGGGTACTGGACTTGCTATTTACCTCGCAAAAGAAAAAAATCCTAAAAAGCTAATTTTGGAAACTCCCTATAATAATTTTACTGATGTGGCTAAATACCATTATCCGTATTTACCTACTTTTCTTATGAAATACAAACTAGATTCAGAAAGTTTAATAGAATTTGTAAAATGTCCGATTTATATTTTTCATGGAACGGAGGACATTATTATTCCATTAGAATACGCACGTAAACTTGAATCTAAAATTAAAGGAAATTACAAATTCTTTTTGATTACCAATGCAGGACATAACGATGTATCCGAAACCAAAGAATACTTTGCTGAACTAAACAAAATATTACGATAAAACATTATTTTAAAGAAAAAATTTGTGTCTAGTTCTAATGTCCTGTTCGTAAAAAGTGTATAAGCATCCTAAGATTAGTGTTTCACCGGTTGTTTTAGTGTATTGCATTCCTTGATTGTGAATGTATTTGTTTTATCGGTAACGTGATTTCTTTTTTTGCGATAGCGGGTTTTATTGTTTCTTGTTTTTGAAAATGAATTCATAAATAGCAAGCACGCCTCCAACAAAGGAAAGCACTTGAATAAATATATCTACGTATACTTTGAAATCTTTGTGTAAAGACAGTAATTGAAAAAGCAGTCCAGCAATGGCAACAACTAAGATAAATAAAATGGAATCCAAAAAGTTATCTTTCATTTTTCTTTTAATTCTTTTTTCATATCTCTAGCAATAATTTTTACTGCGAGTTTAATCGCTAAAAGAATCCAACATGCTAATCCAATGTAACCAATAACATAAATATACATATCATAAATATCCATTTTAATTCTCCACCTCAAAGATACTTTTTTATTGATGCAATGTCAATGATATTATTTGCTTGTCATTACCTGAATCTATTAGAAATGTTTGAAACAAAGGAACAACTGTGCCAGACAATTACGGTTAACAATAATTTTGTGGCATTGGACTTAATATTTTGTTTGGGAATTGTGATGTAGTAACGAAGTTAGAGGTAAGATGTATACAAAAGAAGAAGCACTTGTAAAAATAACCGAATTAGTCAGAAGATTTGATGAGCAGATTGATTCTTACAAAAAATCAGATTACAATGAAACTCTCACACGTAGAGATTTTATTGATCCTTTCTTTAAAGCTCTCGGTTGGGATATGGATAACGAACAGGGAGCAGCTGAAAGTTACAGAGAAGTTATCCATGAAGATAAAATCAAAGTCGGCGGTGCTACGAAAGCTCCTGATTATTCCTTTCGATTGGCTGGCGGCAAACGCCTGTTCTTCGTTGAAGCGAAGAAACCTAGCATTGTGGTTAAGGATGATATACTTCCAGCTTACCAAGTTCGTCGTTATGGATGGAGTGCAAAACTTGCAATTTCTATCATCACGGACTTTGAAGAGTTTGCTGTTTATGACTGCACGAAAAAACCAAATTCTACCGACAAAGCATCCGTAGCCCGTATCAAATATATCACGTTTAAAGAATACATTTCTGAATTCGATTTTCTTTGGAATACATTTAGCAAAGAAAAAGTCATCCAAGGTAGCTTCGATACTTTTATAAAAAGCGACACAAATAAAAAAGGTACAACTACTGTAGATAAAGAATTTCTAAACTCTCTAGACACTTGGCGTACTAGCCTTGCGGCTAATATCAGTAAGACAAATTTAGAACTAGATGAAGATGAAATCAATTTTGCCGTTCAACAGTTTATTGATCGAATTATCTTTCTTCGCATTGCCGAAGATAGAGCAGTTGAAGAATATGGAACGTTATTATCCGCTGTAGGGTCAGGTTTGCAACCTGCCTCTTCAAGTAAACGTACGCCAACGGATAACGAGTATTATACGAATCTAGTCAAGTTGTATATGAAAGCGGATGATAAATACAACTCCGGTATTTTTGATTTTAAGAAAGATAGAATTTCTACAAAACTAAAAGTAGACAATAAAGTCGTAAAAGCAATTCTTACGGAGCTTTACTATCCCGAATGTCCTTACGAATTCTCAGTATTATCCGTTGAAATTCTGGGTTCTGCTTATGAACAATTTCTGGGCAAACAAATCAAGATTAATCCCCCTTTGTCCCCCTTTTCAAAAGGGGGAAAGAGGGGGATTTGGATAGAAGAAAAACCAGAAGTCCGTAAGGCGGGTGGTGTCTATTATACCCCTGAATACATCGTAGAGTATATCGTAAAGCAAACAGTTGGTAAACTCATAGAGGGCAAAACTCCAAAGGAAATCGAGAAAATAAAAGTAGTAGATCCTGCATGTGGGTCGGGAAGTTTTCTTATTGGGGCTTTTCAATATTTGCTCGACTGGCATAAAAACTATTATGCCAAAAACAAAAAGTCTTGGACTCTAAAAAATTCTCCTCTCACGCCACAGGGAGATCTAACCACAGGAGAAAAGAGGCGCATTCTATTGAATAATATTCACGGTGTAGACATTGACGTAAATGCAGTCGAAGTAACAAAACTCAGTTTACTTTTGAAGTGCATGGAAGGGGAAACAGAAGCAAGTATCAACAACCAACTCCGTCTCTTCAACGAACGCGTATTACCCTCACTCGACGACAATATCAAGAGCGGCAACTCTCTAATAGACACAGATTTTTATGACAACGAACTCGACTTCGGCGGTGATAAAAAAATTAAACCCTTTCATTGGCAATCAGCGTTTCCGCAAGTATTCAATCCTTCGACAGGCTCAGTAACCGGTGGATTTGATGCTGTGATTGGGAATCCGCCTTATGGGGCAAGTTTTGCATCGATTGAAACAAATTACTTTTTACAAAAATATAAATTGCAAGATTACCAGCTTGACAGTTATTTTATTTTTATTGAAAAATCATTTGAAGTTTTGAGGGATAATGGGCTATTAGGCTTTATCATTCCAAATACTTGGTTGCTAAATTTGAATACGTCTAAAATTCGTAGTCATCTTTTTTCAAAGACAGAAATTACAAACATAGTTCATTTTAAAAATCCCGTGTTCTCTCAAGCAGTCGTTGATACAGAAATAATGATTTTCAGAAATACAAAACCACGAAAGACACACAACATTAAAATTGAGATATACAACAAGCAAAACGAAAAAGTAGAAAGTAAAATTAAACAACAAAATTGGATTGATGCAAATGGTTCACCAGTAAATATTTTTGATAATCCCAAAAATCATTCAATAAAAATAAAGCTTTCATCTCTCCCCATTCTTGACACGATATGTAAAATCACACAAGGAACAAAACCATTTCAAGTTGGAAAAGGCAATCCACCTCAAACAAGAGCAGTAGTTAATGAAAAATTATTTGTAGCAGAAAAGAAAGTTACCAAATTATTCAAACCTCTTTTAAGAGGAAGTCTGATGAATCGCTATCAAATAAATTGGGATAATAATTATTTCATAAAATTTGGTGACTGGCTTGCAGAACCTCGCTACTCTGCTGAATACGATGCTAAAGAAAAAATAATTATCCGTCAGACAAGTGACCACTTGAGTGCTACTCTCGATACAAGACAGTTCATCGTTAGAGATAATCTTTATACGATTGTTCATAAGTTACCTAGTATTAACCTCCGATTTATTCTGGGATTGATAAACTCAAAATTTATGAATTGGTATTATCAAAATATTATCAATCCAGAAAAAGGAGAGGCTTTAGCACAAGTTAAGAGAGGGCATATTGCAGTGCTACCAATCAAAACCATCGATCCCAAAAACAAAACTGACCTTCAAATCCATGATGAAATTGTAAAGAATGTAGATTTACTTTTAAAGTTAAACGAGGAGTTACAGACGATTAAACTCCATACGAAGATTGAGGAAATCAAAGGAAGAATCGAACGTGCAGAGGATAACATTAATCAAGCAGTTTACAAGCTGTATGACCTGACTAAGGAAGAGATTCTTGTTGTTGAGGGTGTAAAATAAAAAGCGATGATACACTAGAAAAGTTAAATGCCGAACATAAAGTTTATGGTAAACCTTTACTCCTTACTCAAAACGATGAAGGGCAATTCTTTATTGTGCGCTATAGTGAATCCACCAATCAAGTTGAAAAAGACCAAGTGTTTCGAGTTGAAAATATGGGGCAGTATTAAATCACCAGAAATTAGCCGCTTCGGCGCTAGAAAGAAAAAAGGAATATTTTATTCTAGCTTAACGTTAGTTTATTTACCACCGTTAGTATATTCTACCAAAAGCAGCGTTGAGTCATCGTTGATTTTTTTTGTGCCTCTAAATTTTACCCATTCTGATTTGATAAATTCTAAAGCTTCTTCGAGTGGAAGTGAATTGGATTGTGCAAATACTTCTTGTAATTCATCTGAGCTCCATCGCTCTTCTTTTTCATTGAATGCATCTATAATTCCATCTGTAAAAAGTAAAATCCTATCTCCTACATCAATGCGACTTTCTTTTTCTTCAAATGTATCACTTGCATAACTTAGCATTCCAATAAAAAGTCCTTTGGTAGAAAGAGTCTCTATCTTCTTAGATTTTTTTCTAAACAAAAATGCAGGACGATGTGCGGCAGAGCTAAACCGTATTCTACCGCCCTGTTCAATTACAATGATCAGAGCTGTCAGATAATCGTGAGTATTCATAATACTAGAAATACTTTTATTCACTTCTTGGAAAATTTTAACTGGAGAACTAGTTCTACGAGAAGCATTCATAAAACTGATTTTGTACATGGTAGATAAAAGTGCTGCAGGAATTCCATGACCAGATACATCGGCAATCAAAATACCAATCGAATTATTTTGTAGAGGAACAATATCGTAAAAGTCACCACCAACCTTCATCAGATAATCATAATAACCCACAAACTTAATATGGGGATAAGGAAGATCGGTGGAAGGAAAAATACATTTTTGGAGATCCGAAGCAAGATCTAACTCAGAGTCGATAGTCAATTCCTTGGCTTGCAACATTCCAAGTACGCGGCTAAGTTCTCTTGTGCGCTCTTCGACTTTTTCCTCTAACTTAGTATTCAAAACAACAAGTTCCTTTTTCATTGTGTTAATTCTATCAGTTAATGCTAGAGATAAAAGTAACATTTCTATCGTACTTCCTATTTGCAAACTATAGGTAGTAAAAAAGTTTTGTGGTAGAATATTAAAGTTACGAAGAGTCAGAATAATTCCACCAGCCAAAAAAGTAATCCACGTAATCAAAAAGAATATAGCAGTCCGATTTCCATGAACCACCGCTCTTACTACAATTAGAATAGAGGTAATCATGTAGATAAAACCTAATACATTCATCGGAACAATAATTGTAGCATAATCAATAGTAACCACAAGAATGATAGAAATAAAACTAAGTACGGTAAGGATAAAAAGAGTCTTCCTTTCCCAATTATATCTTTCTTCAATATTCAAAAGATTTTTAAATAGAATAATAAGTACAAATTGTAATATGGCAGACGAAAGCGGAAGAAACATCTTATTCCATGCAGGAGAATTAGGCCAATAGGAATAAATGATCCCATTCATAGAAAGTTGGTATAAACCCAGAGCAATCACATAAAAAAGATAGATAAAGTAGTTTTTATCTCTCAAAGAAAGATAAATAAAGAGGTTATAAAAAAACATAATAATTACAACCCCATAGTAAATTCCAAAAACAAACTCTTCACTTTGGTCTTTCTTAAAAAACTTCATCTCATCATAAAGGAACACAGGAAATAGAATTGTTTCATCGGAAACAACTCGCATGTAAATCACCAACTCATCCCCGTTTGGAATATTAGGAAGTTTGAATATAAAATTCCTATGTTCATAACTTCGTTTGTTATAGGGAATCAGTCGCCCGCTATTATAGGAAATGAAAACGTCATCCGCTTCTTCATCTCCGTTGTTCTTGTTGCTTAACATATAAACATCGAGACTATCAATATGAGGCCAGGGAATTTCTAGAAGAGTTGGTTTAGAACGATTTTTATTAAATAACTTTAGACGAAACCAATAAGCAGAACGAGTATACCCAAGATTCACCGTGTTATCGTCTATAGGTTTAAAAAAAAGATTTTTCTCAGAGTTGATGATCGTACTTAGAGTAAGTGACTTGTCTTTATCTTCTAAAATGTCCAGATAGGACGTTACATTGTAGATACCTTTTTTATTAGTCAGTTTCACTATTTCTTCTGCAAATAAAAAACTTTGGAAGAAAAATAGAATGAATACAAAAAAGAATCTCATAAGTTAGGGTATTTATAATTAGCATTAATTTATTTACAAGAAAAAAAAACCTACTTTATTGATTTAACGTAACTACTCCGTGTGGTTTGCCACAGAGACACAGAGANNGTGGCAATAACTTATGCTGAGTAGTTACGATTTAACGCATTTGCAAAATTCAATATCGTATTCGAAAATACAGCTTGCATTTACAGTAATGTAAGCAAACAATAAATTAGAAAATAAGAGTAGAATACTAATTTCATTAAGTTAATGATATTGCATCACACTGAGGGAAAATGATCGATCACAGTATGGATAAAGGGAAAGTTCTTGCATTAGTTATAATTAGTTCAACATGCACTGTTGCTGGTTTTGGTTGGGCGGGCGTATATGCTTTCTTTGGTTTATACAAAGCCATGTATTTGCCTCTTATTTTTGCAGTTTCTGTTGGAGCATCTTTAATAGCTTATAAACTTTTTAACTTTTACAAACTATTACTCTATATGCAACTCTTTATGATTCTAATCATCCCAACTCTGTTGCAGTGGGCACTTGGCGGATTTCACAACTCAGGAATTGTTATGCTTTGGTCACTAATGGCTCCATTTGCCTCCATGATGATTCAGAATAAAAAATCCTATCTATCTTGGGGTGCTCTTTATTTTTTTCTTTTAATTTTTTCTCTAGTCTGTGATGGAAATATTAAATCTATGGCTCTCGAAAATCCATCAGAAGGAGCTATCGTATTTTTTTATGGAATGAATGTTTTCACTGTATCTCTTCTAACACTACTTGCAATTTATTACTACGTTAAAAGTTTTGATGACGAACGAACTGCAAGAGCGGCTTACAACGATTATCTAGGAAGAAGCGTAAATACAATGCTGACTTCTATCGAATTACTAGCTGAAGGAAACTTAACTACCAAGATAACCGAAACGAATACAGATCCAAACATACAAAAACTCTACTCCGGCTACAACAAAGCAATTCAAATTCTGACAAATTCCTTTCATGATTTAGAGCATAATATGAATTATGTGACAACTTCAGTTGATGAAATGATCGAATCAGTTCGCGCCCTATCCTCGGAATTAAACCACCAAAGTGCCGGTGTAAATCAAATCGAAAGTTTTGTAGAAAAAATCAAGAGTGATACCGCAGAGGATTTTAATATTATCCAATCTGGTGCCAAAGAATCAGAGGCTAATGCTGAGTTAGCGTTAAAAGGTGGAGAAATTATAAATAAAACAATCGATAAAATTAAATCAATTAGTCAAATCATGGAAAACTCAAGAACAATCATCCTAGAGTTAGAAAAAGAAAGTAACCAAATAGATGATATAATAAGTTCTATCAATAGCGTAGCAAAACAAACAAGCCTACTTTCCTTAAATGCGTCCATCGAAGCGGCAAGAGCTGGCGAAGAAGGAAAAGGATTTTCTGTGGTAGCACAAGAAATTGGGAAACTAGCAGAAATGACAACTAGATCAACACATTTAATTTCTGGAAAATTAAAAGAAATAAACCAAAAAGCAAAATTAGCCGTTGGTATGGTAAATAAAAGTAACGAAAATATGAACCAGGGACTAGTTTTTACAAGCCAGGTAAATCAATCCATAAACGAAATCATTTCTAATTCCAAGCGGGTAAAAGAGATTATCTCCACTTTGCAAGAAAAAAGCACAAAACAATCTAAGAGCATACAAGAGGTTTCTCTCAATATAATTGATCTTCTAAAAGGAACAAAATACTTTCTAAGTGAAGTACAAGAGATGAATGTTAGTTTCGAGTCAATGACAGAAAAAACAAATGCAATGAAAAAATCAGTAGAAAGTTTTAAACTTACATAATTTATTAATTCAAAAACTAATCACAGGGCAAACAGATAGTAAACCTTGTCCCAACATTTTCTTTGCTAACTACAGAAATATTTCCTTTTAAACTTTGAATGATTCCATACACGCTGGCAAGACCAAGCCCCGTTCCACCATCATTTTGTTTGGTAGAAAAAAATGGTTCAAAGATTTTATCTAAATAGGTTTGTTTAATTCCAACTCCATCATCTCGAACAATAATTTGATAAACATACTGAAACTCAGATGAATGAATAAAATCTTTCATCTCTTCTAAAATTAAAACTTTATCTAAGCGAACAGAGAGATTACCAATTTCTTTTTTCTTCATCGCATAAATTGCAATATTACATAGATTATAAATGATTTGGTGAATACTAGTTTCACTTGCGTCAAGCGTCTTCATGACAGAGCCTTTTCCACGAGTTGCTTCTTCAACAGAGACATTTGCGATACGATTGGTTTCTTCGGCGGCGTTAGAATTTTGCAAAACAGAAGAAGACATTTCTTCAATAGATGCACTGATTTCTTCGATGGATGCAGCCTGTTCACTTGCTCCTTCACTCAGAGATTGAGAAGTAGAGGATACTTGTTGTGATGCGGAAGAAACAGACGACGCAATTTCTACTGCAGAGTTTAATGCTTTGTTAATCGTTACAATTATCCAAATCGCCATTCCCACTGAAGCCGCAACGGAAAATACCAATAAAGCAATTAAAAAAAACATTGTAGACTGGTAGTATTCGGTGGTGAGTTGATTCTCTTTATCCATATCCTCAACTGCTCTTTTGGTAATTGCATCTAAAGTTTCTTCAAATTTATTAGCTGCTTGCCTAGCTGCTCCTGCCGATAAAAGCCTAGCTTCATTATTTTGATTTTTTAAAGTTAACGCAAAAACTTTTTCACTGATTCCTAAATATTCATCGTAGAAACTTTTGAGATTTTTTAGCCTCTCTTGTCCTTGTTCATCCATTACTTTCGTTATCGTAGAAAAATTAGCATCCATTTCTGGTAACTTTTGTTTTCTAAGTTCATAACGTTTGTTCATTTCTTCAATCTCTGTATCTAAGATTGCATTTTTTTCATTTCGAGCCAACCATAATATTATCCGTCCCATATTTTGGGAAGCTTTTACTTTTACTGCGTGGATAGTCACGATTTGCCCCAATTTATCATTAAAGGTCTTTAATGCAAAAATTCCTGTAAATACTCCAATGGTAATAAATATGACTAATATAGAAAATCCTAAAATTAATTTTGCTTTTACACTCACTTTGTTATCCTCAATTTTTATAAATTTATGTTTCTTGTAATACAGGCTCTAAGGTCGCAATTTCGCCTTCTGCTAAAAGTTTTTCTACTTCGAGTAGAACTTTAACTTCTTCTTTCACTTTTGCCAATGCTTTTACAAATCGGTTTTTTTCTCGGTCGCCAAATCTTGGAGCCTCTTCCATTTGGTCTTCGCCTATTTTAATTACTTCGCGTACCATATCTACGATTAGCCCCACATATTGGGTTTGCATTCGTAAAATGATCACAGAGGTTTTGTCAGTGTATGCAATCTCAGGAAGTTTAAAACGAGTTCTCATATCAATTAGAGGAATAATTTTTCCACGTAAATTGATAACGCCTTTTATGAAATCGGGCATATCGGGAACTTCGGTAATTGTCTGTAAACCTACAATTTCTGTGATATGTTGGATTTCAATTCCATAGTGCCTAGTTTCGATGGAGAAGATGAGATAACGCCCGTTAAGCGTATCTTCTTCGTCTTCCTCATCAAACTCTTCGTCCGTAAAATTTTGTAATTGTTTCATCACACTACACATTGCAAAGTATGTACCATGTAGTGGATAGCTAGTATAAGCCGTTCTAAGCGCGTTTAGACATAATTGAAATGAATTTCGATTGCAAAATTCAATTTCAGAATTGCAAGATTCAATTTAGATAGAATACTTTTTTCTTTTTCTCCAGAGAGTGGCGAGGTCAATTTTTAAAATACGTGCGGTTTCTTTGAAGTCGGAGGTTGCTTCCAAAACTTTTTTGATATGTAACTCTTTTAGTTTTTCTAAAGACAAAAGGGAGTCACTCGAACGATTGTTTGTAGTTTTAATTTCAGGAGGTAAATGGAGAGTATCCACAATAGCATCTTTCGCTAATAATACTACTCTATGAATTGTGTTTTCCAACTCACGAACATTTCCACGCCAAGAATGATTTTTTAAAAGTAACAAAGCTTCGTCAGTAATAGAGAAGTGTTTATTTTTAGAAAATTTTTCGATAAAATGTTTCACTAGTAATTCAATGTCTTCTGGTCTTTCTCTAAGTGGAGGTATAGGAATCGTAACCCCATTTAAACGATAAAACAAATCTTCTCGAAAGGTTTTTTCTTCGATTCCAGCTTCGATATTTACATTGGTTGCTGATATGATCCTAACGTTTACTTTTTTGGTTTTGGAATCACCCACACTTTCAAATTGACCAGACTGTAGAACTCGAAGAAGTTTTGCTTGAAATGCAGTTGGCATTTCCCCTACTTCATCTAAAAATAAAGTTCCTCCATCGGCTAATTCAAATCTGCCTTTCCTATCTTTACTAGCTCCAGTAAATGCCCCTTTTACATGACCAAAAAGTTCACTTTCTAAAAGTCCTTCGGGAATTGCAGCACAGTTTACTTTGATTAGAGGTTTATTTTTACGAGAACTTTTTTCGTGGATAAACTCAGCCATAAGTTCTTTTCCTGTTCCACTTTCTCCGCGAATTAGAATACTGATGTCACTATCTGCAACCGTTTCAGCTAGTTCAATGACTTCGAGTAAATCCCTGTTTTGCGTTATGATATTTTCTGGCGTTGTGATGTATTTGAATTTGTCTTTTATTTTTTTTAATTCAAATTTGATTTGTTGGTATTCGATTGCTTTTTTTGTAAAAAAGATAAGTTCTTTTAGCTCCATAGGTTTTTGCAAAATATGATAGGCTCCCATTTCAACTGCTCTCAGTGCAAAGTCAAATTCTTCGGAGCCTGAGATTATAATGACGGGAATATCGGGCGATAGTTTTTTAATTTCAGTTAAAACAGTAAATCCATCAATCGGACTCATTTGGATGTCTAAAAAAATTAAGTCAAAATTATTTTTCGCTATTATCCCCACAACATCTAGCGGATTAGAGCAAGTAACCACATAAAATCCAAACTCAGAAAGACAAGTTTCCAATGTAGAGAGTAAAGATATATCATCGTCTACGATTAGGATTTTACTTTGGTTCATTCTTTCTCCATAAATACTAAGGCGTATATCGTCAACCAAATCGAGTGACTATCCAAAATTCCATAGTAAAGGATAATGTAAAGTTACTAGTTGAGATTACGCCCCATTAAACCCTCCCGGAAAAAACCAGCATTATCCACGATCTATAGCAAGCAAAAACACTTAATTAATTTAAAAATATTTTTTAGTCAATGTATACAGATTCTACTTAATTCAATTTAGAGGACAAAACCATGAGTGCAATGGAACCTACAATAGTAAACTTCAACCAAGCCCAAACCAAAAAACGAATTTATTTTTCCGAAAAGAAAAATCAAAACGAAACACATGGATTTTGGGAATTTTCTTTTGAGGATGAAATTTTCCATTGTTCCAATTCACTTCGAGAAATTCTAGAAGTTCCTTGTGGTATTGCGGTTACGAAAGAGTTTGTCCGAAATATAGTTTCTGAAAAAGATTTTAAAAAGTTAGAAAAGTCAATAGACATAGTAACAAAAAGCAACCAAATGATCAGCGAAGAATTTACACTGCTACTACCTAAACAAAAATCCAGATTAATACTTTCTAGTTTTCAGGGTGTTTTTGATATGAATGGAAAACTTAGTGCGACTTTGTCAAGTCGCACAGGTTTGTAGAATAGAGTCAAAGTGTGCATTAACAATGTCCTCGTGAATTTTAATAAATTGGATTTTTCTTTTCTCGAATAGAATCAAAAGAATTTTCTGAATTTGCG